>PWZB01000064.1 GCA_003567625.1 Bacteroidales bacterium | reverse complement strand
CTGGTGAGGTATTGCTTTTTGACAAGCCATACAAATGGACATCTTTTGACGTGATCAGCAAGATCAAATCCCTGCTGCGATATAAACTCGATATAAAAAAAATCAAAATCGGACATGCCGGCACACTTGATCCTCTTGCCACAGGATTGCTGATAATATGTACCGGGAAAAAGACCAAGACAATCCAGGAATTTCAAAACATGGAAAAAGAATATGACGGCACATTTTACCTAGGTGCTACTACGCCGTCATTCGACCTTGAAACAAAACCCGACAAAGAATATCCTACCGGCCATATTACTGAAAAAATTATCAAAGAAGCTGCAGAAAAAATGACAGGGGATACAGAACAGTATCCGCCTTTATTCTCTGCAAAAAAAATTGACGGTAAACGCGCTTATTTATATGCAAGAAAAGGAAAGTGCGAAACAACAATCAAACCAGCCGCCATTAACATATCAAGCTTTGAAATAAAAAGGATTGCCCTGCCTGAAGTGGATTTCAATATAGTGTGCAGTAAAGGCACATATATAAGGTCTGTTGCACGTGATTTCGGATTTAAACTGGGATCAGGAGCTCACCTGAAGTGTCTGAAACGCATCAGAATTGGAAAATACCACCTAAATGACGCCTGGAGTATAACCAAATTTGAAGATTTGATTAAAAATGAGAAATACTGAATTCCTAATATTTCGATAAATATCCGTTTTATCAAATAAGCTTTACTTGCCGGCTGAAAAATAAACCATACTCTAATGTTAAAAAATCATAAATTGCTTAATATTCTCAAATTCTTATAAACAATATATTATGCATCAGCCATGTTAAACATCTGATATTATATTTTTTTCTGAAAAGGTATTGACAACGCGGTTTTCAAATATTATCTTTGCTTATATTAATATTTAGCAAATCAATTTCTGCTCAGTTGGATAAACATATCAGAAAACAATAGCCTACTGTTCCATCCAACAATTTGACTTTAACATTGTTTTCATAATAACAATGTTATTGGTTTCAAATTGTTTTTCTATTTATTTACAATAAATAATAAACAGAATGAAGATGAAATTGTCAGATTTTAGATTAAGTTTACCATCGGAATTAATAGAACAATATCCTTCTCAGAATCGTGGTGATTCACGTTTAATGGTTCTTAACAGAAAAAAACAGACCATTGATCATGGAGTTTTTAATGACATCCTTAATTATTTTGATGATGGTGATATAATGGTAATAAATAATACTAGGGTTTTTCCGGCGCGTTTATATGGTACGAAGGAAAAGACCGGTGCGAAGATTGAAGTTTTTTTACTCAGGGAGCTTAACCGTGAAGCACGATTGTGGGATGTTTTGGTTGATCCTGCCAGAAAAATCCGTATAGGCAATAAACTTTACTTTGGAGAAGACGAAAATCTTGTTGCCGAAGTTATTGATAATACCACATCCAGGGGGCGTACAATCAGATTTCTTTTCGACGGCACATACCATGAATTCAAAAGAACCATCGAATCTTTAGGTGAAACACCTTTACCAAAACATATATTAAACAGGCCTGTAACGCTTGAAGACAAAGAACGTTATCAAACGATATTTGCAAAAAGTGAGGGGGCTGTTGTAGCACCTACAGCAGGAATGCACTTTAGCCGCGAGCTGATAAAAAGGCTGGAGATAAAGGGCATAACTTTTACTGATATAACATTGCATGCCGGGCTGGGAAATTTCAGAAACGTAGAAGTTGAAGATCTCAGCAAGCACAAAATGGACTCCGAGCAATTCAAAGTAGAAGAAAATACCACCGAAATAGTCAATCAAGCGAAAGAACGGCGTAAAAGAGTATGTGCGGTAGGAACCACCACCATGAGAGCATTGGAATCATCGGTATCCATTACCGGGTATATAAAACCCAACGAAGGATGGACTAACAAGTTCATTTACCCCCCTTATGATTTCAAGGTGGCAAATTGTATGATAACAAATTTTCATCTGCCCCAATCAACCCTGATGATGATGGTGGCAGCCTTTGCCGGGTACGACTTCCTAATGAAAGCCTATAAAACAGCTATCAAAGAAAAATACAAGTTTTTTACATATGGCGATGCTATGCTGATTATATGATATAAAATATGGCTGAAAAAGCAGTACTAATAACAGCAGGAGGTAAAGGCGAGCGAATGGGTTCGGAAACTCCGAAACAATTTATCGCTGTTGATGGAAAACCCATATTAATTCATTCCATAAACTCTTTCCTCCGGTATGCACCCGATATTGAAATTTTCCTCGTGCTTCCCGAAATCCTTATCAAAACATGGAAAGAGCTTTGCAAAAAACATAAGTTTTTACATAAACATCTCATAATTCCGGGCGGGCCTACCAGATTTCATTCAGTGAAAAACGGATTGAAATATATACCTGGCAATTGCATTGTTGCTATACATGATGGTGTACGCCCGCTGGTCAGCCGGAAAACAATTGCAAAGGTGTTTAATTTCTCAGAAAAATTCGGAAATGCAATTCCTGTCATTGATATTAATGAGTCGGTCAGATTGGTGGAAGGAGCCGACAGTAAGAACTATGACCGTAATAAACTGAAAATCGTACAAACACCGCAAGGGTTCCGGTCTGATAATATTAAAGCCGCTTATAATCAAAACTACAGGGAAAGTTTTACCGATGATGCATCTGTGCTTGAATCAAAAGGGGAAAGAATATTCCTGGTGGACGGCAACAGGGAAAATATCAAAATAACCACGCCTGAAGATATCCTGTTTGCAAAAACTTTCCTGGGAACAATTAACAAATAACTTCCATTCTATACAGCTTCGCCAATCAAAGTGGCTGATGTGCATTCATTGATCTTCACCTTCACATAAGTGCCCGGTTTATAACCCTCATCTTTAAAGACAACAACCTTATTTTGTGAATTCCTTCCCATTACATTATCCGACGACCTTTTTGAAGGACCTTCCACCAGCACTTCAAAAACCCTGCCTATATCAAGTTTATTACTTTCGTGCGATAATTTCTGCTGCAGCCGGATTATTTCTTCAAGCCTTCTTTTTTTAGTATCATCAGGTACATCATCCGGATAAGATTTTTCAGCAGGCGTCCCGGGCCTTTCCGAATATCTGAACATATATGCAAAGTCAAACTTTACATCTTTCATCAATTTCAGTGTTTGTTGATGGTCTTCTTCTGTTTCACCGCAAAAGCCGGCAATAATATCAGTAGTAACAGCACATTGTGGTATAGCTTTTCTGATGGCAGCGATCCTTTCCATATATGATTCTGCCGTGTATTTGCGGTTCATCCTTTTCAAAACAGCATTGCTGCCTGATTGTACCGGAAGGTGTATCGAACGGCAGATGTTGGAATGTGCGGCAATTGCTTCTATAAGCTCATCAGACAAATCTTTTGGATGTGAAGTAGCAAAACGTATCCTCATTGAAGGACAGATGCCCGCAATTTGCTCTATAAGATAAGGAAATGTAATAGTTCTCCCGGCAACAGGGCATTCCCACCGGTAGGAGTTGACGTTTTGCCCCAAAAGGGTAGTTTCACGAAAACCTTGCTCATAAAGCTGTTTAGCCTCCGGGATTATTGTGTCCGGATCACGACTCCTTTCTTTGCCTCTCGCACCCGGCACCACACAGTACGAACAAAAATTCTCACAACCACGCATTATGGTAATAAAAGCCGAAACACCATTGGAAGAATATCTTACAGGCGTCAGATCAGCATAAGTCTCTTCCATTGACAAAATAACATTTATCGCTTTTTGACCGCTTTCAACATCCCTTATCATTTCAGGCAAATCACGATAAGCATCAGGACCGGCTACCAAATCTATTCGTATACCGGATACCGGCTCATCCAATAAAGACTCTTTCATCCTCTCTGCCATACAACCCAGCACGCCAATCACTAAAGACAAATTATTTTTCCTCAATGACTTCAATTCCCGCAAACGCTTAAAAACCCTTTGCTCGGCATTGTCGCGAACCGAACAAGTGTTAAGAAAAATCACATCAGCCAAAAACACATCATCAGTTATTTCATAACCATCATCATTCATAATAGATACTACTATCTCACTGTCAGAAAAATTCATCTGGCATCCAAAAGTCTCTATGAATAATTTTTTTGTCATTTGTTTATTGGAAATATTGACTGCTATGGGTTTCACAAGGCAAAGGTACTTAATTTCATAGGTTAAATAATTTAAAATTTTTATTAAAGTTGTGGTTTGTAAAAAACCTTTTGTTTTCTTTGCAAGCTAAAAAAAATATCACTGCTGTCCTGTTAAAATCTTTTGAAACTCATGAATATCAATATTGATAACAATTTTATTAAAATTGACTGTTTCGATGGTAACATTTATATTTCTTTTATGCCATGGAGACTCTAAGTGCAAGCTTTGTGGCTCTCGATAATTTATTTTAATCGGACAGTAGTGAAAAAATATATTGATTTATAATTTTAAATTAAAATAATAAAGTATTACAACCTTTTAACCGGAAAACAATAGCAATTATTATGACAAAAAACCTGGTAATCGTCGAGTCGCCTGCAAAAGCCAAAACCATTGAAAGATTTTTAGGCAAGGAATATCTTGTAAAATCAAGCTACGGGCATGTACGTGACCTTTCAAAGACCAATTTGGGCGTAGATATTAAAAATGATTTTAAGCCCGATTATGAGATACCATCTGATAAAAAAAATATAATAAAAGAGTTAAAAAAATTATCAAAAGATGCTGAGACGGTTTGGCTTGCAACGGATGAGGATCGTGAGGGTGAGGCGATTTCGTGGCATCTTGCCGAAAGCCTGAAGCTGGATGAAGAAAAATACAGACGCATAGTCTTTCATGAGATTACACCAAATGCAATAAAAGAAGCTATTAAAAATCCCCGAAAGATTGATGATAACCTTGTAAATGCCCAGCAAGCCAGGCGTATTCTCGACCGGCTTGTCGGGTTTGAACTTTCACCATTGCTCTGGAAAAAAGTAAAGCCTTCTCTTTCAGCCGGCAGAGTGCAATCGGTAGCCGTAAGGCTTATTGTTGAACGAGAAAGGGAAATAGAAAATTTCAAATCCGAATCTGTATACAAGGTAATTCCATATTTTTATACCGGAGACAAAGCGCAAAAACATCATTTTAAAGCCGAGCTACCCCGGAGGTTCAAAACTAAAAAAGAAGCGCTTGAATTTTTGGGATCATGCAAAGGTGCCATATATACGGTTGAAAAGATAGAAACAAGGCCGTCAAAAAAATCGCCTGCAGCACCTTTTACCACCTCCACGCTTCAACAGGAAGCAAGCCGCAAACTTGGTTTTACAGTAGCACGTACAATGGCCGTAGCTCAAAGGCTCTATGAGTCGGGTAAAATAACTTACATGCGTACCGACTCGGTAAACCTCTCCGGTACAGCAATAGGCATGGCAAAAAAAGTCGTTTTACAACAATTCGGCGAAAAATATGTAAAAACCCGTAAATATGCCACCAAATCAAAAGGAGCACAGGAAGCACACGAAGCTATCCGGCCCGCTTATCTTAATATTGAAAATATTAAAGGTAGCCATGAAGAACAAAAACTTTATGAATTGATATGGAAAAGAACAATAGCTTCTCAAATGAGTGACGCATTAACAGATAAAACCAATGTTACAATCGGCATATCAACTTCAGATCATAAATTTCAGGCGTCAGGTGAAGTGCTTAAGTTCGACGGATTCCTGAAAGTATATATTGAATCGAGCGACGAAGAAGAAGAAAATGAAAAAGGAATATTACCACCATTAAAAGAATCCGAAAAACTTAAACTGGACAAAATCAATGCAATAGAAAGATTTTCGAAGCATCCTCCCCGGTACAACGAAGCCAGCCTTGTTAAAAAACTTGAAGAACTCGGCATTGGAAGGCCTTCAACTTTTGCACCCACTATTTCAACTATACAAAAACGCGATTATGTTGTAAAAGAAAACAGGGAGGGAACAGAACGCTCCTATAATTTTATATTATTTGAAAACGATAATATCAGCGAAACTGTCAAAACCGAAAAAACCGGTGTTGAAAAAAATAAATTATTCCCTACCGACCTGGGCTTGGTGGTCAACAAATTCCTTATTGAATATTTTGATGATATTTTGGATTACAACTTCACAGCCGGCCTCGAAAAGAAATTTGACAATATAGCACAAGGATATAATCAATGGACTAAAGTTATTGATGATTTTTACCACCCGTTTCACGACAAAATTGAGGATACCACAAAAAGATCGGAAAAATTTTCAGGAGAAAGGTTGCTTGGAAAAGACCCCGTCAGCGGCCGTAATGTCTATGCCAAAATAGGCAGATACGGGCCTATGATTCAAATCGGGGATGCTGAAGAAGAGGAAAAACCAAAATTTGCTTCTATACTGAGAACCCAAAGACTTGAAACGATCACTTTGCAGGAAGCACTTGAACTTTTTAAGTTACCCCGTACCCTGGGTACTTATGAAGGAAAAGATATTGTAGCATCTATCGGCAGATTCGGACCATATATAAGATTTGACGATAAATTCTATTCTTTACCAAAAGGCGATGACCCTTTTACTATAGCACAGGAAAGAGCAATAGAAATAATTGAAGAAAAAAGGGAATCCGATAAGAAAAAAGTTATTAAAAGCTTTGATAAGGACCCCGAAATACAAATCCTCAGGGGGCGTTGGGGCCCCTATCTTTCATACAGGGGCAAAAACTTCAGGATACCAAAAAGCATGGATTCTGAAGCTTTAACATACGAAGAATGCATAGAATTAACAAAACAGGCAACCCCGGGTAAAAAAACCCGTACAAAAGGAAAAGAAAATACCGGTAAAACAAAAAAATAGTTTTAAAATCATGGCATTATCATGGAAGTAACTGATTTTCTTGAGCCCGTTGATAAAAAAGCCCTTCAGTTACCTGAAGTGAAACATCCGCTCTCTTTATCTGAAAACATAACGACATATTACAGTAAAAACAGGTTTCCCAATCTTGAAAATACCGATTTAGCAATTATTGGGATCAAGGAAGACCGTAATAGTATAAGCAATGCCGGATGCCGGCTCGCTCCCGATTATGTCAGAAAATACTTGTACCGGCTTTTTAATGGTAATTTTAAAGCAAAAATCGCAGATTTAGGTGATATTATTCCCGGTGAAACAGTAAAAGACACATATTCCGCCGTCAAATTTGTTATTGCATCTCTTATTGAAAACAAAATCGTTCCTGTAATAATTGGCGGAAGCCAGGATTTGACCTATGCCAATTACCTTGCTTATGAATCTTTAGGCCGGATAATTAATATAGTTACAGTAGATTCATCTTTCGACCTTGGAACAAATAAAGATACTATAACTAACACAAGTTATCTCAGCGCTGTTTTTACACATCAGCCGAATTATCTGTTTAATTTTACCAACATTGGTTATCAAACCTATTTTGTTGATCAGGATGCTTTGGCATTGATGGAAAAGCTATATTTTGACGTTTACCGTCTTGGTTATGTACGCCAGAATATTGAAGAAGTGGAGCCAATAGTACGAAACGGAGATATGCTATCGTTTGACATATCAAGCATACGGCAATCCGATGCGCCGGCTAAAGCCAATGCTTCACCCAACGGCTTCTTTGGCGAAGAAGCCTGCCGGATCATAAGATATGCCGGATTAAGCGATAAACTTTCTTCAATCGGATTTTACGAGATGAATCCTCAATATGATAAAGCAGATCAAACAGCCCACCTGGTAGCTCAAATGATCTGGTATTTCATTGAAGGGTTTTATAACCGTAAAAATGACTTCCCCGTTAAAGCAAATAAAGATTCAAAAAAATATGTAAAATATGTGGTCTCATTAAAAGACTTTCAAAATGAAATAACCTTTTACAAAAGCAAAATAAGTGACTACTGGTGGATGGAAGTTCCTTGCCCTTCCGGATTACAAATAAAATACGACCGCCAACACCTTGTCCCCTGCTCCTACAAAGACTATCAGACAGCTTGCAAGGAAGAAATACCCGATAAATGGTGGCAGGTCTACCAAAAATTTCTCTAACTCTAAAAAAAATCGTATCTTTAAATGTGATTTCTTAATTATTAAGGGATTGCAACGATTATGGCAAAAGTCTGACAATTAGCATGACTTTCAAACTATATATATTGTTTTCTTACATGTCTTAAAAAACCCGGATACAATGGCACGTTTTGTGATCAGCGACATACATGGTGCACATAAAGCACTTTTGCAGTGTTTTGAACGCTCCGGCTTTAAAAGGGAAAAAGACCTTTTAATCTGCCTTGGTGATGTATGCGACGGCTATACGGAAGTAAAAAACTGTTTTGATGAACTGCTATCGGTGAATAACCTGGTATATATTATGGGTAATCATGATCTATGGTGTCTTGATTGGGCAAAAACCGGCAAAACACCCGACATATGGCTTATCCAGGGAGGATATTCGACGATTAGAAGCTACAAAGGATCTTTTGATCCTAACCATTATGAATTTCTGAAAAACGCAAAACCTTATTATATATCTGACAACCTGCTGTTTGTTCATGGCGGTTTTGATGTTAACAAAGCCCTTGAAAAACAAAACCCCGAAACATTTACATGGGACAGAAACCTGGTCTTTGAAGCATATACAAAAAAAGGAACAGGGGAAAAAATTACCGGTTTTGATAAGATTTTTGTCGGCCATACACCAACATTGAATTTCAACTCCATGTCACCGGTTCAGTTTTGTGAAGTAATGCTTACAGATACCGGGGCAGGCTGGGGCCAAAAATTAAGTATAATAAATATTGATACGGGCAAAGTTTTTCAAAGTGACCCGACAATGGATTTATACCCTGCCGAAAACGGAAGATAAAGAAATCAATTATTTTATCTTCAATTCATTTATAAGTATCCTCGGAACACGCTTTTTCCGCTCACGAATAAATGTCTTGAATTCATCTTCAGTTATGGAAGCTTTATCCATTATAAGTAATTTTATGGCAAAAGGAAAAGTTATCAAAGACAACATATCAACAAAAAACTGTGTGGGATTAGTTTTACGAATATTCCCCTTTTTTGCCTCATCAAAAAGTTGCTGTGTGAATTTCTCAGTGCCATATAAATAGCTGATTGCCTCCAGTTGCGTGATCTTATCCCAGCTGCGGTGAAGTATAGCCATAACAAAGGATACAAGCAAAGGATTTTCAAGCAAAACATCAGTATATTCAGCCACATATTTTTGTATCTTCTCTTCAAGGCTTAAATCAGAATCAAGGATCTCTATCAGCTTCCTGGTATTTTCTTTCATTAGTTCCGAAAAAATCGAATTAAACAAATTTTCCTTGGTCCGGAAGTAATAGTTAAGAAGTGCCAGGTTTATACCGGCTTTTGCTGCAATATCCCTGACGCTTGTACGGTCAACGCCTTTCTCAAGAAACAACTCCGTGGCAGCATCAAAAATCTTTTGTTCAGTATTTTTATGCCGTGTCATATGTTTATTATGTTTAATATTATAAAATAATCTGCAACCCCTTCAAAGATATAAAATGTTTTTGTTTAAAACAAAGTTTAAAACATTGTTTATGATAATTTAATATATTTAGCTTTATATAAAATATGTATTTTTGTCACTTACTAAAACAACTCTTTATGTTTACAGGCAACTTATTTGCAAATTATTCTAACCGCAGGTTTCTTGCTTTATCAATACTTTCGGGTATTTTACTCTCTTTAAGCTGGCCTGAACGTGGTTTTCCGTTTATCATTTTTTTTGCGTTTATTCCATTATTAATAATTGAAGAAAGCATATTACGGAACAAAAAAGAAGTATCGTCAATAAGGTTTTTGCTTTTCTCATGGCTTACGTTTATAATCTGGAACGGATTAACCACATACTGGATAGTTTTTTCCACGCTGCCGGGTGTATTACTGGCTGTATTTTTCAATTCTTTATTCATGACTATGCCGCTTTTCATAACACACCTGGTAAGGCGAAAAACGCAAATTCAGATCAGCCTGCTGCCGTTCATTGCATTATGGATTTCTTTCGAATACCTGCATATGAACTGGGAACTAAGCTGGAGCTGGCTGAATCTTGGCAATGCTTTTGCAAGATACCCGCAATGGATCCAATGGTACGAATATACCGGGGCACTCGGCGGCACTTTGTGGATACTGATTATGAACCTGCTCTTCTTTTCCATCATTAAAATTATCTCAGGACATCACTTTAAAAAAAGATTTAAAAATTTTGTCATTACCGCAACAATATCCTTTTTTATAATACCATCAGCCATTTCTTTTGTAAAATATTACACATACCAGGAAGAATATGACCCGGTTGAAATATTAATGATCCAGCCAAATTTTGACCCGTACGACCGTGCCCGCACAAAAAAAGAAATTGCTGAAAGAATTGACTTGATGATCAATTTAGCCGATAAACATCTGACACCCGAAACGGAATTCATAATATTTCCCGAAGGAGTTTTGCCGGAGTCCGTTAACAAAAACCAACTTGAAAAGCATGTTTCCATAAACAGGATAAATAATTTCATATCGGATTATGACTCCCTATACCTGGTAAGCGGGGTTATGGCTTACGAATTATACGGGCCTAATCCTGATGCCTCGCCAACCGCCCGCAAAATCAAGGGATCATCGAATTATTATGATGTCTTCAATGCAGCTCTTATGGTTGATAAAAACGCCGATTATCAATTTTATTCAAAATCCAGGCTTGTGCCCGGCGTGGAACGCATGCCATATTACCGGTTATTCCGGCCGCTTAAAGACCTCATAACCAAATTTGGAGGAATACCGGGCAGCATGGCGACATGGGAAAACCAAAAACCCTTTCATACAAAGGATTCAACCAAAGTTTTCGTACTTGTTTGCTATGAATCCATTTATGGTGAGTACATAAACAAGTTCATATTACAAAATTCGGAGCTTATTATTATTATTACCAACGACGGCTGGTGGCGAGATACCCCGGGCTACCGCCAGCACAATCAATATGCACGACTCAGGGCTGTTGAAACCCGCAGGTCTGTCGCCCGCGCCGCAAATACCGGAATATCATCATTCATTAATCAAAGAGGTGATATTGTGGAAGCATCATCCTGGGATGAATTGACATTTTTGCGAAACAGCCTGAATAAAAATCAAAAAGCAACCTTTTATGTAGTACATGGAGACTTCCTGGGAAGATTTGCATCCTTTATAGTAATATTGATGATACTTTATGTGATAGTTCAATACTTCCTTTCCAAAAGAAAGAACTATTTGTCATAATACCTTTTTAAAAAACCACAGGTGTTTGAAACAGCGTCGTCAATTGGTGTGAAACGGTAGTTGAGCGCATTCCTGATTTTTTGATTTGAATAAAATATCTGCCTGTTTATAAAACCTGCTATTTCTTTAGTTACCAACGGCTTGCCCCCGGCAAACAAACACCTTAACCGATCAAGCCTCCAGGCTATTTCACCTAAAACTTTACCTGCACGATATTTTGGAGGAGATATGCCTAAGCAATTTGCAACTTTTGTAAATAATTCTTTATATGAAATGTTTTCCCCGTTAATGATAAATCGTTCATTTTTAATATCGCTGTTCATAAGTTTTACCATTACATCTGCAACATCACGTACGTCAACAAAGCCGGTTGTGCCGCTGGCGTATAAATTTAACCCTTTCAATAAAAACTTGAAAATCATACCACTTGATCTGGACGGATCACCCGGCCCGATAATAATAGAAGGGTTAACCATTACCATATCCAAGCCCTCTTCTGAACCCCTCCATACTTCGCGTTCAGAACCAAATTTGCTGATAGCATAATAAGTGTTATCCCGGGATGTCTTCCAAAAAAAGCTTTCATTCACAACTTCTCCTTTTTCAGGCAGGCTCAATGCGGCAATGCTGCTGCAATGACAAATCTTTTCAACATTCTCATATAATGCAGCATTTACAAGATTTGCAGTGCCCTCAATATTGGTTTTTTTCATCTCAGCCTTGTCGGAAGGCGCATAGGAAACCAATGCGGCACAGTGATATATCTTTTTAACACCTTTGACCGCCTCACGTAAACTCAAAAGATCATTTAAATCACCGTCAACCCATTCTATTTTGTCAAATAAGGCCTTATGATCATCCGGCCTGTACCATTCGAAAACTTTTTCAACCCAGCCGGTTGTACTGTACTCCCTTTTAAGGACCCGCACCTTTTCCCCCGCCGAAATCAACTCCAGCAACAAATGAGAACCTGTCATTCCCGTGCCCCCGGTTACTAATATCATATATCCTGTTTTTTAGTGCAAAAGTAATTTAATTATTATATTTGCTCTATAATCAAGTCAGAAATCAAGTCAGATTTATGGATTAAATCAGGCTTGTTAAAAACATATTTTAATGCTTTTTTATGAACAATTCATTAACGATAGCAAAGATCAGGGGAATCAGAATCAGGTTGCATATTTCATGGCTGCTTGTGCTGGCAATACTCACTTATGCGCTGGCTACGGGATTTTTCCCTTTGCGATACGAATTTGATACAGTAACTAACTGGATTCTTGGAGCATCATCAGCTTTATTGCTTTTCGTATCGGTATTCATTCATGAGCTTGCGCACAGCGTGATCGCTCAAAAGAAAGGCCTGGGAGTAAGGAGCATTACGCTGTTTTTCTTTGGCGGGCTGGCAAATATAGAATCAGACCCTGAAAAACCGCTGGTAGAATTCAAAATTTCAATCGGCGGACCCCTGGCAAGTTTTGGGCTGGGGTTGTTTTTCTATTTTCTTTATATTGCCGACCTCGGATTATATCTGACCCCTTTGTTTGACTATCTTTCGAAGATCAACTTCATGCTGGCAATTTTTAATATGATACCTGCTTTCCCGCTTGACGGCGGAAGAGTTTTCAGATCAATATTATGGGCTTACCTGGATGACCATAAAAAAGCAACAAAAATAGCTTCCAACTCAGGAAAAATATTTGGCTCAATTCTTATTGCACTCGGAATTGTTTTGTTTCCTTCAGGTATATGGTTCGTCTTTATGGGTTTATTCCTGATGTTCCTGGCAGAAACAGGCTATAAACAAGTACTTGTCAAATTTGCTCTCGAAAAGATAAATATCAAAGAACTGGTCTCCGAAAGACCATTGATAGACCCCAACTGGACAATTGATGAATACCTGAAATGGTGCAGGAAAGAAAATGTGTTGTCAGCAATAGCAAAAAAAGGTGATGATTATTTTGCAGTGGAACTGGATAACCTGCAAAAAATAAAGAAAAAAACAAAAGATATCCCCCCGGTAAGCTCCATAATGAAAAAAACAAAAACAATAGATACGGAAAAAGATGAACCGTTCAAATTATTCAAAGAAATGCAAAATAACAACATTGGTATAATGCCGGTCATTGAAAACGGTGATTACATTGGCATAATATCAACTGATTCTTTTTACAGGCTCATTAAAGTTATCAATTTGCAGGAAAAATTATCAGAATCATTCCCTGATATAATTAAGCCCGCTAATAATAATAGTGATTAAAATTTTTTAT
>PWZB01000154.1 GCA_003567625.1 Bacteroidales bacterium | reverse complement strand
TTATGAAGTTTGGCATAATCACCTGATTTTCCCTCAACTTCTAAAATCAAAAATCGTTGATCAATATTCGTTAATCAAAAAAATTTGACATTATAGACAGACACTAATTAGGAGAAATTAGTAATCGGTTATGCGTTGTGCGTTATGCGTTGTGCGTTATGCGTTATCGGTAGTCGGTAGTCGGTCTGGTAAGTCAACTTTGACGATTGCTGACTGCCGATTTAAAACCAACTGCCAGGATTTATGTCAATTATTTTTATCATGTCCTGATATCAGGTTGACATATTTTTTACATTAAAAACAAACTTTGCGGATCAATACCGGAATTAATTCGAGCTATTTTCGTATTTTATTGAGTGAGCGATAAACTATTTTTATATTTTTGTGTTTTATAAAATATATATCAAGGAATAAAGAAAAAATGTCACTAAAAGCCGGCATACTGCTTTCAAAAACAAACTCTCCTGACGATCTGAAAAAACTTGATTCGGACCAACTGGAAATATTATGTGAAGAAATAAGGCAGTTTATCATTGATTCCGTATGTTTGAATCCGGGTCATTTTGGTGCCAGTCTTGGTGTTGTTGAGCTTGCCGTGGCCGTTCATTATGTATTTGACACCCCTGTTGACAGGTTGATATGGGATGTTGGACATCAGGCTTATGCTCACAAGATCATTACCGGAAGGCGCGATGATTTTCATCTCAACCGCCGTTACAAAGGTTTGAGCGGATTTCCTTCGATAAGCGAGAGTCCTTACGATTCATTTGGTACCGGCCATTCGTCAACTTCTATTTCTGCCGCCCTGGGTATGGCCATAGGGTCTAAGTTGAAAAATGAATGTGACCGCCATCATATAGCAGTAATTGGCGACGGCAGCATGACAGCGGGAATGGCATTTGAAGGGCTCAATAATGCCGGCGTTGCAAATGCCAACCTGCTCGTTATCCTAAACGACAATGGCATAGCAATAGATAAAAACGTGGGAGCACTGAAAGACTATCTTACAGATATTACCACATCAAAAACATATAACAAGATAAAAAACGATGTATGGAACATCCTCGGATCAATAAGCAGGTATGGCCCTAATACACGCCAATTGATACAAAGGCTTGAGAATGCAATCAAGACAACACTGCTAAAACAAAGCAACCTTTTTGAATCATTGAATTTCAGGTATTTTGGCCCTGTCGACGGGCATGATATCAGTCATTTGACAAGAATACTTCAAGACCTCAAAGACATTAAAGGCCCGAAATTGCTGCATTGTGTAACTGTCAAGGGCAAAGGATTCCCTTATGCCGAAAAGAACCAGACAAAGTTTCATGCGCCGGGGCTTTTTGACAAAGAAACCGGTGAGCTGAAGATAGCTTTATCCGAACGCAATAACCCGCCAAAATACCAGGAAGTATTTGGAAAAACCATTCTTGAGCTTGCAAAGATGAATCCATCAATAGTTGGTATAACACCTGCAATGCCTACAGGCTGTTCTCTAAATATTATGATGGGTGAGATTCCCGAACGTACTTTTGATGTGGGCATTGCTGAGCAGCATGCCGTTACTTTTTCAGCCGGGCTTGCTACCCAGGGGCTGTTGCCTTTTTGCAATATCTATTCTTCTTTTTTCCAGCGTGCCTACGACCAGGTCGTGCATGATGTAGCGCTACAAAAACTGAACGTAGTATTTTGCCTTGACCGTGCCGGGCTGGTAGGTGAAGACGGCCCCACGCATCACGGCTCATTCGATATGTCATTCCTTAGATGCGTGCCGAATCTGACAATAGCAGCCCCGATGAACGAACAGGAATTGCGCAACCTTATGTTTTCAGCCCAGAAAAAAGATATGGGACCATTCGTTATACGCTATCCTCGCGGACATGGCGTTATGAAACAATGGCAGAAACCTTTTGAAGAAATACCGGTCGGTAAAGGCCGTATGCTCAAGAAAGGCAATGACCTTGCCGTACTGTCAATCGGACATGTCGGCAATGCTGCCCTCAAAGTATGTAATGACCTGAAAAAAGAACATAAAATAAATGCAGCTTTTTTCGATATGAGATTTCTTAAACCCCTGGATGAAGTATTGCTTCATAATATCCTTAAAAACTATTCAAAAATACTTACCATTGAAGATAACTCGCTTATCGGCGGATTTGGCTCAGCTGTTCTGGAATTTATGGCAGACAACAATTATTCGGCAAAAGTCAAAAGATTGGGAATCCCCGATTACTTTATTCAGCAAGGTTCACTGGAAGAGCTGCATAGCGAATGTGGTTATAATTGCAAAGGCATATACAATACAGTTCTTGCTGTTTGTGCCAAAGAATTCTCTTTTAAAATTAATTAAAGCTTGATTTTGAGTGACCTGACCGAAATAAGTTATACAAACCAGGAGTTATTCATAGCTTTTGGTTTAACCTTATTAGCCGGATTGTCAACCGGCATTGGCAGTACTATAGCTTTTTTTGCAAAAAGAACCAGCACAAAGTTTCTATCGATAGCTCTCGGTTTTTCAGCCGGTGTGATGATATACATATCGTTTGTTGAGATATTTTTTGAAGCCAAGGATATTCTTACTGTTGAACTTGGCACAAGAATCGGGCACTTGACAACTGTTTTTGCATTTTTCACCGGTATGCTGGTGATTGCAGTAATCGACAAATTAGTTCCTTCTTTTGAAAACCCCCATGAATTAAAGCTTATAGAAGAAGTATCAAACAAGGAGGAATTAAAAAAACGCAGCAAGTTATTGCGTATGGGGCTTTTATCAGCATTTGCCATAGCTATACATAACTTCCCTGAAGGAATAGCTGTTTTTATTGCTTCATTGAAAGATTTTAAGCTTGGTTTGCCCATTGCAATAGCCATTGCAATACATAATATACCCGAAGGTATTGCTATTTCAGTACCTGTTTATCATGCAACCGGAAGCAAAAAGAAAGCATTTAAATATTCATTCCTGTCAGGATTAGCAGAACCTGTGGGTGCTGTTGTGGCATTTCTGATTCTTATGCCTTTTCTGAATAATTTTGTTTTTGGTTTTGTTTTTGCATCTGTGGCAGGCATTATGGTTTTTATTTCGCTTGACCACCTCCTGCCCGCAGCCCGCGAATATGGCAAACCACACCTTGCCCTGTACGGATTGATCGGAGGTATGTTTGTTATGGCTGGAAGCCTTATCCTGTTGAGTTAATGTAATTTTTCATTAAAGGTC
>PWZB01000013.1 GCA_003567625.1 Bacteroidales bacterium | reverse complement strand
TTGTATAGAAACATTTTGATAATCGCAGGCTTTCATTGTAGTTTTCTTCATAGGTATTTTTTGCAACATCTTTCATCCAGTTTATATCAACGCCTGCACAAAATGATTTGCCCTTGCCGCGGATAACCGCACAAACAACGTCTTTGCTGTTATTAATATATTCAATACTATCAACAAGTTCATCCAGCATTTTATTATTAAATGCGTTATGCACTTGCGGGCGGTTCAGCCAGATAGTTGCCACTTTATCTTTGATTTTGAGCTCTATGGTTTCGTATGTTTTCATCATAAATCGCAAATCGTTAACCGGTGGTTCGATATTCGAATAATACCCGGTTTATTTTTAAAATTTTACTAAAAAAAATTTTTATGACCAATGACCAATGACCAATGACCAATGACCAATGACTATTACATCCTGAACACTCCGTATTGTTGTTCGGGAAATTTTTTATTAAGTGACATTGCAATTCCCATAGCTGCTATTTTTCTTGTATTGACAGGGTCAATGATTCCGTCGTCCCACAATCGTGAGGTGCTGAAATATGCTGAGCCTTCGGTTTCGTATGTTTTAAGTATTTTGTTTCTCATGGTTTCCGCTTCTTCTTCGGACAGTTTTTTTCCTTTTGCGGCGAGCTGTTCTTGTTTGATCTGTACCAGGACTCCGGCGGCCTGTTCACCTCCCATGACGGAGATTTTAGCATTGGGCCACATAAAAAGAAGTCTTGGTTCGTATGCTCTGCCTGCCATGGCGTAGTTGCCTGCACCGAATGAGCCGCCGAAAATAACGGTAAACTTGGGTACATTGGCATTTGCAACGGCATGCACCAATTTGGCTCCGTCGCTTGCGATAGCGCCATGTTCATATTGTTTGCCGACGATAAAACCTGTGATATTTTGCAAGAACAGCAAAGGTACTTTGCGTACGGTGCATAGTTCAATAAAGTGGGCTGCTTTTAATGATGTTTCGGAGAAGAGCACACCGTTATTGGCGAGGATACCTACGGGGAAGCCCATGATATTGGCAAATCCGGTAACTATTGTCGGCGCATATCGTTCTTTGAATTCGTGAAATCTGCTGCCATCCACAATTCTCATGATAATCTCCCTTGAGTCGACGGGTTTTTTCAGATCCGTTGGCGCTATACCGTATAGTTCTTCGGGGTCATATTCGGGTTCCTCAACGGGAGAGAGTTCTATGGGTTGTTTTTCCCTGGCACGAAGCGTTTCGAAAATATTGCGGCATATTTGTATTGCATGTGCATCATTTTCTGCGAAGTGGTCGGAAACGCCGGAAATTGAGGTGTGGACATCGGCACCACCGAGCTCTTCGGCAGTAACTTCCTCGCCTGTTGCGGCTTTAACTAAAGGCGGTCCGCCAATAAAAATAGTCCCCTGTTTTTTTACGATAATCGTTTCGTCGCTCATTGCCGGAACATAAGCGCCTCCCGCAGTACAAGAACCCATCACAATGGAAAGCTGCGGAATACCCATTGCCGAAAGTTTCGCCTGGTTGAAGAAAAACCTCCCGAAATCGTACTTGTCGGGAAAAACATTAGCCTGCTCAGGAAGAAATACGCCGCCGGAATCAACCAGATATATGCAAGGCAGGTTGTTTTCCATGGCAACCTCTTGTGCCCTGACATGCTTTTTTATCGATTCTTTTACGTATGTGCCGCCTTTTACGGTAGCATCATTTGCTACAATAACCGTTTCTTTCCCGTGTATTACACCAATACCCGTGATAATGCCGGCAGAAGGAAATTGATTATCATACATGCCGTATGAGGCCAGTGGGGACAACTCCAAAAAAGGTGTGTTGGGGTCAAGCAAAAGATCAATACGCTCCCGGGCTAATAACTTACCCCTCGACTTGTGTCTTTCTCTTGCAACCGGAGTACCGCCCTTTTTTACTTCTCTGAGGATTTCTTTGTAACCATTTAATTGCTTTAAAAATGCCTCCTTGTTCTTTTTGAACTCCTCAGAATTTATATCAATTTTTGTTTCTAATTTATACAAGATGTTTCAGTTTTAAGGATTAAACCATATATTAATATTAGTATTTTTAAGAATTCAATGAAACGACAGGCTGCAAATATAAAAAAATAAATAATGTTAATAAAAATTGCTCATCGTTACGCAAGGTAAACAAATTAAGATAAAACTTAGAATTTGCTTCAATTCTCAATAGGTAATTTGCAATTGCTGTTTGCCAATTTATTTAAACATTAATAGTATAATTTCTTAAAGATGTATTTCATATTTTGAAAAAACCGGGACATCTGATTTTATCTTTCGTTCTCTTGGTTGTTGCCTCATGTTTTTCAAAAAATTTATTTGAATTTACCCATGAAGTAGAAATACTTAGTCTTTTGCATTAAAAAAAAACTATTTTAGCGGCATTAAAATTAAGACAAAACGGAAACAATGCTCAATATAAGAATAAATGAGCCGGTTGTTCGTTTTATTTACGGTATTTGGAATAAAGTCATTAAACAGTGAAAACATTCGATTATAAATTACACAGACAAATATTTATTTAACTAAACCTTTTTTTTATGTACCGTTATTATTTTTTAGTTTTTATTTTTTTATTAGGTTCAGGAGTTGTATTAGCCGGGTCTGACCGGATTATTCATCATCGTATAATGATTTTTTTGGATGAAAAGGAAGATGTGATGGAGCTTGCATCTTTGGGTTTGGCTCTTGAGTCGGGAGCTTATCATCCCGGTGAATACATGGTTGGTGAGTTTTCGGAAAGTGAGATAGAAAGTATCGAGGAGGCCGGTTTTGAGTATGAAATATTGATAGAAGACATGTCGCGATATTACGAGGAGCGTAATGAGGGGCTTGATCCCGATTCGATAATGCGGAGCTGGCGTGATGACGACCGTGTACATCGCAGGTATGAGACGCCGGAGAATTTCAAGCTTGGCTCGATGGGGGGCTTTCATACTTATTCCGAGCTTCTGGATGAGCTTGATGAGATGGTGGATCTTTTTCCACATTTGATAAAAGAACGGCAGCCCATCAGCGAAACGATCAATTCGATAGAGGGCAGGCCTGTTTACTGGACAAGGATATCAAATGATCCCGGCAATTTGCAGGATAAGCCGCGTGTGCTTTATACGGCATTGATGCATGCACGTGAGCCCGCCTCGATGCAGCAAATGTTGTTTCAAATGTGGTATCTGCTCGAGAACTATGATTCGGACCCCGAAATAAAGTACCTGGTTGATAATATGGAGATGTATTTTGTGCCATGTATTAACCCTGACGGTTATATTCGTAATGAACAAACCAATCCTAACGGAGGAGGCATGCATCGCAAAAATATGCGTCAACATGGCTATACTCCTCCGGGTATTGATATTAACCGTAACTATGGCTACATGTGGGGGTACAATAACCAGGGCTCATCGCCTAATCCCTGGGCGGAAACATACAGGGGCACCGGACCTTTCTCAGAACCGGAAACCGAGCTTCAGGAAATTTTAGCTGAAGAATTTGATTATAAACTGGTACTGAACAATCATACGTATAGCGACCTTCTTATTTATCCCTGGGGTTATGAGAATCTGCTTACACCCGATTCTTTGATATTTATAAATTATGCAAATCTAATGACCAGGGAAAACAAATATGTCTTCGGAACAGCATATGAAACTTTGAGTTATTTTGTTAATGGCGGGTCAGATGATTGGTTTTATGGTGAGCAGGAAACCAAGGATAAAGTATTTGCGTTTACTCCGGAGGCGGGCAGTGCGGCGGACGGTTTCTGGCCGCCGATGCATCGTATAGAAGAAATATGTGCCGGGCATGTCGGGATGAATACTTACCTTGCAAGGCTGGCATTAGCTTATGCTGAATTAAACCGGATTTGTTCCAATCATTTTGAAGAACATACCGGTTATTATGAATTTGAGATCATAAATTACGGGCAGGACCCTGAGGCTTCATTTGAAGTATATTTAGAGCCTTTGAGCTGCAACATCATAGAGACAGGCGAAGCAGCGAGCTTTTCCGATATGGAAGTACTGGAAAAAATAGAAGGTTCCGTTTATTTTAAGGTGCATCCTTCAACTATCCGGGGAGAAGAAGCTAAGTTTCTGGTTCATTTGGACAATGGGAAATATATTTGGACAGACACTATTACAAAGTTTTTCGGGGAACCGGATCTGGTTTTCTATGATCCATGTACAGATATGAGCAACTGGACCAGCAGTGTGTGGGGTATTACCCAGGAAGTTTATTTTGAGCCGCCGTCGAGCATTGCCGACAGCCCGGGGTCAAATTACCCGGCTAATGCACATACTACTATAACCACAGAACAAACAATAGATCTTACAGAACCGGCTAATTATTACGCCGAATTTTGGTCAAGATGGCATATTGTCAGGGATTATGCTTATGTGCAGTTCATGGTCTCCGATGATAATGGCCAAACATGGATAGCTTTGGAAGGAAATCATACGGTCAGGGGTTCATCGGGTCAACACAGGAACCAGCCTTTGTATGAAGGATACCAGGATTATTGGGTAAAAGAAATTATTGATTTGACTGATTTTGCGGGCGAGGAGATTTTATTGCGTTTTCGTTTGGTTAGCAGCCACACGGGGTATTGGCCTCCTCCTCCTCCTACCCAGGAAGGTTTCTATTTTGATGAGTTTTCAGTTTTCAGGATGGATGAGCCCGATATAGCATTGTTTGATTTTCCTGACGAGATGAGCTTTTACCAGCATGAAACCCTTGTCGTTGACCTGCAGGATTATACAGAAGAAACCATTGAAGATGATCATAATATCATTTGGTTTGATGATGAGAATCTTGTAATTGAAGAAGAAGACGGGGTGCTTTATGTTTCCGTTGAAGATTTTTCATGGGCAGGCGAGGAAACAATTGTCGTTGTTGTTGAAAGAGATGTAAACTCGATAATCAGGGGTGAGTTGAAAATAGTTTGTAAAGAAATTACTGTCTTTTCGGATGAGCTGGATTTTTATCAGCATGAAACGCTTGTTGTTGACCTTGAGGATTATACTGAAGATATCATTGGAGATGATCATATAGTCACATGGTCGGGTAACGAACATCTTATTATTGATGAAGAGAGCGGGGTGCTTTATATTACCGTTGAAGACCTTTCATGGTCGGGTGAAGAAAACATCAATGTTGATGTTGAATATGACCAGGACCTGGTATTGACAGGCACTTTGAAGATCATATGTAATGAAATACCAGAGCCTGTTATCGTCGGGCAGGATGAGCTTGAATTTGTTATGAATACACACTTTGTGCTGGAAATGGATTATTTGCATGTGGAAGATGAACTGTTTGATTATCCCGAAGATTTTGATATGACCATTTATGAAGGAGACAATTATGATTTTGATGATCATACTATTTATCCCCATGAAAATTTTGCAGGTGATATTTTTGTCCCGGTATCGGTATTCAATGAGTATAAGGAAAGCGACATATATGATGTAACAATTGAGATCAAAGATGTGACGGCAGTTTTTCCGGAAGGGAAAGATATTTTGAAATTGTACTATAGCAGTCAAAAGCAAGGGTTCATACTTGTTTTGGATGATACTTCATATCATTTTGAAGAGCTTCTTATTTATGATATTTCGGGACAGTTATTAAGGGATTACCGTGCAGACGGTAAGGGAAACAGGCAGTTTTTCCCGGCAGGTGAATTAAAACACGGGATATATATCTACAGGCTTGTCGGTAAAAAGCTGCTGTCAGGTAAAGTAATCGTGTATTAAAAACCGGCAGCCCTGTTAAAATAGTTTCTGTTTCCTGGTTTACCCCGTTAAGCGGCATATCTGTCATTTAACGGGGTGGATTGTTAGTTTACTGGGGGCAGATCAGGATTGAGGATTCAGATTTACAGTTTACGGAGATATCATACAAACACCCATTGCAGATCATTATCATCCCACATTGCTAACACGTATTCAGACTCACAGTTTACAGAAATATCATACAAACAGGTCGGATGCTATTTTATCGGCAAGCAATTTACCTTTTGCTGAAAGTTTTATATTATCGTTTTCTTCAATAAGCAAGCCATTTTTCAGGTGCGATGATGCTTCTTTTTCAAGATGTTTCAAAAACTTACTGCCGAATTCACGGTTGATTTTGTTTTTATTGCAGCCCCAATAAGTTCTGAGAGAAGTCATGATATATTCGTTGAATCCTTTTTGTGTTGAAATGGTTTCTTTTTCACAGGGCAAAATATTTTTTTCGATCCTGCTGATATATTCTTTCGTGTTATTGACATTCCATTGTCTTATTTTACTGTTGTAGCTATGTGCTGATGGGCCAAGTCCGAGGTAAGGTATATTTTTCCAGTAACTTAAGTTGTGTTTTGAGAAGTATCCCGGTTTTCCGAAGTTTGATATTTCGTAATGTTCATATCGATGTTTTTCTAGTATTTTGATCATCATTTCGAATTGATCGCCTGCGTGGTTTTCGTTGACTTGTTCGGCCTGCCCGCGTTTGATGAAAATATTAAGCGGGGTTTTCGGTTCGACGGTCAGGCAATAAGCCGATATATGGGGTACTTCAAGATTTATTAGCGTCAGCAGGTTTTCCTGCCATTTATCATTGTTGAGTGTTGGTATTCCATAAATAAGGTCGGCTGAAATATTTTCAAAGCCTGCTTTATATGCATTTTTTATTGATTGTATTGCTTGGGCGGGTGAATGTGGTCTGTTGAGGTATTTCAGGTCGGCGTATTGAAACGATTGGATGCCTATGCTTAACCGGTTTACGGGGGTTTGCCTGACAGCCATGAGTTTTTCCATGGTCAGGTCATCGGGGTTTGCTTCGAGGGTCACTTCCGCCCCGGGTTTTAGCTTGAAAAATTCATATATACGCCTGAGTATCATAATAAGCTCCGATACTTTCAATATGCTTGGAGTGCCGCCGCCAAAGTATAGTGTGTCTAAAAGAAGCTTGTTGTCTTTGGTCTTTTCGGCGAAAGGCTCAAGGAAATCTTTCTGAAGCTTTATCTCTTTGAGCAGGCACTTCAAAAAATCATCCTTATACTTTAATGATGCGGAAAAATGAAAATTGCAATAATGGCATGCTTGCCTGCAAAAAGGAATATGAATATAAACTCCGGGCATGGTTTATTGCTTTTTTGCGGGGCAAATATAATAAAATGAAAGCTGTTTCATTAAATTTTGAGTCTGCTCTAAAAAGTGTTTTTCCGCGGATTCACCCCGTTGGATAGCTTAATAAAAAAGAAATCTATAAAAAGCAAATATCCAATGGGGGAAACCCCGTAGGATAAGCGCCTATATTCTTCCCGAGAGGAAGAAAGCCCTACTGGGAAAAGCTCAAAATCCAAAATCCAAAGTTGAGTCCACTCTAAAAAGTCCAAAAATATTGTTTCCCGCAGATTTCGCTGATATGCGCAGATTATAAACTCCTGATAATCAATCATATTTATCAGCGAAAATCTGCGTCATCTGCGGGAAAATACTTTTTAGAGTGGACTTAATTTTGAAAAGCAAAGGGATAGATCTTTTGTATGTTAAAAATAGTGTTTCACAGGGAAGCTATTCCATCGCAGGGCTATTGAGAATAAGAGGTCGGATTTTGACGCGTTGTTGCTTTTTTGTTTTTCGGTACGCAGCATGGTTGATATATCAAAAAACAGGTTAGGTTTCCATTCCCAGCTGATCATAAGATCCAGCAAGGTAACGTCAATTTTATCACCCTGCAGGAAGTACATACCATAGTCATCCGGTCTTTCGGAGTAGTCATTTAGGATGTTTCCGCCATAGTTTATATCGTTCATATCTTTTCCGTGTTTATACTTGAATGCTTGCAATGAAAATGCAAGGTTTGCTCCGTATCGGTATTGGATACGTGCGGCCTGTTCGGAGAAGTTGGCTCCCAGCGGGTGAGCCAGTGCCTGGCTGTAATGGGTATAGCTGGCAGCCGGGCGAAGCCCCGAACCGTAAGTGTCGAAGTGAGAATAAGTATAAGGTCTGACCAGGTTGGCTTCTATTTGAAAATCGAGATTGGAAATACCGGCAACGTCAATCCATTTTACTCCTGTCTGCAATCCGAACTTATTTCTGAACGATGCATATTTGTTGTACTTGCGCTCGCTTCTGAGGCCGATTCTCACGAGCAATGAGTCCAGGTCTTTCCTTACATCTTTAAGGTAGAAGTCATCAACATATATTTGTCCGTAGAAAGAGAACCTTGATGCAATGAGCCATTGCCAGTCGAGCCCTATTGCCACTTTGTCGGGGTCGCCGATCTGGTGTTCAATGGCACGGTAGAAGATGATGGGGTTCAGGTATTGGGCTTCAAAGCCACGCTGGTTAAGACTGTCAACTATTCCGAAGGTAACATTTTCAAACAAGCCCAGGCGGAAGTTATCGGTAATTCTGGCGGTCAGATAGTGTGTTGTGCTATACTTCCTGTCGTAGCGCCTGCCTCCAAAGGTTTGCATCGGGTAGTCAACAAGCTCGGCAAAAATATTCTGGTAATGAAAGCGCTTGAATTGAGTGTTTAATTTCAGGAAAAGGTAATTATTTGAATAATTTGATAAAAAGAGTGAACGCATTCCGTTGCCGATCATATTTTTATCCTGTCCGAATTGCACATCTATATTGGGCAGTAGCCTGAAAGACAAATAACCTTTAACGGAGAAAAAGTCGTAGCCGTCATCACCAAAAGGTTTATACCATCCTTCGCCGGGGATGGCGCCATCCTGGTCGGATATTTTTTCATTCACGTACACGGGATAGCGTGCCTGGTTGTCGGCAATAAATGAGTAAAAGCCGATCTTTTCGTTGATCAGTCCTCTTATCTGAACTCCGCGCTGATTGAGATAAGGTAATTCCCCTGTGCTTTCTTCGAATGTACCGATAAGATTTAGCACCGGGTTTAAGGAGAGAAAAAAGCCATTTTCCTCGTATCGGAAAAAATCAACAGGGTATTCGTAGAAAAGGCCCAGCACCGGCCTTTCTGATGCCGGTTGTTTTTCAGTTGTCCACTCAGGGTTATCAGCAAAAAACCGTTTCATTATAAGGCGGTCTGTACGGCTTAATCCTGCAATGGATGTATCGGCATGTTCGAGGTATTTTACAGTTTTTTTTCGTGAAAAAGGCTTCAGGGATGTGAAGATGTGATCTGAGAATGAGCCTGATTTTATTTCGAGTCGTTCTACAAATTCGTGTTCGAGCAGGGAGGCTTCGTGAAGGTAAACGCTTTGAGCGGCTGAATAACCGAAAAACAACGCTGAAGTTATGAAAGTAAGGCATGCACGCATCATGATCATAAAATTTTTTTCAAAAGTAGGAAAAAGTTTAAAATCCGGGGGATATGGAGGCAATTATTTTAAGCCGGCTATTTTCTTATTGAACAAAGCGAAGATTATGAGAACCGCTGCCCATTGTACAAGTACTGTCATAACGCTGAATGTGGCAAACGGGTTGTACCATTCTGCGGGGGCGAATTGAGTGATTGAGAGCCATATCCACCATGCGAGCAGTACAACACCTGCTGTGGGCACAAAGTAACGGATCAGAATATCCCACCATCCTCTCAGGCGCCAGTCGCCTGTGATCAGCCCGTTATCATCTTTAAGCTTTTTAAGGCCGTACCTTGCGGCAAATATTGCAATAAAGACGCCGGAGACCATTAATCCCAGCCCCCAGACGAAGTCCTGGTTGCTGAGCACATTGAGGCTCATGGCAGACGGAACACCCACCAGATAGACTACGGCTCCAACGATCAGTACTGCATATTTTCTTTTTATTCCTTTGTCAACCAGCGTACGTGAGCTGAGTTCAAGCATTGATATCAGTGAGGAGAATCCTGCACAGGCAAGACCGAGGAAGAAGAATATTGCCAGGATATTTCCTCCCGGCATAAGGGCAAACAGTTGGGGCATCCATATGAATGTAAGTCCTGTAGAGGCCGGCCCTGAGGTTTGCATCACGTTCAACACTTCCGGGTCGGTATATCCCAGTCCGAACTGCAAGACTGAAAAGACTGTTCCGAAGATCATAATAGCCATGAGCAGCGATATGATGTTGTTTCCAAAGCCTGTTATAAAGGCATTTTTCACGGCTCCGTGTCTTGCTTGCATATATGTGGCATAGCAGAGGAACAGTCCCCATCCTGCGCCGGTATCCCATGCATTTTGTGTGAGGGCGTGAAGCCAGATATCGGGTGTTTTGAGTTGTTGCCAGTCGACACTGAACAGGTATGCGACGCCGTCGAATGCTCCGGGGAGCAACAGGGCGCGTATTACGGCTGCTATGATTATCAAGACCAGTAATGGTATAAGGACTTTGTTGACCCTTTCAATGGAGACTATTCCTTTCCATATTACAAAAACACCTATAGCCAGGGCGAGGAAATGCAATACAAACGGCATGTGTGAGTTTTGGAAGGTTTGCCATATCTGCATTGATGCCTCGTTGGTTTGCGGAAGCGGTGAGAACAACATTTGAATGAAATAATACATTGCCCAGCCAACGATTACGGCATAAAAGAAGCTGATAGCCGTTGCGACGAAAGCCACGAAAGCTCCCATCCAGGCAAAACGCTTTCCGATACCTTTAACAAAGGAGCCCACCACCCCGTAGCGATATTTGCGTCCGATAAGGTATTCGGTGATTATCAACGGGATACTCCATAAAAGCAAAAAGGTCAGCCAGGCTATAATAAGTGCGCCGGCTCCTTCGTCGCTGCCGCACTGGGCTGCAATACGCGGAAAGCGCCAGATGTTGCCCGTGCCAACAGCTATGCCTAACGCGCTGAGCAAAAGCCCCAACCGTGAGCTGAATCGTTGTTGTACCGACTGATCTATTGCCATAGGATTTTTTGTCAAATGTAGGAAAATTCAGGAAATATTCTAAGCCGTGATAAATTCAAACTTCTGTAATCACAGGTTAGGGAAGTGACGGGTAACGGGTGGTTTTTAATGTTGGACTTTGGCCGGAGTTCAATAATTGATGAGATCTGTTGTTAATAAAATTTTTTAAAAAACTGTTAATGAAATTATATTATTTATTATAATTGCATGTAGATTATGTTTTTATGGTGATTGATTTACATATAGTAGAAATACTATGGATATGGGGCTATGAGGACATTAAGCAATCACCCTTTAATGTGAGTGAGAAGGCGGAGCTGTGGGTAGTTGTAATTGATTGATCTATTATTGACTTAACCATGAATCAATTAAAAGTTTATCCGGTTTTTCATCGCGGGGAGAAAAGGATTGCCCTGCAATACGAGTATACTGTCAATAGTGAGATTGACATGATCACACGCGAATTGCCACACAGCAGGTACAGTTCTACAAAAAGGCTATGGCATATTCCCTATCGTGAAGATTACCAATCATACATAAAGGGAGCTTATGGCTCTATCGAAGGGTTAAAGATTGTATTTAACAATAACGAGATTGCGAAAGAAATTGAAAAAAACGTCACTTCACAGGGAAGGAAAATTTTATTAAAGATTGACAGGCAAAACAAAAAAATTTATATAGATCACGGTTACAATCCCAAGATATTTGAAGTTTTATCGCATACAGGAAAGGGATTTTGGTTAAAAAAACAGAAATGCTGGGTATTTCCGGGGAACAATGAAGTTTATAAAAGGGTTATTGCCATTATAGAAAAGAACGGGTTTCAGTGGGAAAGGAATTTTGTTTCTTTACCTGCCGGTAATTCTGTTGTTACAAAGCCCAAAACAAGCAAAAGGATTGTTTCTCTGCCCAAAGAGTTTCAAAAAATCTTAAAAGCTTATGATGAAACATTTGTTCTCAGGCGGATGAGTCCGAACACACGTAAAATTTATTTTGGCTTTTTTGAAAAATTCCTGGCTGATAATGTGGGTATTGATATAGAAAAAATGAGCTATCGCGAAATTTACGGATATATACAAGAACGTTCGAAATTTCTGAGCGAAACATCTTTACGGCAAACTATTGCAGCGATTAAGTTTTATTATGAGCGTACACTTGGTAGGGATAAGATGTTTTTTTACTTATCGGACGATAAAGAAATCAAGAAAAAGAAATTACATCTTCCATTTCATGAGGTTAAAGCGATTTGCGATGCAATAGATTCACCGGGCGATAGATTATTGTTGTTTCTGGTATATCATGCTAATTTGGGTTTGCAAGAGATTTGTTCATTGCCGGTTCATTCGGAAAACATTTTTGATAAGAGATATCGTTTACCTGGAGCTGATGAAGATGCTATAGAATATTTTCGGTTGTTGGTAAAAGAAGTTGTAAATGTTTATCCACATTCCGTGTATCTTGTTTCACACAATGGCAAAGCCCACACCGTGGATTCTTTAAAGCTGAAGCTTTATAGGATTTTAGGGTATTACAGGCTGGAAGATATTTACAAGAAACAATATGAGCTTATTTTGCTGGGCACTGATTACAGTCCTAAGACACAAAAGATGTATTTGGGTGCATTTATGAGGTTTCTCAGTTATTTTAATTATAAGCATCCTGTTTTTATAAGCAATGAAGAGATACGTGATTATTTGATTTTGCATCGTGAGAAATCAGCTTCACATCAGGATAATCTTATAAATGCTTTCAAATTCTTTTTTGAAAAGGTTCACAATAAAGGCCTTTCGGAAAAGGATACTATACGGCCACGCAAAGGATTTTACCTGCCTGATTATTTTAAGTTGGAAGAGATTTCGGTTATGATGGATGCAACTCAGAACATAAAGCATAAGCTTGTAGTGGCTGTCGGGTATACGGCGGGGCTTCGCAGGCAGGAGATACAAAATTTACGGTTATGCGATATTGATCTTGAAAATAACCGCATATTTATTAAAGATGCGAAGGGAAGAAGGGACCGTTATGCTTTATTTTCCAGGCATTTGCATGGTTTATACAAAGAATATTTGAAAGAGTGCAAGCCAAAGGTGTTTGTATTTGAGGGGAGCAGGCAGGGCAAGCAATACAGTACAACGAGCATGTCGAATGTACTTAAAAAAATGGCCAGGGCGGCAGGTATAAGGCGCAATGTACATTTGCACATGTTGAGGCATTCTTTTGCAACACATTTGCTTGAGGATGGGAAGGATATTCGATATGTACAGGAGTTGCTTGGTCACAGGAGCATAAAGACCACTGAGCGTTATACTCACATTGTGAGTGATGCATTAAGTACGGTAGTCAGCCCGTTTGACCGGATGGTTAGTGAAACCGGTTTCGGAAGCAAGATGCCTCGTGCGCCTTGACTGACAGGTGATTAAGCTGTTTTTACAGAATGGATTAACGATATTGAAGGATACATTCAGGTTATTGGAGGTGGTGAGGTATGCGTTTATAAATAATATTACAATAATATTGAAATATTGGTTAAAAAATTAGTATGTTTGATGTTCAAAAGGGCAAATTTGATCATTTATAATATACTGAAAACAAAAAAGAGCCGAGACAAAGATCTGTCATAATGGAATATAGCAAAAAATACTATATAGTCGTTAAATCAGCGAGTTACGAAGGAATTAAACAATATATATAATAGATATAAACGCAATGACGCTATGTGGGTGTTGCCAGCAATTTAAAATAAACTCCCCCTACCATGAAACTATATAATAAAGGAGACATTATTATTGGACAATTTCAAGTCCTTGACATTTTTGGTGGTGAAGGAAAATCAGGAATGGGAGTTGTTTATCTTGTAAAAAACAGAGAACAAGATTACCCAATTGTATTAAAGACTTACCAGAGAAGTGATAATGTTTCTCTAAAACGTTTCTTTTTAGAAGCCGAAACATGGATTAATATTGGTATACATCCAAATATTGTTAAAGCTCAATTTGCAACAGAAATAAATGAACAGCTATTTATTGGCGCTGAATATGTAGAACCTGATAATTTTGGCCGTAATTCAATATCTGATTATTTAGGTCAAGGTGGCGTTTCTAATTATCTTGCAATTAAATGGACAGCACAATTCTGCTATGCAATGGATTTTGCTCTTTCCAAAGGTTTAAAGGTTCATAGAGATA
>PWZB01000091.1 GCA_003567625.1 Bacteroidales bacterium | reverse complement strand
TGCTGATCGGAGTTATTTCAAGCGGCTTTGCTTTGGCTATATTTATGGCAAATGCCGGCGGAGCATGGGATAACGCCAAAAAATACATAGAAGCTGGCAATTTAGGCGGAAAAGGTTCCGAGGCCCATGACGCCTCTATTACCGGTGATACCGTTGGCGATCCCTTTAAAGATACTTCAGGCCCCAGCCTGAATATCCTTATCAAGCTTATGGTAATGGCTGCGGTTGTTACTGTGGGTGTTGCCGTATCTTTTAGCATCCTGGGTGTATCTATTTAAAATCGCAGTTTATGGATGCTTTAATTTTTAAAGCATAAAAAAATTGATTGTTTAATTAAAATTGAGGCTGTATCAAAACCCTGTAAAACTTTGTAAGGATCTTTCTGCACGCCTTTGTGTAACAGCTTAAATTTTAAAGATTTAAAGCAAAGAAGTTTTGTAGAGTAAAGGTCAATATAGCTTTTGATACAGCCTCAAAATAAATTGGCATAAACTAAGCTTTTATCCTGCCTGTATGCCGGGGCTCATATTTTAATAAACAGATACTTGTCATGGTAAAAAAAACGGACTTTCTTGTGGTCGGTTCAGGGATAGCCGGGTTGTATTATGCTTTGAAGGTTGCGGATTATGGTAAAGTAACTGTTCTAACCAAGGCACCTTTGCTTGAAAACACAACCAAATATGCACAGGGGGGGATTGCTGCCGTGGTCCGTTCGCCTGACAGTATTGAAAAGCATGTAGCAGATACTTTGCAATGCGGAAAGGGTTTATGTGATGAAAAGATTGTAAGAATGGTTATTAGCGAAGGACCCGGCCGTATTAATGACCTTATTGATATTGGAATCCGGTTTGACAGGGATGTTTCGGGTAATTATGACCTGGGACGCGAAGGTGGTCATTCCGAAAACCGTGTGTTGCACTACAAAGACAGTACAGGCCAGGAAATAATACGTGCGCTTACGCAAGCTCTGCAAGATCATCCTAATATAGAAATATTTGAAAAGCAGTTTGTTGTCGAAATCATCACTCAGCATCATTTTGGGCAGAAAGTAACAAAAGATACAACAGGTATCGAGTGTTTTGGAGCGTATGTTTTAGACCCCGTCAGCGGTCAAGTCAACACTTTCTTATCGAAAATAACTTTAATGGCTACCGGTGGTGCCGGTATGGCATATCAGATCACTACCAATCCGGCTATTGCTACCGGTGATGGTATTGCAATGGTTTATCGTGCCAAAGGGGTGGTTGAAAATATGGAGTTTGTACAGTTTCATCCAACATCTTTATATAACCCCCTGGAAGCCGCATCATTCCTCATAACTGAAGCTTTGAGGGGATTTGGCGCTGTGCTGAAAAATTCTAAAGAACAAGAATTTATGGAAAAATATGATAAGAGGGGTTCACTGGCACCAAGAGATATTGCTGCACGTGCTATTGATAATGAGATGAAGCTTTCGGGTGAAGACCATGTGTACCTTGATTGCCGTCATATAAATATAGTTTCGCTTAAAAGAAGCTTCCCGGGCATTTACAGAAAGTGCCGATCAATAGGTATTGACATAACAAAGGAGATGATACCTGTGGTGCCGGCTGCACATTATATGTGTGGTGGAATAAAAACAGATGAATATGGCAGAAGTACAATAAAAAGATTATATGCAGCAGGTGAGTGTGCATCAACAGGAATGCATGGCACCAACAGGATGGCTTCAAACTCATTGCTTGAAGCTGCCGTGTTTGCCAACAGAGCCGCAAAATATTCTGCCAAAACATTTGAAAATTATAATTACAGTGAAGAAGTACCATTATGGGATGCGGAAGGCACGGTTCTTAACGAAGAAATGGTGCTGATAACGCAAAGCCTGAAAGAAGTACAGGGAATTATGAGCAACTATGTGGGTATTGTCAGGTCAAACCTGCGATTAGAACGTGCTTTGAAAAGACTGAATTTGTTATACCAGGAAACCGAAGAACTTTATATTAAATCAATTCTGACACCAAAATTATGTGAACTGCGTAATATTATCAATGTTGCTTATTTGATAATTAAAATGGCAATGAATAGAAAAGAAAGCAGAGGATTGCATTATTCGCTGGATTACCCTGAAAAAAAATGAAAAACGGACACACTTTTTGTGCCCTTTCCCTCTTTAGTATGTGGTGTGCCCTTACACCATTGGTATTTCGAGCTTATAAATATGAGCCCAGGTATTATAATAAAAAACATTAGCTTTTTTCTTAACCTAAAAATTAATATATGGCCCTGATAAAAACAATAAGAGGTTTTACACCTGCTTTCGGTAAAGGATGTTACCTGGCAGATAATGCTGTAATTATTGGTGACGTTGTCATGGGCGAGAAATGCAGTGTATGGTTTAATGCGGTTGTTCGTGGTGATGTTCATTATGTGCGTATAGGTAACAAGGTTAATATTCAGGATGGAGCTGTCATACACGGAACGTTTGAGAAGGCTCCCGTTAATATAGGCAATAATGTCAGCATAGCCCATAATGTTGTTGTTCATGGTTGCACTGTTGGTGATAATGTATTGGTAGGCATGAATGTGGCCATTATGGATAATGCCAAAATTGAAAGTAATTCAATAATAGCTGCCGGAAGTGTTTTGCTGGAAAATACCGTTGTGGAATCGGGCAGTGTTTATGGTGGAGTGCCCGCAAAAAAAATAAAATCCATAAACTCAAAGCATATTGAAAATTTATTGGAAAGGATTTCCAATAATTATATTAAGTATGCGGCATGGTATAGGGAAGACTGATAATAAAAAATTAAAAAAGAGGGAAAATATAAATATTCTTCCCTCTTTTTTGGTTATAAACCTTGCAGGTTTCTGAAATCTCCGGGGTTTGTTTCATTTAGCGTGTTACCTGTACACGTTTTGTTATTATGTCTTTAGCGGTATGTATTTGCATAAAGTAAATTCCGGTGCGCAGGTTATGCACGTTAATTTCAGCATTTAATGCATCCACGGTGATATCTTTGACTACTTGTCCGCTGATGTCTATCATGCGGATCTGTTTGATCATTTCATTTGATTCAATGTAAAATTTATCACGTGCAGGGTTAGGGAAAACTATTAATTCCGGAATAACTTCGTCTTCTACAGATACATAGAGGAAGTTTGCTGTCAGGGTGATATTTTCATCCGGCATGGTTACGGTTGCCGTAGCTGATTCCGGGTCATCAAGATGCTCCGTGTTGCCTGTCCATTTAACGAACATCCACTCTTCTTCAGGAG
>PWZB01000148.1 GCA_003567625.1 Bacteroidales bacterium | reverse complement strand
TTTCCCCCATCTTCGTCGCACTCTCTCATTTTCTCATCTTTATGCTTTCAATAGCTGACAAGAGAAACCTTGCTATTTTATCAGAACCCTTTGTGTTCTTGGTGTTAACCTTTGTGCTCCTTTGTGGTTAAATATATTTTTTACCACGAAGGAGACCACGAAGTACGTTCACAAAGGCCACAAAGTACGTTTCTCCTCAACCTTTCTCATCTTCTCACCCTCTCACACTCTCCCCCCCTCACTATCCGTTACTTGTTAAACTTATAGCTTAATAGGATTACCCATATAGAAGTCCAGTATTTTTATTCTGAAAACGAACTCATATTTTGCCTGGAGCAGTTCTGATTCTGCTGCTGCGAGGCGGTTTTTGGCATCGTTATATTCGATCGGGTCGGCCATGCCTACGTTAAATCGTTGTTCGGTATATCTGAAGCTTTCTTCCAGGGCTCCTGCATTTTTCTTTGTTGCTTCATATTTTTTGAGAGAAGCTTTTGCATCGGCATGAGATTGTTGTATTGTTTTAAAAACCTGGTCGCGGACAAGCCTGTTTGATAATTTACTGCTTTCCAGTGCTACTTTAGTTCTGTTTATTGCCGAACGTGTCTGGAAGTTATTGAATACCGGTATTGTCAGGTATAAACCTATAGACCTGTTACGGTTGTTTTCCAACTGGTCTGCAAAGGGTATTATTTGAGTTTGATAATCATAAGTTGGGACGAAGACTGTTTCACCGCTTTCCGTATAGCCAATGGGTTTAGGTTCAGCAATAGTACTTTCGATAACTTCAAGGCTTGCGCCCGAATATCCTGTTCCATATGCACCCCGCAGGCTAAGCATAGGATATCTTCCGCCACGGGCTATTTCCACATCCTTTTCGGCACTTAAAACACGTATTTGTGAAGCTTTAACATCAGGATGAATCCTGACGGCAATGTTGTATATTTCTGCCGGCGACATGTCAGTTATTTCACCGGGGTCAATTTCAATATCGGGTATCTCTATCCTGAAATCATCTATTTCGCGCAGGTCAAGCAAGTGAGCCAGGTTAATGTAGGCCATTTGTAAATTGTTTTGTGTATTGATAAGCTGTAATTCCTCAGTTGCAGCCTGTGCTTCGATGGTAAGCAAATTTCCCCGCGGAACCCTGCCGGCTTCAAAAAATTTTTTTGTGCGTTCTGCCTGCTGACGGGTAATCTCAAGCTGTCCTTCCATAACCTCAATAAGCTCCTTGAAGAGCAGGATCTCCAAGTAAGCCGATGCAATAGCCAGCGAAATATCATTTTTCACTGCTTCAACATCATGCCGGCTTGCATCAACCATAAGCCTGCTCTGTTTAATGGCATTGCTTATCTGAAACCCGTTAAATAAAACCATACCCGATGAAACACTGAAATTATTTGACCTTACCCTCTCGGTTGCAAACTCATTGGTGAAAGGGTCTACTGTCCTCCCGTGGTTATATCCATGTGTAGCGTTAAAATTCAGGTTGGGAAACCGCTCGGAAGCTACCTGTGTGAGATTTTCACGGGCTATTTCTACGTTAAGCTCCTGTTGACGTAAGTTGAGATTGTTCTCATGTGCATGCCTTATGCAGGATTCAAGTGTCCAAACATTTTGCGCTTGTGCATGGCTTGCACTGATCAAACTGAAAACCAATAATACTGAAAGAACTAATCTTTCCGGTTTACAAACATATTTAGCCATCTTTTCTAAATTTAATAATAGTTTACTTAATTTATTTACTGAATTATTATTTATTTATATGTATCCCATATAATTCTTTTTAAAGTTATCTGTTCTGAGGTTGAAGGACAAATCCTGCCGAACACTTTGTGGTTAAATATATTTTTTTACCACAAAAGCCACGAAGTACGTTTCTCAACCTCTTTCATCTTTCTCACCCTCTCCCGCTCTCACCCTCTCCCGCTCTCCTCTTCTCCCCCCAGTCTTCAATTTTTTTATGGGATGTAAAAATAAATCATTTTTAATACATTCAATTATTTAATATACAGTTTTAACGAAAATTTCAGATATTTCGGGGAGTATGCCGAAGAAATAAATTCTTAAAGCGGGCGGTTTATTAAGCAAATAATCTGTTAAAGACCTGTTCAATTTTATTAAAGGTAATGATTTTTATTTTTTCGTGCTTAGTATGATAATTTTTCATGTTATATTTTGACACATATATTTCGTTGAATCCCAGTTTTTCAGCTTCTGCAATTCTTTGTTCTATTCGTGTTACGGGTCTTAGTTCGCCTGAGAGTCCTATTTCGGAGGCAAAACAAGCGTTAGGTTTAATGGGAGAGTCTTCGTTTGATGACAGGATGCTGCATATCACACCCAGGTCGGTAGCCGGGTCGTTTACTTTAATTCCGCCTGCTATATTGAGGAAAACGTCTTTAGCGCCTATTCTGAATCCGCATCTTTTTTCCAGCACAGCCAGCAGCATATTCAGCCGCCGTATATCAAACCCTGTTGATGAGCGTTGTGGTGTGCCGTATACTGCTGAGCTGACGAGTGCCTGTGTTTCTATCATCAGGGGCCTTATTCCTTCAATGGTAGCTGAAACGGCTATTCCGCTCAGCGACTTGTCATAATGAGACATCAGGAGTTCGGAAGGATTACTGACTTCAAAAAGCCCTTTAGCCTGCATTTGAAAAATACCTAATTCTGAAGTTGAACCATACCTGTTTTTTGTAGCCCTTAAGATCCTGTAAATATGGTGGCTGTCGCCTTCAAAAACCAGGACAGTATCAACCATATGTTCAAGCAGTTTCGGGCCGGCAAGAGAACCATCTTTTGTTATATGCCCTACAAGGAATACCGGCGTGCCTGTCTCTTTGGCATAACGGATAAATTCGGAAGCTGATTCACGGATTTGGGACACGCTGCCTGCGGAAGACTCAACTGACGGTGAGATCATTGACTGCACCGAATCAACCACAACCATGCCGGGCTGAATCTCATTGAGATGATGGAAAATGTTGCCCGTATCGGTTTCAGTAAAAATAATGCACTGAGGGTTGGTCAATCCAAGCCTTTCAGAACGCATCCTTATCTGAACTTCGCTTTCTTCACCCGAAACATATAAGGTCTTTATGTTTTTGGCTTTAAGAGCAAGCTGCATCATAAGCGTTGATTTTCCAATTCCCGGCTCGCCGCCAATCAGCATAACCGACCCCGCAACAACTCCGCCACCCAAAACCCTGTCAAATTCACAAATAGCGGTTTTATATCTTGGCGATTCTTTTGTGCTGATGTCATCCAGCTTTTTCGGACGAACAGAAACTGTGCTTGTCCTCGTATAACCTGATAACTTGCCGGAAGGTTTTTCCAAAACCTCTTCAACATATGTATTCCATTCATGGCAGGAAGGGCATTTGCCTATCCATTTCGGAGATTGCACGCCGCATTTCTGACAAAAAAAAGCTGTTTTTGTTTTACTCATAAATGGATTAATTCTTTTTTATATGGATAATGAACAACGAACAGTAAACAGGGCACGAGGCCTGATTATACGAAAAAAGGGAAAACCAAGCCATACAAAGCTTTTATAGGTTTTCCCTCTGCAACCATGAAAACAAGTGACGAAATATACAAAGAAAATTTTATTGTTTAACTTTTAATTGATTATTTTTTTACAAATTCACGTTGATAAACACCTCCATAATCATCGTGTATGATAATAAGTATCTCCTTATTCAAAGTCTTAACCTGCCAATCGGTGCTATGCCCCGCAAAAAAAGGGTCATCAAACCTTAATGCGAGATAGGTCTTGTCATAAACAGGTTTTAAACGATATATGCCTTCATCCACAACTTCAACATTGCCTGGCTCAGACTTGCATATTTGCCTTATTGTAACTATACCATCATAAAAATGCCAGTGGTAGGTATAAGGAGCTTCAATATTTTCTACATTGACATGGTCCCATTCGCCCTCAAGCAAATCTTTTTCTGTTTTACAACCTGCAAATAACAAAAGTATGGTAAATACCAATATGTGACATTTTAGTGTTTTCATGTGTTCTGTTTTATTCCTGATTGCTTTTCCTGAAATTTTGACCCGGTGAAATTTTCAACTTCAAAAATAATAATAATTATATAATGTTATGAAAAATAATATTTTTTTTACATTCTGATTGATTTATAAGCTATCGTTGAGAGTAACGGGTTTACCCCGTTAAATAACATAGGTAATATATTATGCAAGGTTGTAACGTTGGTTCGATGTTGATCAAAACAACAATAATTTTAAAATAGTTTATATTTAACGGGGTGAACGGGTGGTGAGAGGTAATCGGTATTCGGTAAATAGGTAATCGATATTAATTCGTAATTCGATGGTATTAATAGTTTTTTAATTTTAAAAACAATTCAGACAATATTTTTTGACTAAAGATTTGCGTCCGGCTTGTAAGAGTTTTCAAACGATTTCCAGAGTAAGTCATCGGGCACAGGAGCGGTAATGTTTATTTTTGTTTTTTTTACCGGGTGTAACAACGTTATTTCACGCGCATGCAGGTGAATACTGGCGTCTTTGTTACCGCGTTCAAAACCATATTTCAGGTCGCCTTTTACAGGGCATCCCATTGCTGACAGTTGTGCCCTGGCCTGGTGGTGACGGCCTGTTATAAGTACAACCTCTAGCAGGTAATATCTTTGGCTTTGGCAGAGTACTTTGTAAAATAGTTCACTGTTTTTGCTGCCCGGGGTACCTTTTTTAACTACGTATGATTTGTTTTGCTTTTCATTTTTTTTGAGGAAATGAACTAATTTTCCTTTTTTTTCGGGGGGTTTGTTTTTTATTACAGCCCAGTATTTTTTTTGTATTTCTTTTTTTTTCAACATTTCATTAGTCCTTGCCAATGCTTTTGATGTGCGGGCAAAAACTACTGCTCCGCTCACAGGACGGTCAACACGGTGCACAACTCCCAAAAATACATTGCCGGGTTTTTTATATTTCTTTGCAATATAAGCTTTTACGGTGTCGCTTAAGGGTACATCACCGGTTTTATCACCCTGGACGATCTCTGAAGGTAACTTATTCACTATTACCAGGTGATTGTCTTCGTATAATATTCGGAAAGCAAGTGGTGTCAGGATTTCCATAACCATTTATTTCGCAGAATTGTCTAACTTGTCTGTTATATGCTCCCCGGCCTGTGTTTTGTGTTCTTTGCCTCCTGTATCCCGTCTTTTTCTTTTACTTCACTTATCTTATCAGTACTGTTCATTCTCATTTGGAAAATCAACATTTTTCACATCGCGGATATATTTTTCTACAGCCATTTTTATTTCTTCATGCAGATTATGGTATCGCCGGAGAAACCTTGGAGAAAAGTCCTGATTTATTCCAAGCATATCATGAATCACAAGAACCTGCCCGTCAACTTTATTTCCTGCTCCTATACCAATAACGGGAATTTTTATTGACTTGGTGATTTTTTCAGCCAATTTGGCAGGGATTTTCTCAAGCACTAAAGCAAAACAACCGGTATCTGCGAGTAGTTGTGCATCGGCAATTATTTTTTTGGCTTCTTCGGGTTCTGTTGCCCTTACCCTGTACGTACCAAACTTATGAATTGATTGCGGGGTAAGCCCCAAATGACCCATAACCGGTATACCGGCGGAGAGAATACGAATTACCGATTCTATTATTTCACCGCCGCCTTCTAGTTTTACTGCGTCTGCTGAAGATTCTTTCATGATCCTTATAGCGGATTCCAGGGCTTTCCTCGAGTTACCCTGGTATGTGCCAAAAGGCAGATCGACAACTACAAGCGCTCTTTCAGACCCACGTGTAACAGATGATGCATGATAGATCATCTCATTAAGAGTAACAGGTAAAGTGGTCTTATGCCCTGCCATAACATTGGAAGCCGAATCACCTACAAGTATAACATCTATGCCTGCACAATCAACTATTCTTGCCATCGAATAATCATAAGAAGTGAGCATGGATATTTTTTTACCGCGCACCTTCATCTCATTAAGCACATGTGTGGTGACCTTAGGCACATTGGGCGTTTTCATGTTGATATATGTTATGGTTTGTAAAAAAAATTGACATCAAAGATAAGAATGATTAATTAGTGTCTGTCTATAATGTTAAACTTTTTTGAATAACGAATATTGATTAAAGATTTTTGATTTAAGAATTAACTAAGAAAACAGGCTGAAATAATATTTAACAGGATATTGATTATCTTTGTCAATAGAAAAATTTTTTGTTTGTGGTAATAAATTTAACCACGACGGACAAAAAGTACGTTCACAAACACTAAGTACGTTCACAAACACTAAGTACGTTCACAAACACTAAGTACGTTCACAAAGGTAATTTGAATTAGTATCCCTCTGCGGTATAAGTTTATTTATTAACCACAGACACCAGTGAACCATAGAGATAATTAAAAAAGAGTTATATAGGAGTTATTCAGATAATAGGCGAAATGAAAAGAAAAGGAACTATCCGGATATTATCTTTAGCTATTCTTATCATGATTTTTGCCTGGGGTTGTGAAGAAGAAGATGTGCCTGCTCCGGTTCATTTTTATACTCTTTCGCTTGCCGTGAGTCCTGGGGAAGGGGGCAGTGTTGACGGTGCGGGCAAATATGAAGAAGGTGAAAAGGTAAATATCATAGCCACTGCCGGTGAAAGTTATGAGTTCATCAACTGGGCGGGTGATACGGAGCATATTGATAATCCCCGGTCAGACTCGGCAATTGTAACAATACCTGCAGAAGATATTGCGCTTATTGCCGTCTTCAAAATTAGTATAGATTACGGTGATGGTGTCAGCGACATTGATGGTAATAGATATGCTACCGTAATTATTGGCAACATGGAGTGGATGGCGGAAAACCTTCGTACTACGAGATATGACGATGGTACAGATATACCTGCAGGGCTATCTGATTCCGAATGGGAAAGCACAGAACAAGGTGCTTATGCCGTATTTCCGCACGATAATGTTGATGGTGTTGAGTCTGAAGAAGAAATGGTTAATGCTTACGGGAAATTATATAACTGGCATGCGGTTGATGACAACAGGGGGCTTTGCCCTGAAGGCTGGCGTGTACCTGCTCATGATGAATGGGCGGAATTGTTGAATTATTTAATGGACAAGTATGATTTATCAAATGACGTGGATGATATAGAAGGAGTTGGCAATGTTCTGAAATCCTGCAGGCAAGTGAAATCGCCGTTGGGCGGAGATTGTGACACGGATGAGCATCCGAGGTGGAATTCGCATGATACGCATTACGGCACGGATGAATTCGGGTTTTCAGTTATCCCGGGCGGTTGCCGTAGCTTCAGTGGCGGTTTTTACGGATTTGGAAACCTCGGTTATTTTTGGTCTTCTACCGAATATTCACCGATAACCGCATGGTCCAGAAGCATCGGTCGTGGCAACGGCAATGTAAGCCAATACTATCTCCTTAAGGAGCTTGGGTTTTCAGTGCGTTGTTTGAAGCAATTTCGCTGACACCGTTAATTGCCGCATCTATATGTTCTTCCGTATTGAATGGTCCTATGCCGAATCTTACTGTTCCTTTAATATCTATGGTTTTTATTATTTCATGCACTTTAGGTGCGCATTGCAATCCTGTGCGGCATGCGATGTTATGATCAACATCGAGCATCATACCCACGTCTGCGGCGGGTATGCCTTTAATATTGAAGCTCAGCACAGCGTTTTGGTTTTCGGTGTTTTCGGCGCAGTATGTTATAACCCTGTCTGTTTTTTGCAATCCTGTTCTCAGCCTGTCCCATAGTGCCAATTCATGATTATGTACCTTTTCAATACCGGTTTTATTTATCCACTTTACTCCCGCGTTTAATCCTGCTACACCGGTCATATTGAGTGTGCCGCACTCAAGCCTGTATGGGAATTCTTCAAGATGCGTAAGTTGTGCCGAACGTACCCCCGTACCTCCGAATCGCGTATATTTGACCGTGACATCCTTCATCACGTAAGAGCCGCCGATACCGGTAGGGCCCATCAGCGACTTGTGCCCCGTGAATACATAAACATCAATACCCATCGCTTGCATATCAACTTTGACCGCCCCTGCTCCCTGAGCCCCGTCAACCACAAACAACACACCGGCATCCTTACAGATCTTGCCGATTTCACCGACAGGCTGTACGGTGCCTATGATGTTTGAACAATGATTTACCACAACCATTTTGGTGTTGGAACGCAATGCTTTTTTTATATCATCGGGGTCTATATATCCATGCTTGTCAAACGGTACATGAGTGACTTCAATAGTGCCTTCCAGTTCGAGATGGTGCAGAGGTCGCAGCACGGAGTTGTGTTCAAGCATCGTTGTAACGACATGGTCGCCTTTTTTGGCAAGACCTTGTATTATCATATTCAGCGAGTCACTGGCATTGTAACTGAAGGTGAGCCTGTCGGGATCACCGTCGCCGTTTAAAAATTCCATCATGATCCTGCGTGTTTCAGCAACAAGCTCCTCAGCCTCCAATGATGCGTCAAAGCCCGACCTGCCCGGACTTACACCATTGTCGCGGTAAAACTCATCCATGAATCTGTAAACTTCTTCGGGCTTCGGAAATGTTGTAGCCGCATTATCAAGATATATCAAATTTTGCATGACTTAGATTGTTAATAATTTTCAATGATCTTTTTTAAACCGGTAAAGAATCGGCAACTATTTCTGCTAATGTTTTTATCTGTACGTTCAGGTTATAAGTAACATTGATTTGTATCAGCTGGTCAATGCAGTTATGACACGGGGTAGCCACTATGACTGCGCCTGTTTTGCGTATTTGCCCTATTTTCAGTTCGGCAATTTTCAGCCTTCTGTCGTTATATTCGCTCATAGCCAGTTGACCGCCACCACCGCCACAGCAAAAGTTATCAGTGCCGTGCGGGGTCATCTCAACAAGATCATTCACACAGTTTTTCAGAATGTATCTCTGCTCTTTTATAACACCCGAGCCCCTTGTAAGATTGCATGGATCATGTAACGTTACGGTATCTTTTATTCTTTCCTTGTCGGGTTTAATGCGCCCGTCCCTGATATATTCGGCCATAAGCTCCACCGATGTTATAGCTTCGAAGGGAAACTCTTTTTCTATATAGTTTGACGCTTCCCATCTGTTAGACCTCACTCCGTGCCCACATTCGCCAAGTACCAGTCTTTTGGCTTTCATCTTGTGCATTTCATCATACATACGTTGTGCTATCTTTTTGGCTTCTCCCGGATGGCTTGAAAAATAAGCGTAATTGGTAACATCGTACATGTTTGTTGATAATGTCCAGCTTTCTTTTGCCGCATAAAACACCTTTGCCATAGCTGAAATGGAGAGTGGAAAGAACTTTGGCTCCCGGGGATTCAAAGTGTATAAAACATTCTTCCCGTGTTCGTTAAGAGGAATACGAGCTTCAGTGTCATTACATTCGTCCTGCAGCTCTTCTTCCATCCATTCAACTGTATCAACAAAATCTTCATAGGAAATACCCATGTTGTTTCCCGTTTCTAATGCAGCTTTTACGGTTGATTGCAGTGATCCGGGCACATAGCCCATCTCAGCCAGCATCTCACGTCCTTTTCTAACAACATATTCTATGTCAACACCAATTGAGCAATGTTGAACACATCGACCACACATCACACAAGCTCCGTAAAGCAAATCAACCATCTCTTCAACGGTCTTATCATCAAGCTCACGGGCTTTCACCAACCCGGGAAATGTTCTTCCCGTGAAAGTAAAATACCTGCGATAAATTGATGAAACCAGTTCGACTTTTCTCGCAGGTATAAATCGTTCATCTTTTGTAGTAAGATAATAGAGACATGTTTTAGCACATAGCCCGCAATGCACACAACTGTTAAGATGTGATATCAGCTTGCTGTCTTTATGCGAATTTAACACATCTAAACCTCTCTTTATTTTAATATCATCTGTTTTCTCCATCTTCTATCGGCTGTGTTTTGCAGCAGGCCATACATTGCGCCATCCATAGAAGTAACCTATATGATAGCGGGCAGCGAAAAAGTATATTGCATGTTTTAGTTTTCCAACCGGTAAATAAAGCAGCAAAAGGCTGGCAATCACCATATATACAGGGTACGACGCATCAGGTATTAACAATACGATGCCTGTAGCTGCCTGGAAGCCGGTAACAAGCATATTGGAAATATAGTCGTCGGGGTTGGAAAGTTGTTTCAGCTTTTTGTCTGTAACGCGCTTAAATAAAATGCCTGTACCAAAAATTGCTGACAAAAACAAAAATAACACTAATGGAAGTGTTATCATTTTATTAAGTGTTGTGGTAAAAAAGAATACAAAGAATAAAATTATTGCAAGAAATGTACCCATGTGATAGATAACTCCGGCAATATAAGTCGGCAGGTTCAGATAAGCCGATTCTTTATTGACAGGGTTCATTGCTCCTGTAAAGGAATAAATAATACCTGAGCCCGGACTGCCAGACTTCCTGGAATAATCTTTGGGCTTTCCCAGCTTAATAAGCCTTATGAGATGATAAATGCATCCGGCCAGGCATATTGCCAGGGAAGCTATTGCAAGCCAAGAATACCATGTCATGTTTACAAATTTTAATTAAACGCAACCGTCGGGTTTCGGTAATCCTGCCACCCGGCAAGCTCCACGGGCAGGTCCAAGTGGGAAAAGCTCATAGATCTGGCGAAGCTTAAGCCCGGTGCCCTTACATATTTGCCTTATCATGGGTGCCATGCCTTTCTCTTCATAATTATTCCTTATGATATTTATAACCGCCCAATGCTGGTCGGTTAATTCATTTATTCCATCATATTTTGCAATTAACCTGGCAACTTCCCCGTCCCAGATCTCAGGCTTGGTCAAAAAACCATTACCATCTATTTCAAACACTTTTTCTTCAATCTCTATTGTTGGCATATTACTCAATTTTTTCTATAAACAATTTATTACTGTTCTTCTTCAAATTTATCCAGAATTTCATCGGTTGACCCGGGCGTGTCGGGCAAAACAAAATCAGGGCAGAATTGCCACCGACGTTTCATCAAATATCTTTTACATTTGCTCCAGTTATTATCGCCTGCCCGGCAATATTTCTTTATATAATGATCTTTATGCCCGGGCTCAGAAATGAAGCCGGAGTTATTTATAAGCGGGCATGTACTGTAGTTTGTACAATCTGCGGGCATGTTTTAAATTATTTAACCCGGCAAATATATAAAAAAGTACATAAATAAATTAAGAAACATAATAATGTTTTTAGATCCTGTTCGCACTATTCGGAAATATCACGGAAAACAACTGATTGATTTACCACGTGGGTAGATTCTCAATGTGCAACCTGCAAAAGCTGATTGCCAACTTTACTTATCAACTTATCCCTTAAGCGTTTTTAATCACATGGAAAATGTAGTCTGCTAGGCTCCCATTTCTCATCTTCTCACTCATTGCTTCTCACCATCTCCATCCCATCAGGTTCCAGAAATGCAGTTGCCACAGTGCCGCAATAAAAATTATTATGACCAGGGAGTAAAACAGGTTGTTAGGTAATCCTGTTTCTTTGTTTTTCCACATTTCAATGTTTCTATAAATCATGATAATTAAAAAGAACATTGCAGCAAAGGGTAGAAGCAGCCCGATTTTCATACCAGCGGGAACTTCCAGTATTAGCTCCCTGCCCATACCGAATGTTGAATTAAACAGTAAGTAGGCTATTGCAAAGGAGGCTGAACACAACCATGCAAATAGTTTGGCATTAAACGGTATAGGTTTTAAGTTCTTTCTGGCCGGCGCATAATTTCTTCTGGCAAGATACAACAATGGCATCATTAACAGTATGTAGATAACGGCTATTAAGCTGGTTCTGAAAATGGTCTTATGGAGCAGGGGTTTATGAGCGCCCTCTATCTTTTCGAAAGCCCTGAAGCAGAAGTGGTCTTTAAACAGGTATCTTGCTTTATCGTTTTCAAATTCAAAGGCAATCAGTTTATTGCTGTTTTTTTCACGGAAGGTGGTGGAATCAACGGGCAGGTACCATGCTGCTGCTTTTCCGGGTTCATCCATTCGCAGCTTTCCGTTTTCTGCGGTTATAACCGTAGGGTTTTCCATTGCACGCATCTTAAAGAAGCTTGAGTGTGAGCGGCGGTTGGTCATGTATTTGCCTTCAAAGCGCTCAAGATATTCGTTATTAAGATCGATTGTTTCGCGTAAAGGCTTTGGGTCTGAATAATAGCGTTCAACCAGCCTTTTCATCACATCCCTTGTTGTGCCTGAGCCGCCGGCACTGTTAAATGAAAGGAAGAAACCGAGGTTATGTTCAGGCAATATTGCCATAATCGAATGAAACCAAAATGTCGCACCGCCATGCCCCAAAATTTCAATGTTATTAAAGCTCATATCCATGATACCGTGCCTGGCGGGATTAATACCTTCGGAATGTATCAGCGCCGGCTGCTTCATCAGTTCGAAGGTAGCTGAGTCTAAAAGGCATACATCTTCAAAACATGCGTTATTTAGCAGCATTTTCATAAACCTTGCCATGTCGCCGGCTGATGCTGATGCACCTCCTACACCGCTCATAGGTACATATTCGAAGTACATCTTTTGCAACTCTTCGCCGGTGAACAGGTAACCGCCTGACATATTATCGCTGAGATTATCGGGTATCGGTTGTCTGAACGTAGTGTTATACATTCCCATAGGTTTTAGAATATGCTTTTCTGCATACTCTTCAAAAGCCATACCGCTTGTAAGCTCTACGATATATTGTGCCAGGCCTGTACTGTGGTTACTGTATGACGAATGTTTTAAAGGCGGTCGTACCCTTCCGGGAAGCTGCCTGGGAAGCAACTCACCCAAAGGCATCATATCGTCAGCATCCCTGACAAAAAGGTGAATTAACCTCTCCTCAAATCCTGCCGCATGTGCCATGAGACTGCGCAAGGTTACCGGATCATCAAAAGTGCCCGGAATCCCGAAGCCCTTAAGATACTCGTTAATGTCGGCGTCAAGATCAAGCTTGCCCTGCTCAACCAGTTGCAAAACAGATATCCAGGTAAACATCTTTGAGATCGAAGCAATGCGGAAAAGCGTTTTTTCAGGATCAACCTCAACCTGGTTCTCAAGGCCGGCATAACCATAACCCTTACTGATTAAAACCTCATCGTCATATACAACCGTCATCGTTGCACCGGCAATATGTTTTTCGTCCATTAAAGTTTCAACAATACCATCCAGAAAAGCTTCCGTTTCAATAATATCCCTGGGTTGAAATTGCTCTCCTCTTATTGATGAAGAACAGAGCAATAAAAAAAAACACGAGATAAGACATAATTTTTTCATAACACGGAGTTTTACAATTTGTAATATCAAAAACCCGGCTTGCTTTTTAGTTACAAGACCGCTTACGGTAAAATATAAGATGGGGCTTTCGGTACATATTTTCAGAATAATGGATAATTATGAGCAAATAAATATTGTTTACGATAACCCATTTTGATCTGCGGGAAATCGCGGTTGGAATTCGTTAATAATAAAATCAAAATGACCGGCAAAAGAAAAATATTTACGGGCCTTATTTGAAAATATTAGCCAGCTTTGAGAAACCTTCTTTTAAAGATTCCATACTTGAGTTAAAAACAGCTTTTTTTTCTTCCCAGTTTTCTGCAGAAGCATGTTCGAGAGCCTTATATTTTTCTAACAAATCAGCTCGCATAACTTTTATGTTAGCGATATTTTCATTATACTCGGCTTTCATCTTTTCACTGGCTTTTTCTTTTTTTGAATCAAGTTCTTCAATTTTATCAAAAAGGTCGTCTATACTTCTTTTTGCTTTTTCTTTGAATTCATTTTTATCCATTTTGCTAAGAATTTTAAGTTTAAATATTAAATTGTTTTATCTTTTCAAAGATACTAAAGATTTAAATAAAAAAGTATTATTATTAAGAATTAGCAAAACATTGAATAAAGTACACCTGCAACACCCAGGATAGTGAGGAAGTACACAATTTTAGTTGGCATTATTCCTTTGTTTTCGGCTGTTTTTCCGAATATTCCGAATACCAGCGGGTGAACCAGGAATGGCATTGCAAAGACGAATGCTATCATGCTTGCGGCTTCAGGGCCGAACATTCCACCTTGTATTGCTGCGAACAAACCAAAGTGTGATATAGCGGAGGAGTTTGCCATGACGGCATCGCTTAGCGGCATACCTGATATATCCAGCAACAGTAATCCGCCGAAAACTGCTATCAGTTGCCAGCCCAGGGAGAACAGCATCAAGCCACGTATTTCTTTATTTTCTTTGCCTTTAGCGGTTCGCAAGCTTTTCATTGCCAGGCAGGTCAGCATTAATCCTGCAATAAATACTCCTAAAGAGTAGGGAACCAGGAGCTTTCCTGCAGTAGCACTTGCAGCCAGAATAGAAAAAACGAATATATGTCCAATGAAAGGTATGTTTATCATAATGGGTGCCCTGACGGCGGCATGAGAGCCGAGGTCGCCGGCAGTACAGGCACCGGTTAACCCGGAGTGTGACAATGATCCTGCCATACCGGGCGCAAGATTGCGTATGTTGTTGGCTTTACCTAATAATATCAAAACCGCCAAACCGCCAAACATCCATAACAATTGACCGAAAAAACCGAAAGATAAGACTGATGTCATCCCGGTCAGTTGAAATGCTTCCAGGATACGTGACCCCCCTATCATGAAGTTAGCAGCTAAAACAACCGGGATGCCCGCGAAAAGTAATGAACGGATTGTGGGACCAAACTTCCATTTTACCATTATCATACCAAAACTTACCGATAATACCATGGCAAAGAATATTTCAGGAAGAGCAATGACAGGTTTAATCAATTGTGAAATGTGATATGAAATAACCAATAGAAACAATATCATTGATGTTTCTATAATACCCTTGCGTATATAAACCGCCTTATTATCAATTTTGGCACGATGGTCTATCAAAATTATCGAAGCTACTAAGCCTATATATCCTAACAGCGGGTAAAAATCATCAAGAGTGTCCCCTAAAGAATGACCTATAATTACCCTTTTAAGTGATTCTATGCCGGTAAGTATAAAAAACGCCCTGACCAAAAACATGAATTGTGTGGCTTTGGTGCCAAGAAACAACTCCTGTGAAGAGGGCACCACAATATCTTTGGCGTCTATTTTTTTATTTATAAGCAATTTTCGTATCTCCTGGCCTCCCACAAAGAAAGATGCCATCAAAGCCGTTATGGTTACACGGCTGCTTAAGCCTACAATCGGAAACTCAGGCAAGCCGGGAGTAGCCAAATTTGTGTTGACAAGCACAAATCCCATTATTAATCCGAAAACCACAATTATAAGTATAGGCGAATAACGTGACCCTGCCACAAAAGTACGTGATATTAAAACCATTGATATGACAAGCAACAACGTTAGCCAATACTGGTTAAGAATGTGTATTATACCAAAATGATCGGTTATCAATTCCATATTAAATATTGTTTTGAAATATTTTCAGGTCGCAAAAATACAATCTTATACATTAGTAATATCCAAAAAAATGATGATTAAATTTTTTTAAGTCGGTTTTTATACTCATTTTTGAAAATAACAAACTATTACTTTTGGGGCATATTTTTATGACTATTCTGTTAATAATAAAGCGTTTTGATTTTGGAGGAGCCGAAAATCATGTTTGCGAATTGGCAAACAATCTTTCTAAAAAAGGCCACAAAGTTATTCTTGTGGGAGGGAAGGGGCGTCAAGTAAAAAAATTATTACCCGGAGTAAAATATATACCGGTTAAATTAACGGATTTATCGATCCCCTATCATGTACTCAAGTTAGTTTTTCTTATTTTACAACAAAGAGTAAATATAATACATGCACACCAACGTCTTGCTATTTTGAATGCTTGCCTGGCGGGGTTTTTGACGCGCCGCAAAGTAATATCTACCATTCATGGCAGGTTCAGATACGATATGAGACATGCTCTCTCACGGCTATTAACAAGTAAAATGATCTTTGTCAGTAAAAAGATCCATGAAGTATCAGACCGAAGATATGATTTTGGTGAAAAAGGTGTTTTTATACCTAATTGTGTAAAAACAGAAGCGGTTAAAAACAGTTCAATACCTTACCGAATTTGCTATACAAGCAAAATCAACAAGAAACATTTAGGTTTTCTAAAACTTATGATTTCAAATGTTCTGCCGGTGCTAAAACAAAAATATCCAACACTTGAGCTTTGGATTATCGGTGATGGCAAAAAACTGGATGAACTGAAAGAGTTGGCTGATAATTTAAATAACAAATTTTCTTCAAGTTTATGTAATGTGCTTGGATATAAGCCTTCAGTACTTAATTATTATCAAAGTGCATCACTTGTATTAGGGGTGGGCAGGGTAGCTCTTGAGGCTTCTGCCATTGGCGTGCCGGTGCTTTCGGTTAATTGCAGGCGCATGGGAGGCTTGTTGACAACGAAAAAATATGAGAATATTAAATATGCAAATTTTATCGATACAAAAGCTTCGCCGCCCTGCAAACATTCTATTCAAACGACAATAGAAGAGTTTTTTAACCATCAGTCAAAATGGGAAAAAGAAGCAGAATACCTGGTGAAAAAAATAAAAAAAGATTTTTCGTTGGATGACATGATAAACAGAACCGTATCTTTATACGAGGATGTCATTTTAAAAAGTCAGATAAAACCATAATATTGCCCGTATCATTGCCGGTTACTTTAATTAACTTAAGGGGTAACAGGTCATAAAGTGGTTTTTCCGACAATCTTAATTGGCGAAGGCACTGAATCCGTTGTTGATGATAATGCAAATAAAGGACGGTTTGAAATACCGGAAGCTGCTTTTGCGGATACCTGTGCTGTTTATGGGTACCATTTCAGGGCTATTATTTGTGGGCTAAGGAAGAAGGTAAAAACATAACTTACGCTCATGTTTTAGATAAATCAAAAGCAAAACTCCTTCCGTAATTTTATTTTAAATTTAAATTTTATTTATAAATTTGTAAAAAGGAAAAAGTAGTTATAAAATTGAGTATTTTTAATAATTGTTTTTTAAGCTTTATGGTTGTCTGTTATTTATTATTGTAAAGGGCCCTTCACCGAACAATTAGCTGCTGACGAAAAACAATTCTTTCATTCAGGCCATAATAGCTTAATTGAATAATCATTTTATATTCATAGCTTTTAGTGAAATGGGAAATACTTCGAACAAAAAAACCCAAAGCGAAATCAAAAGGCTTGAAACAGAGAACCGGGCTTTAAGGGAAGAGCTGTTTTCGCTTAAGAAGAAATCCATTGTATCCAAAGAGCAGTTGCTTACAAAATCAACAATCAAAAGTATAATTGACAGCATAAGTGAAGCTGTTTATATTCATGACAAAGACGGACGCTTTTTGGAGGTGAATAGTTCGGCGGAGTCTCTCTACGGGTATCCAAAGGATTACTTCATAGGAAAAACGCCGGAATTTCTTTCGGCGCCGGGTAAAAATGACTTTGAATCAGTCAAAAGATTTTTAAAAGCAGCGTATGAGGGCAAACCACAAAAGTTTGAGTTTTGGGCAATTAAAAAAAACGGTGAAATTTTCCCTAAAGAAGTCAGCTTAACACTTGGTATGTATCACGGGCAAAAAGCGGTAATTGCAATTTGCCGTGATATTACCGACAGCTATCAGGCAAAACAAGAGATACAGGAAAGAGAACGTATGTTAAACACTCTTATCGGCAGCCTGCCCGGGATGATGTATCGCTGTAAAAATGATGAATTCTGGACAATGGAATATGTCAGTCCGGGTATCAAACAGGTTACGGGATATGAAACATATGACCTGATAAATAATAAAAACATCTCATATTATGAGGTAATTCATAATGATGATCGCAAAAAAGTCAATGAATCGGTACAAAAAGCCTTGCGGAACCGGAAGCAATTTAATGTTACCTACAGGATAAAAGATGCCGGAGGTAATATTAAATGGGTTTGGGAACAAGGACAGGGTATTTACGATGATAATAACAAACCAATCTTGTTGGAAGGCTTCATTACCGATATTACGGAACACAAAAACCAGGAAGAAAAAATCAAAGAACAATCGGCAAAGATCAATGCTATTCTTAAAACAATGCCTGACTTGATGTTTGTTATTGATAAAAAGGGATATTATGTTGACGTATTTGCCTATGACAACAGTAAACTGGCATTACCCCCGGAAAAATTAATTGGTGCGAATTTGAAAGATGTTTTTCCCCAAAAAGAAGCCGAACTATTTATCAGATCATTCAAAAGGTGCATTGATACCGGGGATATGCAAACTTTGGAATACCGGTTAACAATTGAAGGTAAGCCGATGTTTTTTGAGGCGAGGGTGTCGCCTTTTAACCGGGATCATATTTTATCAATAGTAAGGGATATTACTGACCGTAGAAAAGCTGAAGAGTCGCTCCGGCAGGCTGAAGAGAATTTCCGTCGTTCACTTGATGAATCTCCGCTGGGAATGCGGATTGTATCAAAAAACTATAAGACAGTTTATGTCAATCAGGCTGTGCTTGATATATATGGCTACGACAGCACCGAGGAGCTGATCAATACACCTGTAAAAAAACGTTACACACCTGATAGCCATAAAGCGTTTCTTGAAAGAAATAAACAAAGAAAACAAGGTCATTTTGGACCTTCCGAGTACGAAGTAAGCATTGCACGTAAAAACGGGGAAATACGTCATCTGATAGCATACAGGAAGGAAATACTGTGGAATGGCGAAAAACAATCCCTGGTTATTTACAGTGACGTCACTCAACAAAAACTTGCCGAAAAGGCGCTGAAAGAAAGCGAAGAACGGTTCCGCAGCATTTATGATAACTCATCACTCGGAATGTACAGAACAACACCGGGCGGGAAAATAATGATGTCAAATCCTGCATTGGTAGAAATGCTTGGATACAGATCATTTGAAGAATTAACAGCAACAAGGGATTTGTCAAAACAAAAATACTTTTCCAAAAACACACCAAGGGATGAATTCATTAAACTTATTGAAGAAAAACAAGAGATAACAGGATATGAAGCCGAATGGGTGCGTAAAGATGGAACACTGATTTACGTTCGTATAAGCGCCAGAGCAATAAAGAATAAAGATGGAAAAACTATTTATTATGATGGGACTGTAGAAGACATTACCAAACAAAAACTTACCGATAAAGCTCTTAAAGAAAGTGAGGAAAAATTTCGCACTCTTGTAGAAAATGCTTTTAGCGGTATTTACTTGTTGCAGGACAGGCATTATGAATATGTAAACGATAAGTTTTGCGAAATCACCGGATATAGCAGGGAAGAACTAACTTCGAAAGATTTTGATTTCGGGGTTATGATTTCCGGAAAAGGAAAAGATATTGTTCAAAAATGGTATAAGGCACGAAGAAAAGGTGTAGAGAAACCTGCTGTTTATGAAACCCGGATCATTACCAAAACCGGAAAATTAAAAGATCTGGAGATAATGACCATTGGGCTTGAAATATCCGGCCAACCAAAGGTTTTGGGTGTGATTCGTGATATCACCGAATATAAACAAAGCCAGAAGCTTGAAGAACAAGTTGCCATAGCAAAACGATCACTGGAATTCAAGAAAAATTTTCTTGCCAACATGAGCCACGAAATACGGACCCCGCTTACAGGGATCATGGGGATGGCTGAAATACTAGGCAAAACAAAACTCACACCTTATCAAAGAGAATATCTTAATACATTGAGATATTCAACCGAGAATTTGAGGGAAATAATAAATCAGATATTGGATTATTCAAAAATAGAAGCCGGAGAAGTTTTGTTGAAGCCCAGGATATTTCCCGTTGAGGCGCTTTTTGAAAATGCAGAAAAGCTTTTTGAATCTATTTGTAATAAAGATATAAAGCTGGAAAAAAACATTAGCCCTGAATTGTCAGGGCATATCAAGACAGACGAACAACGAGTTTTACAGGTTATTTATAATTTGCTCTCGAATGCCGTTAAATTTACCGATAAAGGTAAAATTACACTGAGACTAACACCCGAAACGCCAATAGATGAGAAAGGGAATTTTTTGATTAAAGCTGAAGTTGAAGATACCGGCATCGGCATAAGGCCTGAGGTTCAAAAACATCTTTTCAAACCCTTTGCGCAAATTGACCAGGGTGATACACGCGACATTGATGGAACAGGGCTGGGCTTATCCATTTGTAAGAAACTTTGCGAAATACTGGGAGGTGATATTGACGTTAATAGCAAGCCGGGTAAGGGAAGCTTGTTTTGGTTTACATTCATTGCTAAAAGGGCTAAGGAAGAAACAGAACATTTTTTAACAGATAGTAAAACAAAGGCAGTAAAACATCCTGAACTATCTTCTTTAAAAATATTGCATGTTGAAGATAAGCCGGTAAATCAAAAAGTCGTGACACTTATATTAGAATCAATGGGGCATGAAGTTAAAACAGCCGGAAACGGCAAAAAGGCCATTGAAATATGCTCCAAGGAAAAGTTCGACCTGATCCTGATGGATATTCAAATGCCCGTCATGGACGGGATCACGGCTACCAGGAAATTAAGGAAAAATTTTTCCGATCTGCCTCCGATTATAGGTCTTAGTGCTAATGCCTTTGAAGGCGACCGTGAAAAGTATATGAAGCTGGGTATGGATGAATATCTTACCAAACCTGTTAATGATTTAGATATGGATAAAATGATTAAAACTTTTAAACTTGATAAATAAGTTTTAATTTGATTTGATTAAAGCCTGTTATTATACTTTCAGGATGGAATATCAGGAAAGAGATTGATTAACTCTTGAGGCTTTTTCGATTATATATTCAAACTCTTCCGGAGTCAGGTCATTATAGAAATAGCTTACCGGGTCTACTTTTTTATTGTTTCTGATAATTTCATAGTGCAGATGCGGTGCTGTTGATATACCGGTACTTCCGACAAAACCGATAACTTCACCTCGTTGGACCTGCTGGCCATTTTTTACATTAAGTTTGCTAAGATGGGCATATAATGTTTCATATCCATATCCATGGTCTATTCTAACCATTATACCATATCCGTGCCTGTTTCTGCTTGCTTTTTTAACCACGCCGTTTCCTGTGGCATACACCGGGGTTCCTGTTGGGGCAGCAAAATCAACTCCCGTATGCATTCGTAATGTTTTATAGATAGGATGTATTCTGTATCCAAACCCTGATATAACACGTTCAATACCTCTTTCGACCGGAATTATAGCCGGTATCGATGCCAGCATATCAGCCTTGTTCTTTGCCATTTCAAAAACTTCGTCATATGATTTGGATTGCACGTACAACTGGCGGGCAAGCTTGTCAACACGCTGATGCACCTCCTTTATAAGCTGGGTGTTGTCATACCCTTCAAGATCAATATAGTGGTCAGCACCTCCATAACCGGCTTCCCTCACAGAGCGTGGAATGGGGTCAGCTTCAAATATTACACGGTAAATCTTATCATCACGATGTTGTATGTCCTCTAAAACGTTAGCCAGTCTGTCTAACCTGTCATTTAAAATTTCGTATTGTAATTCGTACTGCTCTATCTCCCTGTTAAGCATTTGTTCTCTTGGTGAATTAAAAAAAGTATATCCGATGATCAAAACAATAACCGAAAACACAAATCCCGCCAAAGCAATCCTAAGAATCTTCTTTATTTTGTCCCAGATCGTTTCTCTTACTTTCTCTACTGATAATGTCTTGGTATTGAATTGATAGTCAACTTTAGCCATAAACCTTATAACTTTTTTTTATAACTGTTTATTAAAGCAATAAATTAAAAGCCAAAAAAAATTAATAACGCAAAGCTTTTTACTTATAACTTTGTTTATTTTATTATACGCACAACAATAACCTTTAGTTTACAAAACTAATGAAAATTAATTTAATTTTGCCAAAAGGTTACAAATTTTTTTTTATAAAATCTCTCATTTTCAATGAACTCTGAAACAATAAGAAAACGCTTTATTGAATATTTCGAAAAAAAAGGGCATTACATCGTAAAATCAGCCCCGATGGTGGTAAAAAATGATCCTACACTAATGTTCACTAATGCAGGCATGAACCAGTTCAAAGATATTTTTCTTGGAAACACCTCACCAAAGTATAAAAGAGTTGTTAATACACAAAAATGTCTCAGGGTTTCGGGCAAACATAATGATCTTGAAGAGGTAGGGCATGATGCTTATCATCATACTATGTTTGAAATGCTTGGTAATTGGAGTTTTGGCGATTATTTCAAAAAAGAGGCGATATCCTGGGCATGGGAATTGCTCACAAAAGAGTATAATATTGATGGAGAAAGACTTTATGTTACTGTTTTTGAAGGTGATGAGTCGAATGGGCTTGAACCTGATAATGAGGCTTATGATATATGGAAAACTATAGTTCCCGGATCACGGATTTTGTATGGTTCCAAAAAAGACAACTTTTGGGAGATGGGTGATACTGGTCCTTGCGGGCCTTGCTCCGAGATCCATATAGATATTCGTGATGACGATGCACGAAAAAAACTGGATGGCAGTGAATTGGTCAACAAGGAACATCCGGAAGTTATTGAAATATGGAACCTTGTTTTTATTGAATTTAACCGTAAAGCAGACGATTCACTGTTGCCGTTACCGGCAAAACACGTTGATACCGGGATGGGTTTTGAACGTTTGTGCATGGTGTTGCAAGATAAAAGGTCAAATTATGATACCGATCTTTTCAAACCTATTATAGACAGGTTATCTGAAATAACATCCCTGTCATATGGAAAAGATGATCAAACATGTATAGCTATGCGGGTTGTCGCCGATCACTTGCGGGCAGTCGCATTTGCAATTGCTGATGGTGAGTTGCCGTCAAATACAGGGGCAGGCTATGTTATAAGGAGGATTTTACGAAGAGCTGTCCGGTACGGATATACATTCCTTGGAATGTCAGAACCGTTTGTTTATGAACTTCTGCCTTTGCTTGTTAATAAAATGGGAAGATTCTTTCCCGAGCTTGCCGGCCAGGAAGACCTTATCGGTAAGGTTATTAAACAAGAAGAGCAAATATTTCTGCGAACCCTGGCAGTTGGAATACAGAAATTTGAAGAATATGTGAAAAATAAGCTCAAAAATAACATTGTCGACGGAAAGTTTGCTTTTGAACTATTTGATACGTATGGCTTTCCAATTGACCTTACAACCCTTATGGCAAGAGAAAAAGGTTTGCAGGTTGATATGAAAGGGTTTGATAAAAACATGAAAAAACAGAAAGAAAGAAGCCGGGCTGTTGGAGTTAAACAAGCTGTTGATTGGGTAGATGTTAGGCCAAACGTTGAACAAACGAAGTTTACCGGCTATGACAGCCTTGAAACAGAAGCCGGGATTGTCAAATACAGGGAAGTCAAGGTAAAAGGAAAGTCATTGTACCATATTGTTTTGGACAGGACTCCCTTTTATGCCGAATCGGGCGGACAGGTTGGCGACCGGGGTGTATTGGCTTCAGATGGCGGTGATATAAAAATTGTTGATACACAAAAAGAGAATGAACTTATCATACATATTGCTGAAAAATTGCCAACGCCTGTTCCCGCAAAAGTTATTGCAAAGGTTGATAAGACTAAGCGGTTGCTGACCGCCAACAACCATTCCGCAACACACCTTATGCATTCGGCTCTCCGTCAGGTTTTGGGAGAGCATGCACAGCAGAAGGGCTCGCTGGTTGATGAAAAGCGATTGCGATTCGACTTTGCTCATTTTGAAAAAGTTACGCCTGAGCAGATTATTAAGATAGAAAAAATCGTAAACGAGAAGATAAGACAAAACATTGAAGTTGAGGATCACCGGGATATCTCGCTTGAGGGAGCCCGAAATATGGGTGCTACAGCCCTGTTTGGCGAAAAGTATGATGAGCTGGCAAGGGTAATTGCTTTTGACAGGGATTATTCTGCCGAGCTTTGTGGCGGCACGCACGTTGCACGCACAGGGCAGATCGGGTTTTTCAAGATCATTTCCGAAGCTGCTATTGCTGCCGGCATCAGAAGAATTGAAGCTGTCACAGGACACGAAGCTGAAAAATTCGTAAACAGTAGATTTGAACTGATTGAGCAGCTGAGCGGGATCCTGAAACACCCGAAAAACCTTAAACAAGCTGTTGAGAAACTGGTTGAGAACAATGAAAGCCTCGAAAAGAAAGTTGATCAACTGCAAAAAGCCCGGGCCAGTCAAATAAAACAGGAGTTGATAAAAAAACTGGAAAAGACAAATAATGTGAATTTTATTGGTGCCACAGTCGATATGGATGCCAAAACAGCTAAAGACATTGCCTTTGAACTGAAACAAAAGGTTGATGACCTGTTTCTTGTTTTGGCTTATAAACATAACAACAAGCCCGGCATTGCTGTGATGTTGTCTGACAATCTTGTTAAATCCGGAAATCTTCACGCCGGGGAGATCGTCAAAGAGCTTGCTAAAGAGATAAACGGCGGGGGAGGAGGACAGCCTTTCTTTGCTACCGCCGGTGGTAAGAACCTGCAAGGACTTGAAAAGGTGGTAAGTAAAGCACGGGGAATTGCTGCCGGGTAATTGAATAATTTAATTATTTTTGTATAAAACAATAGCGATGAACTATAATTTTACTGCTGAAATAATCCGGGATAAAGAAACGGATCAATATATTGGTTTAGTTCCCGGACTACCCGGGGCGCATACTCAAGCACCCACATTGGATGAACTTAATCATAATCTGCAAGAAGTAATTCAACTGTGTTTGCAGGAAATTACCGATGAGGAAAAAAAGCAATTACCTTATCATGGTAATCAGGATATTGCAAGACCTCTCACACGACAGATATTAAGGGAAATCAATATTACACCCGAAGAATTTAATAATCTGTTAAAGAAATTATAGTTTTGTACATAGCCGGTAAAACATTTAAGAGAATCACATGTTTTTCCCGCACAATACCATAAAAGGGCAATAACGGCAGTTGTCTTCGTTTTCCGTTTGTCTGAAAGGTATATCCTGGTCGAACAACTCCGTAAATAATGGTTTTAATACGTTTTCTTCAAACTCTTTTATATCGTTTCGCTTTACGATACCATCATCGCCGGTTGAATGCTGAAGTTTAAACAGCCCATGGCCCGGATTGCGCAATGATATTATTGATGGCAATATTTGTTCGGCTTCCTTGTTCGCATTAAAAAATAACCAGCTATAACACAATAGCTGAAAGCTTTTGGCTGTTTCGGGCTTTTTTAGCAAATCATCCCACTGGTTGATTTTAAGATCCCCGGCTTCAACCTTGCCGGTCTTATAATCTATTACACGGTAAAGATTTCCGGTTTTATCTATCCTGTCAACTTTCCCCGTTAGATTTACACGCATCTCTTTATCAGTATTTATTGAAATACCGGAATTATATGAATTTTCAAGTGAAACGATCGTGATAAAGTTGTTTTTTGATGTTCTTGAGCGAATATCTTTACGTTCTTTTTCCAGGTAATTCCCGATCATCCTCAGAGCCACCCTGTAAAGCAGGTAGTTTTTTCCTGTTTCAATATCACCATCTGAATAGTGATGGAGGAATTTTTCGGTAAGCAGCTTTTCGAGCTTTTCATCTTCAATTTTGAGATCTTCTTCTTTTATTACTTTGCCGATATATGGCCTGAATATCTTTTCAAGAACATCATGAACGGCGAGTCCCATGGTACTGAGCTCGATAGTTTCTTCCACTTCTTCCGATTCTTCAATATTGATTATTTTTCTCAGATAGAATTGCAGGCTGCATCCCAGGTATATGCCCAGGGAGGAAGGCGAAAAGCCCTTTTCTCCGATCCCGTGCATTTTCTTCATTATATCCGGGGTTTTTTCAATGGTTAGTCCTGTTGCCGGGCTTTCAAAATCAACCATTACAGGTATTATTTCGTGGCGGATGTTAATATCCGGGTTGTATTCTTTGAGTTCGTGTTCTATTTGTGTAATAAAGCGGCTTTTTTCTCCACCCCCGGTATCATCTGCCTGGGTGTTGTATAACAGGTAAATATTTTCAGCACGCTGAAGCAATCTGTAAAAGTGATATGCATATATGGCATCCCGTTCTTTGTGGGTGTTAAGTCCGAATTTGACTTTTACATCGAATGGTATAAATGAGTTTTGAGTTTTTCCTTTGGGTAATATTGATTCATTAACGGGGAAAATGACCAGGTTTTTGAAATCGAGGTTACGTGTTTCCAGTAGTCCCATTACCTGCAGTCCTTCTAGTGGTTCGCCCGAAAATGGTATTCGCATCCCGGAAACGAGATTACGGAAGGCCAGCTTTAAGCTTTCCAGTGTTTCGGGTTGCCCGTAGTTGTTCAGATAAAGTTCAAAGCGGTTTATCAAAAGGTTGAACCGGTTAAAAGCGGCAGGCTCAACAGAAAACTCTTTGCTCTCTTCCGTAATTGAATTATAGTGGTTGTTTTCAAGCTTTGCCAATGCTTCCCTGAAAAAGCCCAGGGCCCTGGCAGGTGAGTTGTTCCAGTTGCAGAAGAGTTTTTCAACCATTGCAACTTCTTTCCCTTCGCAGATATTTGTTAAATGCTTCAAAGTGTAAAAGCTGCGGTTTGATTTGTTTATTGTATTTGAGAGCAGGAGAGCGGCATTGTTTTCTTCGTTATGTTTCAAAAGGATGCTGCTATATGGGTGTTTAAGGATTGTCAAAATATCCTTGTAATATAACCATGGGTCTTTTTCCGTATTGCCGTAATCTCTGTTGGCGGCACGTATATGCATGGAAAGCACACATTCGGCAAATGAATAGAAGCCGGTATATGAAAGAGGGTAACCCATTGTAACGTTCACTTTCTCCACGTTTGGCGGCAGGGCACTCAGCATGGGTATCATCAATGCTTCATCGGCAAGCACCACCGCCGTCTGTTCATGTTCTTGCTCCGGGATTTGAGATAAAAGGATGTTGCCGGCTAACTGTATCTGGTTGATATTTTTAGCAATCCCCAGTATGTTCAGGTTTTTGCTGTGATCTTTGAAATTTTTTTCCGCCACCAGGACGGAATTTTTTTGCCATTTATTCCGGTATTTCCTTATGAACATTCCGGCTTCATGCTTACTGCTCGCATTGTTGCCCGAAAGATAGTATTCATCACCATCCCAGATTATTACTGCTTTATCGTTGCTTAACATTGATGAGATGATCTTTTCTTCCGATTGGTTTAAAGCATTAAGTCCGGCAAATATGACTTTTCCCCAGGGAAGATATTTTAGATTTTTTTCAATTTCCGAGGCAGCGACACGGTGCGAAAGCCCCTGGTAAGCAATACCCCCGGATAAAAGGCTTTCTTTAAAGATTTTGTAATATCCGGGGATGGCTTTAAAGAACCTTATGTATTGTTTTTGAAATAAAGTCTGTTCACCATCGGGCGACCATGCTTCTATTTGTTTTATGTCAGACAGGTTTTCAAAAAGAACATCAGGGTTGTCCAGGTTGCTGTCAATATCATCAAAATCCTGCAATAATATTGGTGCCCAATGCAATATTTGCTCAAAGCTTTCACGGGGCGTATCAGTGTTGGTTTTTTCCGCTTTATTCCCGGTCTCATTTTTGTTGAATGCACGGAAAAACTCCATGAGCAGTGTTATGTTGTCGGCTATATTCAGGCCTGACAACCTGTTTATAAACTCTTCAAGGCTCAAAATATCGGGAGCCCACATAGTTTTTGATATTTTTTTTCCTATGTGCGACCTTATAAACAAAGCTGCACGGCGGTTTGGAGTTACAATGCAAACATTGCCCGTGCGGGCTTCTTCAAGCGATAAATAATAATCGGATATTTTTTCTAAAAATGGGATCATGCGTTTTTTTAGGTTTATAGGTGACAGGTTTATGGGTTAACAGGCTCTTAACCCTTATTTGTGCCTTATACTATATACCTGTTCCTCTCGTCACCCGTTACCCGTCAACAAGTATCTTTCATTGGACAAAAATATAATGATTTTTTGTTATTACTTTTTCACCATTTCTTATTTTTTCAACCGTGCCCAGGTCAAACCAATATTTATGGTCATGGTCAAAGGAAAAAATTTCTTTTTCTTTTGCAAGTTCCAGATAGACGTTGATTATTGAAAAGTTTCCGCTTTCTTTAACAAGGTCGAATATCCGGGGGCTGATAACGTGAATACCGCTAAAAGCTTTTCTTAACGGCATTTCTGTTGTATTTTTTGCAATTATTTTTTTTCCCGATTCAATATGTTCCCACCCCACCAGCTTGTTATTATGCCAGAGCAGGTAGTTTGATGAATCCCTTACGGATGTTGCCAGTGTGGCAATACAACCTTGTTTTAAATGAGATGAATAGATTCCCTGCAGGTTAATATTGCTTATTATGTCTACATTATAGACAAGGAAGGGTTCGCTGCCGCAGAGGTATTTTTTTGCCTTTAGCAATCCGCCCCCGGTACCGAGCAAACGATCTTCTTCATCCGAAATAATGAATTCGGCCTTGAAAGGCAGCTTTTTTACAGCCTGCTTTATCATAGAAGCATGATGGTGCACATTTATAACTATCCGGTCAAAACCGTTATTGACAAGCTTTTCTGCTACCCAATGCAGCATAGGTTTCCCGGCAACCTCAATCAAAGCTTTGGGCTTTGTGTCGGTCAAAGGCTTTAACCTTTTTCCGTATCCCGCAGCGAGTATCATTGCTTTCATGAATGATTGTTTAATTAATAATAACATATTTCAGACGTCATTAAAACGTTATATCTTCCTCTTCATGTTCCAGATCAATGATAACATCAAGCTGTTGGGCAATAATTTTTGCAAGTTTTTCGGCGCAATATACCGACCGGTGTTGTCCTCCGGTACAGCCATAGCTTACCATCAGGTTTGTAAAGCCCCTTTCAATATAATTTTTTGCCGATGCCATTACAAGTTTTGATGTCATGTCTATAAAACCGGTTACTTCCGGTTCTTTTTCAAGATATTCGATAACGGCTCTATCTTTGCCCGATTTGTTTTTGAACTTTTCGAGTCTTCCCGGGTTTGGCAGGGCCCTGCAGTCAAAGACAAACCCTCCGCCATTACCGCTTAAATCAACCGGAATATCTTTTTTGTATGAAAAGGAACGGACTGCTACTCTCAATTGAGAGTCACTATGACTTTCTTTCCTGTATTTTTGAAACTGTCTGGCATCAATTATTTGCTCAGCTATAGTTTTCAGGTGTGGCAGGTTTTCAGGGAAGAGGTTTTGTTCAATAAGCCATGCGAGGTTATTTTGTGCATATGGAATACTTTTCAAGAACAAAGGTTTTTTCTCATGAAATCCTCTGAACCCATACGTGCCCAAGGCTTGTAAGATCCTTATCAGTACGAAGCCATAATAGTACTCTATGAAGTGGTCATAGTCAACATCAATATACTTTCCGAGCTGTTTAAGGTAATAGTCCAGCAGTTCTTTCCTCAGGCTGAACGGTATATTGGCTTTTGCGTCGAACAGCAGTGAAGCCACATCATATTGCAGGGGGCCTTTTCTGCCGCCCTGGTAGTCTATAAACCATGGCTCATTGCCAATAACCATTATGTTGCGCGATTGAAAATCCCTGGACATGAAAAATTCGGCAGGCGCTTTATCAAGCCATTTTATCAATGTGCCAAAGTAATGTTCAAGCCTTTGTTCATCAAAAGGGATGCCGCCTGATTTCAGAAAAAAGTATTTGAAATAGTTCAGGTCCCATGCCATAGATTGCGAGTCAAAAACTTTTCGCGGAAAACATACATAATAATTCAGGTCTTTGCCTGCTACGACTTGTATTTTAGGGAGCCATTCAAGTGTTTTTTTGTAAATATTAATAACATTCTGTGGGAACTCTACCTGGCTTAATTGATGGGGCAGAAGTGAGAACAGGGTTGTGTTGCCCAGGTCCGTTATCAAATAGCTGTCAGCCGGCTCGTTCACGGCAAGTAATGATGGCACCGGCAAACCATGTTCGGTAAAATGGCGTGTAAACTCCAAAAAGGCATTGTTTTCATTTATGTTTGGATTATATGCACCGATTACTGAGTCGTTACCAAAGTGTATTCTGTAATATATTCTATCCGAGCCCGATGCCGGAAGTTCAACAATCTTGCCAGGAATTTCTCCCTTCCATTTTTTGAATAATCCTGTGAGGATTTGTGCGGGTTTTGAGTTTGTGGCCATTTATATAAGTTGATTTATCAGACGCAAAAGTAAGAAACTTTTTTAGGATGAGATACAGGTTATTAGTTGGTTGATCGATGTGGTGAATGCGCAACGGGAAGCTGTAAAAACACCGTTATTATTATTGAGAAAAATATTAACGACAGCCGATTCGTATATGGAGGCTCTGTTCCGGAATTTTTCTTGATCCTATGGATTTGGCTGTTATTTTATTTGCAATATATTTTTTATTGTTAAAAAAACATTTTACCAAAGCCAAAACTAACGTTATGGTTGTTTGGCAAATCGAACCATACCGGATTATGTATGAGATAAAGAACCCAAAACTGTTTTTCGGGTTGCCCGAAAAACAGTTTTGGATATTAAAAAATTGGGGGTTAATTAGAAAAGTAATTAATATATATCCTCAAAAAACTCCCAACAACCTTCGTCTATCAGTGCTTGTTTCAGCTTTTCTTCCAATTCTTTTTCCCTTTCTTCATCCTCTTCTTCATCTTCATATTTCTTTTCCATTTCCTTTTCAAGAGCCTCTATTTCGTCAATTAACTTATAAAGTTCTTCTTCAACATCTTCACCATCCATGGCTCTTTCATTAAGATCCGCTAACTCACACATGTAACCAGCCATTTTGTTTATGTCTCTTTCTGTTTCTGTTGCACAGCCTATAAAAAACAGTGCGGTGATCAAAAACGTTCCAAATACTAACATCTTTTTTTTCATACGTCTGATTTTATTATTTATGTTTATTCCTACTCATGTGGCTTTTCGGATTTCGCCCCGTTTTTGGAGTGGGTCCTGGTCTCCACTTGTTTGATTTAAAATATTATAACTGATTTTTTTATAATGGGTGGTCAGTCCTTTATTTGACCGCTTCACCTGTTTTTTTTCGTGATGGTTTCACGAAGCCATATAAAACAAATATGTGTTTTGTTAACAGGTCATTTCCGTAAAACTGGCATTATATTTGCAAACGGTGGGGCAATGTACAAAACATTACTTTTATATTTTTAAAAACAAGACGAATTAGGAAAAATTTTCAGCAAAAACATGGCAGTAAAATCGTAAAGCCTTCATTTGCAAGGTTTTATAAATGTTATATAATTTTCAACATTATCATTATTCCGGGTCATTGAAAGGGTTTTTTAAATAATTCATGCAAGTGGCTGATTATTAAGTCGGGATATTTGGATGCCTCCTGGATTAAGATTTTCAGATTGGAATTAAATTAATCCTTAAAAATCATCATACCGGAAAACATATTTGTTTTTATTTTCCCCTGATAAGATGCCGGCACGAACGCCATTTCTGAATACCGCTGCTTTTCTCATTTTGCTTTTAAAATTTAGCTTTTAACCTTAAGCTTCAGTTCCATTCCCAGCACTTCGGTCAAATTGTTTAAAACCTTCAAGGAAGGATTACCCTGGCCCCGTTCCAGCTTATACAATGTTGTTGGTGCTGATTTTTGCCAACTCTGCAAGGTGAGGCTGGGTAATGCCCAGCTCTTTTCTCTTCAATTTAACTGTTTCACCTAATTTCTTTGCTAACATTTTAATGTGATTTTCAGGTAAAATTAGTTTCTTTTTTATGTGTTACATGACAACAATATCATCAAAATCACATTATATTACGATTTAGGTGTTGTTGTTTTATCAGGAAACTTCCGGGTAAAATCACATAAAAAAAACCCGGGGTAGAAGCCCCGGGAAGATGTTTATCATACGTAAACATTAAATTATTTAATTTTTAGACGCACCTTAATCTCTTACACAACGTACCGACAATCCTGTCTCTCTCTCTGTTCCACCATCATCAAAGCTGCCGGAATCATACAATACGCTCCTGACATATGCATATTCTGCACCAACTCCGGTAGCAGTCCAACAAGCTGCAAAAAACCCAATATTGTGGGGAAAGTGTCCATCGTCTTCACGTATACCAGCCGGAAGAGCGGAAAAGCCAAAATCATCAGTTCCATAATGAGTGCTATGCCCGTTCCATCTCGGATGTTCCCTGGTGTCACATTCGCCTCCCAGGGGAGAGCCATCCTGACGACAAGATTTCAGCTTGTTACCTAAATTACTGCTTGTAATATCATCGTAATTATCAATCAGGTAATCGGTTAACTGCGTCCACTCATATTCACTCGGCACACGCCATCCTTCAGGACATAGATCTCTTGTATCAACAACTGCATACCAGTTGTATACTTTCCCATAAGCATCTATCATTTCAGCCTCGGAGTCAATACCTTCAACGTCTGCGTAGGGATGAACGGCATAGGCGCCTTCATCTGTCTCTGCCCACTCACCATCAGATAAACCCGAAGGAATTTCCGTACCATCGTTATACGTGGTTGTTCTCAGATTTTCTGCCATCCATTCTTTGCCCCCAATCGTAACCGTTTTATACTCATTACCGTCAATGTCTGTCACTGTGCCGGTAATACCGTCTTCCAATCTAAAATTAGCAATCAGCGTAACATCATGACCCGGCATAGTATAAACAAATTCATTTTCAGTACTTACAATTTCATCTCCGCCATCAATCCAGTTAATAAAATCATAACCTTCATTGGCAACTGCAGTAAGTGTCACCTGCTCTCCTTCTTCATAATTACCTCCGCCTTCAACAATACCCCCCCCCGGAGGATCAGCCTCAACTGACAGATTGTATATTAATTTGGTGTCATCCTCACAACCGAAAGTAATAAGTAAAAATATGCTTAATACTGATAAAGGTAAAATCCAACAAAATTTCTTTTTCAACATAGTTTTCTCCTTTTATTTTACGATTAAAAATATTTTCTGATTAATTATAACTATAAAAATATTATCATGCTTTACAATACTTTCTTTCACAATAATGATTATCGAAGTAAAAGAACTATTTCTGCATGTAAGTATTATATGTTGTACTTTAATATTATCATAAAAACAAATATAATGAAAAAAATAAGCTATTTCAAGAAAAGAAATCTAAAACTTTTTAACTGTCTTGATCAATTTAATTTAACATCAAATCAGAGTCATTATAACAACTTGACAAACAACATTTACACTTAACCAAAAAAATACTTTCATAATTATTATGTTTTAATTATTTTGAGGTTTGTTTTTTTAATTTAAGTGGTGAGTATTTGCGAAATACATATTAAGGTAATGGGTGTTTGTGACAAAGAGTGTCGTTGTGGGTATTTTTTGACAGTAGGTTGTGGGCTGATGTATGGGTTTGTTCGGAGGTGGAAACTGTTGTATGAGTTTAACCGGAAGCCGGAAGTTCCTGCCGGCAATTTCCGGCTCCTTTGTCTGCAAGGCAGTATGTTTGTAAAATAAAAAGCATAAGCCTTCTATATTTTTAGTAAAAATGTATTAACAAAATATAGTAATCACTAAAAAAAGAAGACTTATGGAAGCGAAAGATACAAAAATTAGTTTTAAAGGACAAAATGTTTATTTAGGAATTGATACTCATTTAAAAAGCTGGAAAGTGACCGTTTTATTAGAAAACTCTGTTTTTAAAACTTTTTCTCAAGATTCTTGTGCAAATGTCTTAGGGAAATTTTTGCGCAAAAATTTTCCCGGAGCAACCTATTATTCTGCTTATGAGGCAAGTTTCTGCGGCTACAGTGTTCATCGAGAACTTGAAAAGGAAGGGATAAAAAATATAGTTGTTAATCCTGCTGATATTCCTACTACAGACAAAGATCGTAAACAAAAAGAAGATAAACGAGATAGCAGAAAAATAGCTAAATCACTTCGCAACGGTGATCTTCAAGGTATATATATACCAACAATTACAACCATGGAATTTAGAACTATGGTTAGATATAGAAAAACTTTGGTTAAAGAAGTTAACAGAAATAAAAACAGGGTAAAATCTCTTTTATATTTTAATGGAATAAAAGTACCGACAGAACTGGATACCATGTCAAAGTATTGGTCTGCCAGGTATACTAAATGGCTTAAAGAGTTAAGCTTTTCAAGTAAGTTTGGAAATAAAACATTAGATATTTTAATAGAGACAACTACTTTTTACAGGCAAAAACTTTTAGAAGTAACAAGAATGCATATAAATATAAGTAATAAAGATATTTAATGCTTAAATTATGGAATAAATAATACTAAATAAACGTAAATGTTTGCGAAAATGTTTGCTAAACAATAAAAAGCCATTTACAAAAATTGTTGCAAGTGGCTGATTATCAAGTCGGGGTGGCAGGATTTGAACCTGCGACCTCCTGCTCCCAAAGCAGGCGCGCTGACCGGGCTACGCTACACCCCGGATATTTGTTATTACTTTTACTGAACTTACGGAGCTTACCCGCAACTTAAGCGTTAATAATCCCGCGGAGAGAGGGGGATTCGAACCCCCGGTACCCGTTAAAGGTACGGCAGTTTAGCAAACTGCTGGTTTAAGCCACTCACCCACCTCTCCTAATATTCAGCTGTTTTTTGAGAGTGCAAAGATAGTCAAATCATTTTACACGGCAATAAAAATTTTGCTAAAATGACAACCCTTATTTAAAACAATGATGTTTGAAGCCAAAAAACGCAAGTTCAAAATAAATCTTAATGTTTGAATTTCCAAACCCTGAACATAGCTTACAAATAGCAACAAAATAAATGGGAAGGGTGAATATTACCCTTTAAGACTATTTCACCGGATGGTGTTCATTGAATTTTTCCACCCTGTATTTAAGGTCAGGAAACTGATCGCGTCCAACAAGGGAAACGCATGCACGAAGTCCTTCAAGTCTTTTGCTGCCTGTTATGGCTAATGATATTGCGCTTATGCCATAATAGATAAATCGTTCGATCAGCTCTTCGCCGGTAAACCCCGGGTATGAGATCGTAAAGTAAAAACCGTCGGCCAGTGGTTGGTCTTCGTCCATATCATATACAATTCTGAAGCCATTATCGGTAAATATTTTTTTCATTATTTTGGCTTTTTCGCCATATTCTCTGACTACTTCAACAAAATTGTATTTCCCGTCATTGACTTCTTTAAGCATGGCAGCAAGGGCATATTGTGAGGAGTGTGTTGTGCCGGCACTCAGTGCATATATGGTTCCAAATACCATAGCCCGGCCGAAAGTGTCAAAAGCATAATAACGTTTCAGATCAGGAGCTTTGGTATCAAAAAGGTTGTCTGATATTGCCATAATACCAATTCGTTGACCTGCATAACTGAAAGCTTTTGAGCTTGATATAAGTAAAATATAGTTGTCGGTATATTTAGCCACAGATGCCTGGTAGGGAGGTTGCCCCGGCTTCGATATGTCTTTGCGAAAATCCATGGCAAAATATGCCAGGTCTTCCAATACAACAACATTATATTTGTTTGCCATTTCACCAATTATTGTAAGTTCGGTTTCCGTAAAGCAAATCCATGCGGGATTATTCGGATTGGAATAGAGCATTGCCGATATATTGCCTTTTGCAAGAATAGGCTCCAGTTTGTCGCGCAGCTTTTCACCACGGAAATCATAAACGTCAAAAGATTCAAAAGGTATTCCCAAAACACGGCACTGTTGCTTATGTACCGGGAAACCCGGATCAATAAATAAAACAGTATCTTTTTCTTTATACATCCTGTTGCAAGTCATAAAAGACGCAAAACTGCCCTGCATAGAACCTACCGTTGGAATACAGCCCGACGGATCAATGTCGGTATCCGCAAAAAGCTTTATAAAGCGTGATATTTCTTTTTTTAGAGGTTTAATACCATCAATATCGGGGTATAAAGCCGCAACACCTTTTTTTAACGCTTCAATCTCAGCTTTAATGCCAATGTCGCTTGGCGGTAACCCGGGAATACCCATTTCCATCCGGATATATTTCTGCCCGGTTTCCTGCTCAACATTATCCACCAAACGTTTAATCTCCCGTATTGAAGATTTACCGACATTTTCAAGTTTCATTAATTTAATATGTTTGGTTATAACGTCATAAGGAATAGGTGTGTCTTTTCTCATAATGATCTTTATTTAACTAAGTTTATAAATATTTTGATTTTTGTAAATTATTATCAAATAAAATCAGGGATAGAACGGGAAAATGATTAATATAAGAATTTCAGCAGAGCTTCTCCTCATTTTTTGTTTTTTTGAAAAAAATCAATTGTGGTGCAAAATAACAAATTCCTTTGAATTATTTTTAAAAAAAGATATCTTCCTTTGAATTTTTCAGGTTGAAAGAATATGTAGCGATTTCTTGAAGATGGATAAACAGAAGTAATGATTCTTTTAAGTTATTTTGATGTATCATATACTAATTTTCAAAAAATTTTGTGTAATATTGGTATTTCAAAGTTAATTTTTTGAGTCGGAACTCTTTTTTGATCTTTTATTGTTTAATTTAAGTTATATTAACCATGTTAAGAAATTTGTTAATAAAATTGTCAGTTTCAGTAATATTATTTTTCACTGTTGATCTTATTACTGGGCAGGAAAGTTTGACTTATCAGACACCTCCTGCAGAAATTACCGAGCTGGTTGATGCTCCTGCAACTCCTGCTATACGTATAAGTCCTTGTAATAATAAGATACTATATATTGAGAATCCCGGTCTTCCTGCTATAGTTGATTTAGCCTGGGAAGAGCTTCGTCTTGGCGGCATACGCATTGATCCTGTTACTAACGGGCCGAGCCGGGCGGATTATGGTATTGGGCTTGATATTTCTGATATTGATGGGGAAAACTACAGGGAAGTTACCGGGTTGCCTTCCGACCCCCGTATCAGAAATGCCCGCTGGTCGCCTGACGGGGAATGGGTGGCCTTTACACAAACTGTTATGGACGGTATTGAGCTTTGGGTGGTTAATGTTGCAGAAGCTGAAGCCAGGCAGATTACCTCTGCAATTATCAATGAAGCTTTGGGAAATGCTTTCACTTGGTTGTCGGACGGTAAAACCCTTATTTTTTCGGCAATAGATGAAAACAGGGGTGAACCTCCTGCAAGACCTGTAGTTGCAGAAGGGCCGGTGATACAGGAAAATATTGGCAGGAAAGCGGCTGTAAGGACTTACCAGGATTTAATATCGGATGTTTATGATGAAAGAATTTTCGATTATTATACTGCTTCACAGCTTTATATGGCTGATCCCGAAGGGGGTATGACCAGGATTGGAGATCCGGGCATAATATGGTATTTCATGGATTCCCCGGATGGAAATTATCTGCTGGTAAATCGCATTGAAAGGCCATATTCATACATAGTTCCTTTTTCGCGGTTTCAACAATCGGTTGAAGTTATTGATCTTTCCAGCGGTGAAACGGTAAAAATTGCCGATATACCCCTGGCTGAAGACATACCCCAGGGATTTGATGCAACGCGCAAAGGCCCGAGAAATTTTACCTGGCGTTCGGATGTGCCTTCTACTTTATTCTGGGTTGAAGCTATTGATGACGGTGATCCCTCTGTTGAAGCAAAATACCGTGACCAGTTGTTTTACCTGGAAGCTCCTTTTACAGGCGATCCCAAAGAAGGCTTTAAGCTGGAGCTACGTTACAGGGGAATTACCTGGGGAAAAGAAGATTATGCAATTGTAAATCAGTTTTGGTGGAGAGACAGGCGTGTCATCACAAGTTTTTTTGAACCATCGGACTTGAAAACGCCGCCTGAAACAATATTTGACAGGTCTGTTGAAGACAGATATAATGATCCCGGTAATTTTCAGACTACAACCAACAGGTATGGAAAATCTGTTCTCCTTTTTGACAACCACGACCGGCTTTTGTTTTTGGTTGGCCCAGGAGCCACCCCCGAAGGCAATAAACCTTTTGTTGACACTTACGATGTATCAACCGGACAGACGGAACGTCTCTGGCAGTCGGAACCTCCTTATTATGAATACCCTGTAAGAATACTTGATGCTGAAAGGCAGGTTATAATGACCAGGAGAGAATCAAATGATGAGCATCCCGATTTTTACCTTCGCTATCTTGCAGATGATCGTATAGACAGAGTTACCGATCTTCCCGATCCTTTTCCTCAGCTTCGAAATGTATATAATGAAATGATCCATTATGAGAGGGATGATGGCATACCGCTTAATGGTACTCTTTATCTTCCCGGGGGTTATGAAATTGGTTCGGATGATCCTTTACCAACAATTTTATGGGCATATCCGAGGGAGTTTATTACGGCTGATGGCGCCGGCCAGGTTACAGGTTCACCTTACAGGTATACCAGGCTGGGAGTTACGTCTCCCATCATGTTGGTAACCCGGGGTTATGCTGTTTTGAGTAATGCAAGTTTTCCGGTTGTAGGAGAGGGCGACAAAGAACCCAATGATACATTTGTGGAACAGCTTATTGCCAATGGCGAAGCAGCAGTGAAAAAGCTGGTGGAAATGGGTGTTACTGATCCTGACCGTGTGGCAGTGGCAGGACATTCTTACGGGGCTTTTATGGTTGCCAATTTACTGTCACATACCGACATGTTTGCAGCAGGTGTTGCTCGCAGTGGCGCTTATAACCGGCTGCTTACGCCTTTTGGCTTTCAAAGGGAAGAACGTACATTCTGGCAAGACCCTGAGATCTATCATGAAATGTCCCCTTTTTCACACGCACATAAAATGAATACTCCCATGTTGCTTATCCATGGTGCCGATGATAATAATGCAGGTACTTATCCTATGCAAAGTGAAAGATATTATGATGCCCTTCGTGGTCATGGAGCAACTGTGAGACTTGTTATGCTTCCACATGAAAGCCACGGATACCGTGCAAGAGAATCGGTATTGCATATGCATTGGGAATGGCTTAATTGGCTGGATGAGTACGTGAAAAATATTGATCATTAGTAATTTTGTAAAAGAGAAAATTACATACATAGCAAACCATGGCATTCAGCCGGAAGTATTAAGCAACCCGCTTGGTGTATGTCAAAACTCTGAATTTTAGCTTGGTTCAGAAATATATATTATAAAAACCATAGTGCATAATTTGAACGGGAAATTATAATTCCTGTGAAAATGCTCTATATTTGTATTTTTTCATTTCCGGAACACTATATTAATAATGTATATTTGGCCATAAAATCGAACATTTATCTATAATTGAATAATGTAATAACAAAAATCAACCGAGTGTGCCGACCAACGGGAAACCACGACCGAAGGGAGAAACATTACGAGCTCGTGAACACCTGGTAAATTATATAATAAGTGAACAAATAACAAATCTCTGCCGAGCGGAGCGAAATTACGAACACATATAAAATTAAACATTAAGTGAGTAAATAAACCCTTGTTAAATAGCTGATGATTGCCTAATACGTTCCTTATTATAGTGTATATTTAACAGGGTGAATTTGATTTTTGTAATTTGTTATTTGGTGCTTTTTTAAATTTAAGTTAGACTTTACAGACAGGCTCTAATTAATATGAATAAATAATGGAGTTAGGAATAATTGTAGTTGCTTTGTACGTGTTGATGATCATTATTGTTGGGTTGATGGGTTTGCGCCGGACAAAGTCTTTTAAAGATTTCTTTCTTGGCGGTGGCAAGATTGGTGCATGGATGACGGCTTTTTCTTATGGTACCGCATATTTTTCAGCAGTTCTCTTTATTGGTTTTGCCGGAAGCATTGGCTGGGAATTCGGGTTTTCGGGGTTATGGATAGCCTTTTTTAATGCATTGGTTGGCGTGTTTTTGGTTTGGTCTGTTTTTGGCTGGCGAATAAAGAAAGTTACTTCAGAAATGGGTGTCAGTACCATGAGCGAATTTCTTGAAAAGCGTTACAGTAGTTCTTTATTCAAGCTTTTATCGGCAATAGTTATATTTATTTTCATGATTCCATATTCGGCGGCTGTTTTTATGGGATTATCATATTTGTTTACCTCAACTTTTCAAATACCTTATGAATATGCGTTGTTGTTTATGGGAGTTTTAACGGCCATGTATCTGGTTATGGGTGGGTATAAGTCAATGGCTATGATTGACATGATTTTTGGGATGATAATGGTTGTCAGTGTTTCTATTTTATTTGTAAGCACCCTGGATGCCGGTGGCGGGTTATCCAATATTGCAAATGATTTGAAAGCAATAAAGCCTGGATTAATAAATGTTGTGGGTCCGCCGGGTTTTTGGCCCTTATTTTCTTTTGTTTGCCTTACCAGCGTTGCTCCAATAGCAATGCCCCAGCTCGTACAAAAATTCTATGCCATCAGAGACAGGAAGGCTGTCAGAACAGGAATGATAGCTTCCACTGCTTTTGCAATATTAATATGCGGGGTTGCTTATTTTATCGGATCAACAACAAGGGCCCTGGTTACACCTGAAACAGCACCCGGTGCTTTTGCAGAGGGTGTTCCGGTTTTCGACAGGCTTATGCCCGAACTATTGGTCAATGTTATACCAGAAACATTGACAGTTGTGATATTGTTGCTTATATTGTCAGCGTCAATGTCAACATTGGCTGCATTGGTTTTGATTTCCAGTTCATCGTTTTCGAAAGATTTTTATGGTGGTTTTATTAAGAAGGATATTTCAGACAAATCGCTTACTGTTCTTATGCGATTTATGAGCGGATTTTTTGTTTTACTATCCGTAATTCTTGCATACATGAATATTGACACCATAGTTATTATTCTTGGTGTTTCATGGGGAGCAATAGGCTCATTTTTTCTTGGCCCGTTTGTCTGGGGGTTGTTCACACGATGGACTACCCGTTTTGGTGCATTGTCTTCAGGAATAATTGGGCTTACTGTTTGCCTGGCTTTGTATTTCAGTGGCCTCCCATCTCCACAAGCAGGAACTATAGGGATGTTTACTTCTTTTTTGGCAAACCCGGTGTTTAGTTTCCTCGGAAAAGCAATAAAACCCGGTCAACACTGATTGGAAGCATGATCGTTAACGGCTTGGGACAACCAATCGTTTATAAAATCCGCGTAATATAATTCAACCCATGCAACAATAGATGGCTTGAATTTATAAGTTGAAATTTTAATGTATTACCGTTGCACGGTTTTAATCCGTGTTATCAATATTCAAATAAGTATTTGACAATTAGCAAATATCAAAAAAGTAAGAAATGAAAAAAACATTATTATTATTCTTTTTCATTGTTTTTGCTTTAACAGTTTTTTGTGAGGTAAAAGATGAAAAAGATGAAGAAAAAAACTGGGGAATCAGTTTTGAAGGGTTTATAAAAAGTGACTATTGGTATGATAGTCGTCAGGTTGAAGCTTCACGCGAGGATTTATTTTTATTTTATCCGTCAGACAGGCATTTTGATAAGAATGGTAAAGATATTAATGCTTCACCGGCTTTTAATTACAGTGCGGTTACGACCCGGTTATTAGGTAAAATTAAGGGCCCTGAGGCTTTTGGTGCTAAGACTTCGGGAGTCATAGAGGCTGATTTTTCGGGTGTTACCAATGCTGACATCAATGGGTTCAGGTTGAGGCATGCTTTTGGTAAATTGCGGTGGGACAGGTCGGAACTTATGTTCGGGCAGTTCTGGCATCCTATGTTTGTGGTTGATGTGTTTCCTGATGTTATATCGCTCAATACGGGAGCCCCTTTTCAGCCATTCATACGTAATCCGCAAATCAGTTACACTCATTTTTATAACAATTACAGAATGAATATCACCTTGCTTTCACAACGTGATAATTCCAGTGACGGACCTTTAGGATTTGATAATACTTATATGAGAAATACATTAGTTCCAAATGTCCATGTTCAGCTTCAATATAATGGCAACAATCACATATTGGGCGTTGCAGGTGATTATAAAGTGTTAAGGCCCCGGCTTGTCAGCGATAGTCTTATCAAAACCAATGAATCAATTGCTACATATGCTTTTATGGGATACTGGAGCTATTCTGAAAATAATTTTAAATGGCAGTGTAAAGGCATTTATGGCCAGAATCTTACTGAACATCTTTTGCTTGGTGGCTATGCCGTGCGAACAAAAGACCCTGAAAGCGGAATTGAAACTTACACACCGACAAATCATCTTTTTATGTGGGGTAATGTTGTATATGGCAGTAATATAAAATTCGGACTTTTTGGCGGTTTCGCAAAGAATTTGGGAACATCACACACAAATACGGGAATCTATTTCTCCAGGGGCGAAAATATTGATTATGTTTATCGTATTGCTCCCTCTATATCGTTTATTTCAAATTCGGTTCAGATTTCTACCGAGATTGAGTTTACCGCTGCAGCTTATGGAAATCCAAATAACAGCGGTATAATTGATAATAGCGAAAAAGTAACAAACATCAGGGGGCTTTTGACAATATTTTATTTTTTTTAAAATATAAATATTGAAAAATTAATATTGTAATTCTGATCAAATAATAACCAGGATTGAAAAATGGTTGAGTTTGCAGGAGTTTATCCGGAAAAAAAATGTACTTGTTCGTTACCGGACATTAATAACTAAAACCGGACACTATCTGATACTTGCTGTCATTATACATTTTTAATATTCTAAAATTGTTAATGTTTAACAAATTGATATCCATTATTTTAATAAAAATGGTGTATTTATTGAAAAAGATTGATTATTGCTTTTGTTGAATATTTGCTGATTTAATATTAACAATCACTACTGTCCGATTAAAATTAAATATAGCCACTAAGACACAAAAACACTAAGACTCACAAAGCTGATAGTGCTGATTATAAAGCCCTTAGTGCATCTTAGTGTCTTAGAGTCTT
>PWZB01000082.1 GCA_003567625.1 Bacteroidales bacterium | reverse complement strand
TTTCTTCCATAGGTTCGAAAGCGAGCGCCAGGGCCAATGTAACTGCAGTAACCATGTTTACCCAGAGTATTTGCAGAGGTGTGATAGGCATAACCATTCCTAAAAAAACGGCAGTCATCAGCACCAGTGCTTCTGCACCATTAGTTGGCAACAGGAACAGTAAAGTTTTGCGCAGGTTATCGTATACTGTACGTCCTTCTTCGACGGCGTTTACTATTGAAGCAAAGTTGTCATCAGCCAGAACCATTTCGGAAGCATCTTTTGACACTTCCGTGCCTTTAATGCCCATGGCAATACCGATATTTGCCTTTTTCAAGGCCGGTGCGTCATTAACACCATCACCTGTCATTGCAGATATTTGGCCGTTTTCCTGTAATGCTTTTACCAGCCGTAGTTTATGCTCCGGGCTGGTACGGGCATATACATCATATTCTTCAACTATTTTTTCCAGTTCTTTGTCACTTTTGTTTTCCAGCTCTTTCCCGGTAATTACTTTTTCGCCGTCACCAATACCTATCTCTTTGCCAATAGCCTTTGCTGTAATAGCATGATCACCGGTGATCATCTTTACGGATATTCCTGCTTTTTTACATTCTTTAATGGATTCGACAACTTTTTCTCGTGGAGGGTCAATAATTCCTATTATACCCAGGAACGTTTTGTTTTTTTCAAGGTCATCTCTTTCGATCTCCGACCGGTTTTTATCAGCTTTTCTGAATGCTACACCAAGAAGCCTTTGCCCTTTTGCGGCAATTTCTTCCATTTTTTTCTCCCAATACTCTTTATCTATTTCTTCTTCACCTTCTGATGTGTATTGCTTGTTGCACATTTCCATAACTCTTTCGGGGGCTCCTGTGATAAAAATAAAATTTTCATCATCAATTTTGTTAAGTGTAGCCATATATTTATGGTATGACTCAAAAGGGATATGGTCAATCCGTTCGGGCTTGAAATCTTTCAGCCCGGCTTTATAGCTCAATGTAAGCAATGCCCCTTCGGTTGGTGTGCCTGTAAGCTCCCATTCTCCTTCATCATTTTCATTGATCTCAGAGTTGTTACAAACCCGTATGGCCTGCAACATTTGCCAGAGAACTTTATCGTCTTTTGGTTCAATTTTTTGATCATCTTTAAGAATGTTGCCTTCGGGTTTATAGCCTGTTCCTTCAGCATGGTATATATTTTCAGCAGTAAGGATAGTTTTCGCCGTCATTTCGTTCCGGGTAAGCGTTCCTGTTTTATCCGAGCAGATAACAGTAGTAGCACCCAGGGTTTCAACAGATGGCAGCCTTCTGATTATAGAGTTCCTGGAAGCCATACGCCTCACGCCAATAGCAAGTGTGATAGTCATAATAGCAGGCAACCCTTCAGGTATAGATGCTACTATCAGGCTAATAGCTATCATAAATAACTCAACCAGTGTGTATTCCCTGAACAGATAACCAAAAAGAAAAAAGGTTGCAGTAACAACCAAAATAGCCAAAGAGAGCCACTTGCCGAACTTTTCTATTTTTTGTAACAATGGAGTTGTGATTTCTTCTACTTCCTCCATCATCTCTTTTATTTTACCAATTTCGGTCTGAGATCCTGTGTTTACAACAACCCCAGTAGCTTTTCCATATGTTACAACTGTTCCGGAAAATGCCATAGAGCTTTGATCTCCGACTACAGCATCTTCTTCAACAGGCTCTGTGCTTTTATCTACTGATGTTGACTCCCCCGTAAGTGGTGATTCTTCTACTCTAAGATCTTTGGATTCAGTCAGGCGTATATCTGCTGGAATCTTATCACCTGATTTTAACATTACTATGTCACCGGGTATGAGCTCTTCAGCATCAATAGTCTTTTTCTCACCGTTTCTGAGAACCATGGCTTCTAAAGAAAGCATTTCGCGGATACTTTCAATTGCTTTCTCAGCTTTGCCCTCCTGTATAAAGCCGATCAATGCGTTTACAACAACAACACCAAGAATTACCCATGTGTCAATCCAATGCTCCATAAGGGCTGTTATAATAGCAGCAGCCAACAGGACATATATAAGCACATTGTGAAACTGCATCAGTAGCCGCTTCCATGCACTGCGTTTTTTGGCTTTGGGAATCTCGTTCTTCCCATATTTTTCAAGCCTTTTGTTTATTTCATTATCAGCTAATCCTTTCTCTGTATCTGTTTTTAATATTTTTATGGCATCCCCGGCGTCTATTGAATGCCATCTTTCAACATGTTGCTTTTCCTTTTTTTCTGCCATAATATTTTGTTTTATTAAAATCCTTTTACCCGTATGCAAAAATATACATCTTTGCCTAAATACTTTTATAAAATTGATAATAAAAAATTCGACTTATTGTAATTGCCGTGAATTACTTTAATTTAAATACAGTACAGTTGTTTAAACATAAAAATCTGCACAAAACCAACGTGGAGTTGACAATATTTCAAAAACAATAAAATTATGACTGAAGCGGGAAAAAGTTTGTGGGAAACTTTTTAAATAAACGGGTTACTTTTTTTGCAAGTAGTGTAATATGGAATGTTCTAATTCCTGTTTATCCGGGAGCTTTTGCATAGTTTGTTAGCGCTGTGTTCCAATTATCTCCCCGGAATTTATCAGCAATTCAACATACTGTGCTCTTTTATAAATAAAGGGATTTTTGCTGAGTTTGTTTTTCGACAATTTACCTTTAAACTCATCGATACTATTATAATTTTTCTCTTCCATCCATTCTTCAAGCTTTTGTTTGCTTTTTTCTATTTGCGATAATCCATGCTTGTATAAAGAGCTTACCATCTGTACACACGATGCTCCTGCCAGAATCAATCTAATAGTGTCTGTGCCATTATGGATTCCATGGCTGCTGCATATATCCGCTTTAATGTTTTCAAACAACAACCCGGTAGTACGGAGAGATTTCTTGTAATCGCCCTTATTGCTAAGATTGAACTGTTTTATATGCTTTTCATTATTAATATCTATGTCAGGCATAAAGAAAGAATTAAACAAAACAAAAGCATCTACACCGGCCTGATCTATACTATTTATCAGGTTCAGTACATTTGTGTATTCAGAGCTCAACTTAACACTAACCGGAATAGAAATACTTTTTTTTATCTCTTTTATTATACTGACTTGCTCATCTTGAATATCTTTTGCGTTTTTGCTGAAATCGGTTGGAGTTTGATAAAAATTCAGTTCAATTCCATTAACTCCTGTTTCACTAAGCAGCCTTGCATACTCTATCCAGGTGTCTTTATTTATTGCATTAAGGCTGGCTATCAGCG
>PWZB01000127.1 GCA_003567625.1 Bacteroidales bacterium | reverse complement strand
GAGTCTTGGTGGCATAAAAGAAATATAAATAGTACCACCGAAACCATCAATTTTAATAAAATTGTTATCAATATTGATATTCATGAGTTTCAAAAGATTTTAATCGGACAGTAGTGAAAAACAATATACGGCAAAAATCTGTTTAAATAAAAAAAGTAGTAAAAAACGTTATGAGTCCACTCTAAAAAGTAAAAAAGATTCATCATAATAAAATTTGTTTTAATTTGTATGATATTGATTGGAGTAGGCTCACGTTTTAAATAATTAAAAAATTACAATTCATTTTTTGCGTTATATAAATGACCATGGCAAAAGGCCTGACGGACAAATGGGTGATTATAAGAGGTGACCGTTAATCGGTTTGGTCTATCAATACAATCAACCTATAAACCAATTAACCTATCAACCATAAAGTCAATGGGTTGCTAAAAAACATATTAAACAAACTATTTCTTATATAACTTAATATTTATAATAACGTATATAAACAGACGAAACAGGGTTAAAAAGACCCGTTTCATAATATTACATTACATTACAAAAACTACAATTGATCATGCAAAGGCGATTACTATTGATAAGCAATTCCACTAATTATGGCGAGGATTACCTGTCTCATGCCAAATCATATATAAAGGATTTTTTGGGTGATAAAATCAGGCAGGTATTGTTTGTTCCTTATGCGGGTGTAGCCATGAGTTACGATGAATATGTCAACAAGGTTAATGATGTTTTTATGGAACTGGGATATGAGGTGAAATCCGTACATGATGCAAAAAACAAATCTTTAGCTATTGAAAATTCTGAAGCTATTGTTGTGGGAGGCGGCAACACCTTTAATCTGACTCATATGCTTCATAAAACAACAATTATTAAAGATATCCGGAAAAAAGTCAAAACAGGTACTCCTTACCTGGGTTGGAGTGCAGGCAGCAATATTGCCTGCCCGACTTTAATGACAACAAACGATATGCCGGTGATTCAGCCAAAAAGCTTTGAAACTCTTGATCTTATTCCGTTTCAAATAAACCCACATTACACTGATACACCAATACCTAATCACCAGGGAGAAACACGTGAAGAACGTATTAAAGAATTCCTGGAATTAAATCCAAATTTTAAAGTAGTTGGTCTTAAAGAAGGGACTATGCTGTTGGTAGAAAATCAAAAAGTTACTCTAATGGGAAATAAAACCGTCAAAATATTTCAACATAATAATCCGACCCTTGAATATGATAAAGCCGCAAGTCTCGATTTTTTAATATAATTGATTATCTTTGTATAGTAAATATTCTTAATTAAAAGAATCCTGTCTAAATAAAATCAAAATGAGACCAGCATTATTATCCTCATTATTTGCTTTACTCCTTATGGCATGCAGCACTTCAAAACCTTTTCATGTCATGCACATACGGCAGATGGAAGCAGGTGCAGGACACAGCGGATTTTATTATGCCTTGCCGCGTACAGTATTAAGCATTGATGTTACGGTAAATAAGGTTGAAAAAATCCCCGGCCCTTTTGCTGATTTCTCAGAAGGCCTTTTAGGATTAACCGATGTTATCAAAAACCAATCGGTCAGTTACGAACTTGCTGATATTAAAATAAATAGTTATGCCGAACCCGACCCAACGCAATTTTATTTTGTAAAATACAACCCCCAAGATTTTAAAAACATGCCCTTTTATATTTCATTTACAGAATCGGGGTTAATCAGAAGTGTTAATAAAGATTTTGACAGCGAAAGCTTCGTACTGGCACTTAACGAACAAAACGAATATGGCTATTATGGTACGGAAGCAACTTTTAATCATTTTATTGATCCAAGCCTGGAAGAAAAAATAGATACAATAGTACAAATGGTTATAAAAGACACCGTTATGGTGGAAAGACAGATATTAAAACGTAGCTGGGTTAAAAAAGGCAAGGAAACCAAGGCGCAGGAAGTGGCTGATTTTATTTTGAAACTGCGAAACCAAAAAATGGATTTGATAAGCGGATTTCAAGAGATCCCCTATCCGGAAGAAACTATTAAATACATGTATGAAGAAATAAAAAACATAGAAAATGACTACCTGGAGCTTTTTACAGGTATTACATGCATCAGTAGTATAAAATACCGTTTTACTTATTTACCTGACAAACTGACGGCAGGCAGACAAAGACAGCTTTTCAGGTTTTGTCCTTTTGAAGGCCTTTTACCGGTTGAAGAAACCGATAAAGGCACGTTGGTATTGCTTGAGTTACAACGCCATGAAACAACCAGGCAACCGGAAGTCTTCATTAAAAGAAATATAGACCCGAAAAAACAGGAACATGGTTTTTATTATCGCATACCCGAACATGCCAGGGTAAAAATCAAAAAAGGAGATATGGTAAAAGCCGATGCACGCCTGCTGATAAGTCAATTCGGAACGATCTCTTCCCTGCCGCACGACCATTTTGAAATAGAATTCTACCCCAATACGGGATCTGTTAAATCTGTCGGAAAAGTTGAAGAATGAGTGAAAATAATACTTAATTAATGCCTGCCTATAATTTCATACTTTTTTGAATAACGAATATCTATTTCCCTGTCAGATCCTGTCATATATTTCTCCCATAGACAAGGAGCATTATTGCTACCAGCTACGGATAAAGGCACGGTTGTAATAACGCATCCACCTGTCGTTATCCGTAAGGTTGCGAATCACTTCACGGGGAGGGGTGTCCGGCGATTTGGCAGCATAGTGTTTTGCTGCCATTTTTCCTGCGTACTCCTGGATGTTGGCAACACTGTTACGCTTCACCCCAAGTTCTTTTAGCCTGAACAATAACCCCAGCGCATTACCCGGCTGATTCCTGCCGGCGTAGAAGCTTACACCGGATATTATCAAACCCTGATCCGAAGAACTTTTTATGAACTCAAACAAAAACTTATGTTCAAGCCCGAAGGTTTCAACATTTTTTTCACGGTAATAGTTATCAACGCTCTCATAACTTTTCAAAAATAATTCGTGATCGTTACGGGCTTGATTAAAATAGAGATTGCGCACATTTTCCATCATATCCTCGTACTTAACAGCAGGCGATATTCTTCCCTTTTCCTCTTCTATTTTTTCAATGCCGAATTCGCAATCGGGATTTTCATTATGCAAATTTTCAACTTTTACAAGCATTTCATTGGCTTTAGTAAAATCTTTATCATCAATCAATTCAAAATATTGCTTAAAATATTTATCAAAATCCCTGCCTGCCAGTTCACATTCCTTTTCCCTGATACGCTTCGAGAGTGTTACCATCCTGGCATTTATCAACGAATCTCTTCTCAGGCCATATAAAGCAGACTTTTCTACCATCTCTTCAAGTATCCTGCGTGCTTCAGATGTTTCTCCTGCCCAGGCTTTCAGGTGTCCATGCGAAAGCTCTTTCAGCATTTCTTCCTTAAGACGTTCAGTTACATCGTCTGCCGTTAGTTCCGGTAAAGGATCCTCTATTGTAACTTCAACCGTGATCAGCTCAGCCTCCCTGCGGGCATCTTGAGCTAAAGCAAGGTAGTTTGTTGCATCATCAGCACAATCCATAAAAGAATATTTCTCACAAACCTCAACCAGATCGCTGAATATTGATTCAGCCGCTCTGAAATCCTTATGAACATATCTTTCACGCCCCGACATAATCAAACGGTCTGTCAACTGTTGTAAAAAACCATATACCCTGTCGCTACCCTCAACATAAATCCCATGTCTATCCTTATAATCAATCGCATGATCAATATAAGTCAAAGCAAAGCTATGGCCATTAACTGTTACAGCTCTGCCAATAACTTCAAGAAATGATTCATAAATACCGGTATGAGCATCGGTAAACCTTTCATCAAGCTCAACATGGTAATCCAAAACAGGTATATCATTGTCAAACTGATCCGCTTTTTTAATAATTTTGAGCGCCTCCGTATGCTTTCCCTTTTCATTCAAAGAATCAGTCAAAATAAAATAATTGTCAAATATTTTTTCAATATAATACATTGTACTGTCCAGGTGAGCTTCCCGGGGATACAATTCCTTCAATACTTTGTGTACAACCTCGGAAGCCGGACTGATCTTACCTGTTAACAGGTATATATCTGCTACAGAAAGATGTGAGGGTATATGAGAAGGATTATACACAATTGCTTGCTGAAAACTCTCCAGGGCAGCCCGCCGTTTACCCTCAGCCATTTTTTGCAATCCTTCAGAATAATACAATTCATCAAGCCTGCTAAAATTATAATTAAACCGTTCACGATAAAACAAAACCGAATCCTTTAAAGGCAAAAACAGATCTTTAAAGCCTGCGGGATCCATCTCATCCAGGTCAAGTTCCTTTCTGAAAGGAGAATGATAAACATTCCAAAACATCCTTTCGGCTTCATAAAACCGGAACTCATCAATAATTACCCTGCCGGGCCGATCCAAATTTAAAATTTTTAACTGTTGAACAACCATATCAAGCTTTTCAACCGATTCATAATAAGAAAACAAAGCATTTACCAATGTTTTGAATCTCTGCAAAGCCGGCTCATCATAATAAAACAATACATCAGCTAAGTGCATATCTGTAAGAGTATTGTCATTAAATGATAGTTCAACAGTCTGTGAATGTATAAGCCGATTCTTTTCAATAAAGCCGGGAACTGGGGGATTGAATTTAAAAAAAGATTGCCTGCCGTTAACGGATATTCCCAGGCAAAGCTTCAGGCCTGAAGGAACCAGTACATCTTCAATAACAAAATCACGATAATAAATATCACCATCAAGGCTAAGATCCGAAAGATATATGTTCAATTCGCCAATTCCCTCGCCAATTTTGTCCAAATGAACTTCTATAGTATAATTGATATTGTAAGTTGTAAAAACACGAAGCTTTCTGTTGGCTTCGGATATGTTCTGCAAAAAAATATTGGTAATTCTGTAGTGCCCCCTGTCATGCGGGTTGAACTCAACCCTTTGGACACCATCAAAACGCTTTTCAAATAATAATTCACTTTCACTGCCACTGCTAAAAGCTGGTTTTACAAATAAAAAAGATAAAATTATTATTACTATATTTTTATAAAACCTCATATTCTGACATTCGTTTTAAAACAAGCGAAGATAAAATTTTTCCGGTTTACTTCAGAAAAGAAAACTCTGATTTATTTATTGTCTTAAAAGAACTCCAAAATACACGAACCAGTGCAAATAATTCGTTTTGCAATTAACTGCTGGCGGGGTTGACGGATAACGGGTGACGGGGAAAACGGGTTTGAACAAATATTTTTGCATCGGATAATTGTTTTTATACCTATAACAAACAAATAAATTTCTAACTTTGAGACTAAATAAAAATATTAAAGTAATTGATACCTGGTAATAACTAAAACGCTTATAACCAAGCCCAATACAAATGCAATAACCACATCAATAAAGATAATTATTTTTTTATGATTTGAATAACCAAAAAAATTACAAGATTATGATTTTAAAACTTTATGAAGAAAACCCAAGTCCGAAGCACATTCAAAAAATTGTTGATTGTTTAAAGAACGGCGGAATTATCATTTACCCTACCGACACTGTTTATTCTATTGGTTGTGATATTTATCAATCCAAAGCTTTTGAAAAAGTAGCACAGATCAAAGGCATCAAACCCAGGGAAGCCAATTTTTCGTTTATTTTCAGCGACATGGATCAGATAGCTGAGTTTACCAGGCCTTTTTCAACATCAGTTTTCAAACTGATGAAAAAAGCGTTTCCCGGTCCGTTCACATTCATACTTAATGCCAATAATAAAGTTCCGAAGATTTTTCAAAGCAGGAAAAAGACTATTGGTATTCGCATACCCGACAATAATATCTGCCGTGAGATAATCCGTGAGCTTGGAAACCCGATAACAAGCACTTCCGTACATGATGATGATGATATTTTAGAATACAGTACAGACCCTGAATTGATACACGACAAATATAAAGATATGGTTGACATAGTAGTTAAAGGAGGCTTCGGTGAAAATGAAGCTTCAACGGTTGTTGACTGTACGGGCGATCAGATTGAGATTGTAAGGCAGGGACTGGGAATAATTGACGGTTATATTTAAAAGAAATAATCAACATTTCAGACTAATTAGATACAATAACTCAAAACAAACAAAATGCATAAAACATTACTGAAAATAAGCAATTTGTCCGGCCTGAAGAAGGGTAATTTTTTTCTTATAGCTGGTCCTTGCGTTATTGAAGGTGAGTCAATGGCTTTCAATATTGCCGGGCAAATAGCTGAAATAACCAAAAGGCTGGACATACCATATATTTTCAAAGCTTCATACAGGAAAGCCAACCGTACCAGGATAGATTCTTTCACGGGCATAGGCGATAAGAAAGCCTTAAATATTTTAGCGGAAATAAGTAAACGTTTTGAGATACCTGTTCTGACGGACGTACACACCGAAGAGGAAGCTGAAGTGGCGGCGAAATATGTTGATATCATCCAGGTACCTGCATTTTTGTGCCGCCAGACCGGCTTGCTTGTGGCTGCAGCTAAAACAGGCAAGTTTATCAATATCAAAAAAGGGCAGTTTCTTTCGCCGTCAGCTATGCGGTTTGCAATTGAAAAAATAATAAAGTCAAACAACTCTAATGTAATGATAACCGAAAGAGGAACAACATTCGGGTATGGCGACCTGGTCGTTGATTTCCGCTCAATCCCCGTAATGCAAAACTTTGAAGCACCCGTTGTGCTTGATGTAACGCACTCGCTTCAGCAACCCAACCAGCCATCAGGTGTTACAGGCGGATTGCCGGATATGATCAACACCATTGCAAGCGCAGGTATTGCCGCCGGTGTTGACGGAATCTTTATAGAAACACACTACAATCCAGCCAAAGCCAAATCAGACGGAGATAATATGCTTGCCGTTGATAAACTTGAAAAGCTGCTGACTAAACTTATAAAAATAAGAAAAGTTATTATAAACACATAACGTTTAACTTTTGGATTTTGGGATTTGGATTTTGGGATTTAAGGTTTGGGATTTTCTTCATATTATTTTCAAAAAATTCATACTTGCCGATTTCTACACCGGCATCTTCTCCGCTTCCCTGAACGGGATATTATCGAGTATATTCCTTATTGAATCACGAGCAATTGAAAATTCATCAAAGTATTCTTCCGGCAGCGGGTCTGCACTGGGGAATTCGAGTCTGCGGTGGTTAACCTGTTGTCCGTTTTTCCAGAACCTGAAGCAGACATGCGGACCTGTGGCCAAGCCGGTACTACCCACGTATCCTATCACTTCACCCTGTTCAACACGTCTGCCGGGGCGTATACCCTCCGCAAACCGCGACATGTGAAGATACTGAGTCTCATAAACCGAATTGTGGCGTATCCTGACGTAGTTGCCATTGCCCGATGTATAACTTCTTTCGGTCACAACACCATCACCTACAGCCATTATCGGCGTTCCCGCCGGCGCAGCATAATCAGTACCAAGATGAGGACGATGCTTGCCAAGAATTGGATGCAAACGACTGCGACTATAACCCGAAGTTATACGGTAAAATTTCAAAGGAGCCTTTAAAAAAACTTTTCGTAAATTCTCACCCTCCCCATCAAAAAATCCGTCAATAGTATCATTTTGAAAATGAAAACCATATATCTCCCTGCCGCGATGAATAAAATATACGCCATAAACATCTTCAATACCAACGCTGTTATCATCTGCATAAGTTTCATCATAAACAACCCTGAAACGGTCGCCCTGCTCTATCCGGTAAAAATCAACCTCCCAGGCAAGTATTTCCGATAATCGCATGGCTAAATCAAAGCTAAGCTCATTTTCATTTATCGTTTTCCATAATGATGAATTGATTATCCCGGATGATTCCTTTCTCACGGTAACAGTCTCTTTTTCTCCCTTGCAAACATATACTGAATCAGTCAAATCAACCTTTAAAAATGACAATGGAGACACTTCATAAACAAAATAACTCAACCGGCTCAGGCTGTCACCGGTCAAATAAGCATAATACCTGTTGCCGGCTCTTATACGACGCGGATTAAAAACATCATGCATCTGCCCGGAAATAATATCTATAGTTGAATGATCAACCGAAAAATCTGAAAGTATCTGTGAAAGAGTTTGTCTGTGGCGAACAACGCCTTTCTTTATTTCATAACCTGTATGACTGATGCCATATTCATCATGATCAATGATCTCCTCTTTTTTTTCTTGTTCAACAATTATTTGCTCGCCTTTGGCATTATTCTTAATATGAAGCGATAAAGCAACAAAAAATGTGAATAATAAAATACCGGTTATTGTTGTGATAAACTTTCTTGACCTCATAAACTTAAATTATCATGCTTTCAGTAAATACGCCTGTCTTTGTTAATGAAAGTATACGGAGTGCAGCTCCAAAAGTTTTAAACCACGGTTTGCAGCTTAATGCTTTTCAGGAAAACCTAAAAGCTATACGTCACGCCGAACCTTACAATAGGATTATCAACAGTACTGTCGGGATCAAGCAGCACATCATACAATACCATGCCGTAAGCCTGTGTATTAGGCGCAATAGTTTGCCTGTATCCTGCCCCCACAGGAAGACCGATTATCCATTTCCTCTCATCACCAACTTCTATATTACTCGTTTCAAACTCAGCATGCGCATAAAGGCCACGTATAATGGTGACTTGTGTATAAATCCGATTACCATAAGAATACCTGGCACCTCTATCCTTATGTTCCCTGTATGAATAAAAAGGAGCGATCCCTGCATCCAGCCTGCCGATACGATAGCCAAATAAGGGCGCAACATCAAAATAATAACCTTTATTGTCAACATGTACACCAATGTTGCCGCCTGTATAAAACTGTGCATGGCCCTCTGAAAAACCAAATAAAAACAAAATAATTGTTACTGTTAATAAAATGATTCTTTTCATAGATTTTATTATTGCTTATATGTTATAAAAGGTTTTTTGAGCAAAAATAATATTTTATTAAAGTAAAAATCATGATCTGCAAAAATAAAATAAAACCGTAAAGCAAAGTCATACCCCGACTGAATGTTAAACATATTTAATCTGTTTTTTTTGTCATTTGAACAGAACAAAGAAGTAGGGGTACGAACTGGAAAAAGACAAAAACTTGATAACTTTGCATGGTTTAAGCAAATATAATAATTGTGATATATCCAAAACGCTTTGAAGAAAAGACCGGGTTTGACCGTATCCGTCAAATGTTAAAAGATCTGTGCATTAGCGGACTTGGTCAAAAACAAATTGACAGGATAGGGTTCAGAAAAGATTTTGCTCTGATCTCCAGGTTGCTTGATCAAACTGAGGATTTCAGGCAGATCATCCTGTCGGGTGAAACATTCCCCCGGTCCAATTATTATGATCCTGCCGGGCTGTTTAAAAAAATAAGGCCTGAAAATACATATATTTTACCGGAAGAATTAGCTGAATTGTGGTTATCCCTGAAAACCATCAGCAAAATAATTGATTTTTTCAGAAAAACAGGAAAAGATGATAATCCTTTATATTTTTCACTTATCAGCCTTACCGAAAATATATACTTGGATAAAGACATTTTTGTAAAAGCGGAAAAAATAATTGACGAGAAAGGTGAGATACGTGATAATGCTTCTGTCACTCTTGAAAAAATACTTAGGGAAAAAGCCTCAAAAAATGTTAGAGCGCAAAAACAAATTGAGCAAATCTTTAAACAGGTCAAAAAAAAGGGTTTAGCAAGCGGCGATCTGGAGCTTACTATTCGCAACGGGCGCCAGGTGATCCCGGTTCCGGTAATTCATAAAAAGCATATCCGTGGTTTTGTTCATGACAGTTCGGCAACGGGGCAAACCCTATTCATTGAACCCGAGGAGGTCTTTGAGATTAATAATGAGGTTAGGGAACTGGAGCTGGCTGAATGGCAGGAGATCGTGAAAATATTAACACATTTTACCAATTTTTTAAGGCCGCACCTCGAACAATTAGAAAAATGTTACCGGTTAATGGGCATTGCCGATGCCATTCGGGCAAAGGCTCTTTTGGCGATAGAAATGGGCGGAATGAAGCCCAGGCTTAACCCTTACCCTGTCATTCAATGGACAAAAGCCTTGCATCCATTGTTGTACCTGTCTTACAAGTCGCAAAACAAAAACGTGGAACCACTGAATATCACCCTTGACAAAGATCAAAGGATAATAGTTATTTCCGGGCCTAATGCGGGCGGTAAATCAGTATGCCTGAAAACCTGCGGCTTATTACAGTATATGCTGCAATGCGGTATGCTTGTTCCAATGGCTGATTACTCCGAAGCCGGCATATTTCAAAAGCTTTTTATAGACATAGGCGATGAACAGTCGCTGGAAAACGACCTGAGCACATACAGCTCACATCTGTACAACATGAAATTTTTCCTCAAACATGCTGATGATAAAACACTTTTTCTGATTGACGAACTTGGTGCCGGCAGCGAACCACGCATAGGAGGTGCAATAGCCGAAGCCGTCCTGCTGAAACTGAACCTCTCAAAACCCTTTGGCGTGATTACCACACACTATGCGAACCTGAAAGCTATGGGTGGGAAAATAAAAGGAATAATCAACGGCTCAATGCTGTTTGATTCCAAAAATATGAAACCCACTTATAAGCTCAAAACCGGCATACCGGGAAGCAGCTTCGCTTTTGAAATAGCCAGGTCAACAGGCTTCCCCGATGAAATACTTAAAGAAGCCGGAAAGATCGCCGGAAGTGAACAGATAGATCTTGACCATCAGCTTCAGAATATCGAATTCAGAAAAAAAGAGCTGGAAGAGAAAGAACAACAACTGCGCTCGGCTGAATCTTTCCTGAACGAGATGATCGAAAAATACCAGCAATTATCCGGCGAACTGGAAACAAAGAAGAAAGAAATACTCAAAGAAGCAAAAGAGGAAGCAAAACAGATACTGTCAACCACAAATAGATTAATTGAAAGGACAATAAAAGAAATACGCGAATCAAAAGCAGATAAAGAAAGAACAAAGCAATTAAGAGACGAATTGCAGGATTATTCAAAGCAAATAGAAAGCGGGCTTTCGGAAGAACGCAAAAAAAAGCCCCCGGAATATAAACCTGCATACGAAAAAGTTGATGATGATACGCCAGTTATGACAGGCGACACGGTAAGGATGGAAGGCCAGACAATAGCCGGTGAAATTTTGGAAATAGCCGGCAAACAAGCAACAATATCCTTTGGAGATGTTAAGATCAAGGCACCGCTCATCAAGCTGGAAAAAGTGAAGATAAAAAAAGAGAAATCCGGTATGACTCCGGCGCAAAGCAAAGTAAAATACAGCTTCGATATCAACAGAAAAGCTGCAGAATTTAATACCGACATTGATATGCGGGGTAAAAAAGTTGATGAAGCTCTTACTATATTAAGGAAATATATCGATGATGCAATTTTGTTGGGTATAAACAAGGTGCGCATACTCCATGGTACAGGTGAAGGCATTCTGCGCGAAGCCATAAAAGATTATCTGGTCACATTGCCCGAAATAGAGAATATTAAACCCGAACATCCTGACAGGGGTGGCTCCGGTATTACGCAGGTTTTCTTCCACGGAAAATAAGTGGTCATTTCTTTTTTGTTCTTATTTTTTACATTCGGAACTTTCAGCCTCAAAAAGTGTCAGCTGATTTTCCGTCACATAAGAAGGCTCATGATCATAGTTACGGTAACGTTCAACTTTATTATTGACAAGGGCTTTGATGAATCTGACAGGAGTGGTGCTGTGAATGCGGCAATAGCGCTCCAGTGCTTTTTTCTGACCATCAGTCAACTTAAACGCTATCTTTCTATACCTGATCTTTTTTCTTTTTGCCCTACGGGTACGCTTTCTTCTATATAAAGTCATTTTTTAGCTTAATTGGAACATAATATACTGAAAATCAACCTTGTAAAAACAAATAAGCAGGAAAGTGGCTTATAAAACCACCCGGATGCAATCCAATTCAACATCTTATTTAAGGATATCATTTTAATAAACCTTGAAAACACAAGATGTTTAAACGAATTACGCAATAAATGATCAATTTTAACAGTTTCAAAAATAAACATTTTACTGAAATCATATTATTTATTTTTGCTATTTGTTTTTGTTCATTAGATTTATTAAAGATATTTTTATTCAATATTTTGTTTTGCCATTTGTTTTTAAAAATTTTTAAAAGGAATAATATAATTCATTATGAACTTTGATATAACCTTTGGTTATCCGGCATGGTTGATAATAATATGTTTGTTGATAGGCGGCGGCTATACTGCCATACTTTACTATCGCAATAATGAAGGCATTGGCAGGAAAGCCTCTGTTGCACTTGGGATATTGCGATTTGTGGTTGTTTTTTTTCTGGCTGTTATGTTGCTTGCACCAATGATCGAACGCCTGATCAATATAGAAGAAGAGCCGATGATACTTTTTGTGCAGGATAATACCGGCTCTATCGGTTTCATACCTGATTCGGCTTATTATATCAATGATTACAGTGATGAGGTAAAAACGTTCAAGGCGGAACTTGGTAACGATTATGACGTAAGAACATACACTTTCGGTGAATCATTCAACAGGAACGACATATTCACTTTTGATGAGAAGTTTACCGACATGTCTGCTATTTTTGACGGGCTTCAAACATTATATAGCAACAGGAATGTGGGTGCTGTAATTATAGCCTCCGACGGCATATACAATCGTGGCATTAACCCTGTCTATGCTTCAGCCGCCAATAAATTTCCGCTTTACACTATAGCACTCGGCGATACTTCTGCACATAAAGATGTTATCCTTGCCGATGTGCTTCATAACCGGGTAACATATCTTGGCAATAAATTTCCTCTCCGGGTGCATATTGAAGCCCGTGAATGTTCAGGAGAAAGAAGCACACTCACCATTACAAGAGACAACGAAAGACTGTTTACCAAAGCTGTAAATTTCACAACCGGTCATTATTTTCAAACCGTTGATATAACACTGGAAGCTGATCAGGTTGGTATGCAAAGATACCATGTAAGCCTTTCGCCCGTGGAAGATGAAATAAATCTTGCCAATAACTACAAGGATATTTTTATCGAAGTTCTTGACAGCCGGCAAAAAATTTTACTTCTTTCAAATACACCTCATCCCGATGTGGGTGCTATAAAACAAAGCCTTGAAAACAACGAAAACTATGAGGTCAAATCGTACGGAATAAATGAATTTGACGGGAACGTTGAACAATTCAACCTGGTGATCCTGCATCAACTGCCTTCACTCGAACATACACTGCCCGGATTAATGGAAAAGCTTGATGAGCATAATATTCCACGGCTCTTTATAACGGGTAGTCAGACCAATATTTCAGTTTTTAACAATCTGCCCACCGGCATCAATATAAAACCGCGTTCCGGGCAGTTCAATGAAGCATTGCCACATACAAATCATAATTTTGCCCTTTTCAGCATTAGCCGGGAGGCAAAGGATCTTTTTGGCCAGTTGCCTCCTCTATACCCCCATTTTGCAAGTTACGAAACGGACGGCTCAGTGCGTACTTTTCTTTATCAGAAAATAGGTAATGTCGTTACGGAAGAGCCGTTAATTGCATTTTCAGACCATGACGACACAAAAACAGGGATTATCACGGGAGAAGGTATCTGGAGATGGCGCCTGCACAATTACCTGCACAGGCAAAACCACATTGTTTTTGATGAGATAATTTCCAAAACAATTCAATACTTATCAATCCTTGAAGATAAAAGCCAACTCAGGATCTTTTCCGAAAACATTTTCTATGAAAATGAACCTGTTAAATTCTCGGCAGAAGTTTATAATCAAAGTTTCGAGCTTATCAACGAGCCCGAACTCCATTTAACTATTTACAACAAGGAAGGAGTAGATTACCCGTTCGTTTTCAGCCGTACATCAAACGCATATGTCCTTGATGCCGGAACTTTCCCCCCGGGAGATTATACTTATGACGCAGACGTTACTGTAGGAGATGACAGATTTAAACACCACGGCGAATTCAGTGTTGCTCCGCTTAATATTGAAAAACTGCAAACCATTGCCGACCACCAATTGATGCACACCCTTGCCGCTGAAAATGACGGTAAACTCTTCTATTCCGGGCAGTGGAGCGAACTGATTGATGAATTGAAGCAAAGAGAAGATATCAAACCTGTACTTTACTCTCAAAAACAGTTTGAAGACGCAATCAGTTTGAGAGGAATATTCTTTTTAATACTTTTACTGGTCACTATTGAATGGTTCGTGAGAAGGCGGAGCGGAACTTATTAACCGGGCTTCAGCTAATATATTTCAAAACTTCGAATTTAGCTGCCATTTGTGTTTTGGAATTTACTCACAGAGTGTTTAATTATATTGTGTTCGT
>PWZB01000053.1 GCA_003567625.1 Bacteroidales bacterium | reverse complement strand
TTGTTGAAGATGGCATATCTTTAAGTTATAACATTTTTGATCCGTTCTGGAGATTATGGAACCTTGCCAGCGGAATTAGCATCAACTACTCCAGGCTTTATGAGCCTGATGAGTTTACAGGTTTTAATTTGGGATACAACCTTAGAGCACTTTTTGATACGCGGTTTTTTATTATATTCTGGGCTAATTACCAACCTTTGGGCAAAAGAGATTATTTTGAGCCGAGAGTATGGGGAAGATTTTATGAAACTGACCGGGCGTATGATCTTTTTTTAATGTATTCAACCGACTACAGGAAAAGGGTTTACGTTGATGGAAGCCTAAGATACTATTCAATTCTTTCAGAGTACGGTCAATACGGATACAACTTCAATTTCAGGCCTGCTTTCAGAGCCAGTGACAGATTAAACATCTCATACGGCTTTAATTATGATGATAAGATCAATGATATTGGTTATGTTAAACATACACACACTGACTCAATATATTTTGGCAAGCGTCAGCCTGTTACAATTACCAACACATTCAGGACAACCTATATTTTCACAAATGAGCTGTCGCTCAGCTTTGATCTGCGTCATTACTGGTCGAGGGTTGACTACGACGGTAATTATTATTTACTAAAGGAAAATGGCAGGCTTTATCCGGTAAGTAACGAGGTGCATACTCCGGATATAAACTATAACGCATTTACAATTGACATGATGCTGACGTGGCATTTTGCACCGGGCAGCCAGCTGACATTTATGTGGAAAAATATTATAGACCAGAGGCGAAACGAGATAGTAAATAATTACATTGACAATCTAAGTCATATCATTGGTGAGCCGCAAATCAACAGCTTCTCACTAAGGATACTTTATTACATAGATTATCAGTCAATACAAAGATTGGCGCGGGGTGAAATGTTTTGATAATGAAAAAAGCCAATGACCCGTATTTGTAAAATATTATTTACCAGTCAGTATTGTACCTGTGATTAAAAACCCGGTATGTTTTCTTTTCACCTGTAATATCAGATTTGTATTCAATATAGCCTGACAACATCGCCACTCTTTTGTCGGCAGTGGATGTCTTTTCAATATCAAGAGGTTGATTTATAAACAGTTCTAATGAATGGTTGCCCTTTCCTGCAAATTGTTGATCAATGTTATCAATAATTACCGGTACATGGCCCGGCCATTCAATCACTACCTTTTCAATTGTAAAGGGAGCTTCATGTTGAGAAACCAGTGTTATTCCGAGTTTTGCCTCATCAACAACATTTTCACTTTTTGTCAGTGCTTCAAAATAAAAGGGGTCATTCACAAATATTGAAACTTTTTCTTCAGTGATGTCAAAATAAAAAGGTCTTTGTACATTTACCGTTCCAAACCTGTATCTAACCATTATGTGGTTTTCGGGGTCTTCATAGCAGTAATCATAATCATATTCGATAGTTGTAATACCGTCATGGCTGTCAACATTTGATATTCTGGCACATTCAGAGTTTACTTGGGGTCTGCGGCTGGTGTGTATTACATTATCGCCGAGGCGCAGGGCATATTTCAACTTTCCGAGGCTGCTTTCTGTTTCAACAAGCTCAATACTTTCATAAAGCCTCCGGCACCTGGTAATACCAAGCTGTGCCCTGTCTTTGCGTGCATCTACGAAATAATCTGCCAGTACTCTCAGCTCATCAATCTTTTTATCGATCTCTTCCACGGTGGTTATGTTTATTTTGTCAATGTTTTGCAAAATATCTTCAAGCTGTTCATTCATCTGCCGGTCCCGCATCCTGAAATCCATAACCAGGCTTTGTAACTCAAAATCTGAAAAAGGGTATTTGATATGATAGTAATAGCTGATTGTACCATCCCTTCTGTTTTCTACTTTTTCCCAATAATAATCTTCAACTTGTGAGAGCGTTATTCCCTGAAGATAGGGAACGGGACCGGCAGCGGTGGTAGTTGTTGTAGCGAATTTTTCAAGAAAAGTATTTTTATTATTGTTAATATTGGTTGCTTCGGTATAAAATTCCGATTCTGTTGTTACATTTACTGCCACTGCATTGACAATATCTTCCATTACCATGTTGAGGGCATCACGTTGAGCTTTGGGTATGGTATTTCCTGATCCTACGGTAATAATATAATCCTTTTCGAGACTGTTTACCCAACCCGGCACACGCCGGCTACTGCTTTCAATTACCCTTGTTTGCGATATACAGGTAACCAAAGGCAGCAGGACAAATATAATGATGATATTAATTTTATTATAAGACTTCATCTGTATATATAGTTTTTAATTTTTATAAAGCCAGCTCCAGTCAAAATACCGTGCGGCACCCCAGTGTGCCCATGATCTGGCTACATCTCTTCCGGCTTCGATTTTGAGTCTTTGCATATCAACATCATCTTCATATTGCTGCATTTTGAAATCCCATGCGCTTGCACCCTCAGCTTCTACTGTGGCAGTAATGTGTTCTACCAATTCTTCGGCCTGTGGATAGCAGTCCATATCGGGAGTGATTTGCCCCAGGTTATTCCTGGCTTCATTCAGATCTTTGCTTGCCCATGCTGCCCTGGCAGCGGAAAGAAGTTCCTCACATTTCTGATTGGCATACTGTTCATAAATGTCAATAGATAGTTCCATACACATGTGATAACATTGACGGCTGACATCGGGTACCGACATCAATAAAAACAATGCTTCGCCATATTGTTGCTGGCCGGCAAGGGCTTGCGCTGTGGAAATGATCTTATCACACTCAGAGTTATAATACTCGATGATTTTCTGTTTCCCGGTTTCAATAAAACCCCTGTATTGGCCTTGTCTTGGCCTGATATTGTTAATTGCTTGATTATAGGCGGCCTCCTCACTTCTGTCAACACCTCTGAGGTTGACTGTTACCTGGCTGAAAATGTTTTGACTCACAACATCTACAATATAGAGTGACAATTCCAAATTCAATGCTACTTGTGGTGGTGCTGTCGGCGTAACATCCTGTGATATTATGGAAATCATGGGTACCATTGCGAATTGAGCTCTTTCCTGTGTTGCGCCCAGGCCATTCATCGTTGCTATCTGCATCATCCTGTTCTGCAAATTACTCCGGGCTGCTCCCTTAAGCCCTGCTTCATCAGGTACTATTGCGGCAATTGAAATACGCCCCATATCATCAGTTTGCCCAAATCCACTTTGTCCATATCCTTTTATCAAGAATATGCTTATTACAAACATTGTTAATACTATTTTTTTCATAAGCTTATGTTTTATTTATCGAATTACAAATTTGCGAATTATGAATTAGGAATACTAATACCAATACCAGTTACCGAATTACCGATTACCTTACTCTCTTACTCTCTCAG
>PWZB01000197.1 GCA_003567625.1 Bacteroidales bacterium | reverse complement strand
TTCCGATGAGTGTCCAGTCGGCTTTGCCGCCATATAGCTGCGCCCTTGTACGTGCATGAATGGCAAGGGCACTGATGCCGGCATCTTGCAGGGCTTCAGCTATCTGCATGATGTTCTTGTTGTTTTCATCCCATCCAAGTCTTGTTTTGGCGGTAACGGGCAGGTTAACCGCATCAACAATCCTGCTTGTTATTTCTGCCATTTTGGTTATGTCGTTAAGCAATCCGGCGCCGGCACCCTTGGCAGCTACCTTTTTTACGGGGCAGCCAAAATTGATGTCTATAAAATCAGGAGATACGGACTCCACTATTCTTGCAGCCTCTGTCATAGCTTCTGTGTCGGCTCCGAAGATCTGTATCCCTACCGGTCTTTCTTGCTCACTTATATGAAGCTTGACCAGGCTCTTTTTTGCATCGCGTATTAAACCTTCGCTACTGATAAACTCAGTATATACCACGTCGGCACCAAACCTCCTGCACAAAAGCCTGAATGGCTGATCGGTGACATCTTCCATAGGTGCAAGAAATAATCCGGTTTTGGGGATTTTTATGTTGCCTGTCTTTAACAAATGATCTTTTATAATTTGAAGTTTAAAAATTAATATTTGTACTGCCTGATGTTTTTTTAAAAGTACATGTATATTTGCAGAGTAAAGTTATGCAAAAATATTATAAAACATGGATATAAGAGACCGTGGATTATTTGGCGAATTACATCCGGTTTTAAAGCTGTTGATATTGGGCATAATTATGTTATTATCGCTTTTTGTGGTAATGGTTTTAGGTTCGCTGGTTTTGATCCCGTTTATATCTGATGATTGGTTTGATTCGTTGGCACGTGGATTTGATTTTACCGGGATTTCAGATTTAAACGTATTAAGATACTTGCAAATATTGAGTCATATCGGTTTGTTCATCATTCCTTCGCTTCTTTTTGCATGGCTTATAGGTGGCAAGATTAGCAGGTATTTGGGATTTGATCATCGTGTCGGTGTGGGATTGCTGATCCTTTCTGTTTTGCTTATTCTTTCAGCCGTGCCTTTAATCAATTATCTGATAGAGCTGAACATGCGCATGACTTTGCCTGAATCCTTGAGTTACCTGGAAGAGTGGATGCGCCGTGCTGAAGATAATGCTATGGAGCTTACAGAAAAGCTTTTGAATGTTACAACTATCCGGGGTTTGTTATTTAATATTTTTATGATTGCTGTTATACCTGCTATTGGAGAGGAGTTTCTCTTCAGGGGGATTGTTCTGAGGGTTTTCCGTCAATGGTCAAAGAGTATTCATATTGCTGTTTGGGTGTCAGCAATATTGTTCAGTGCTATGCATCTGCAGTTCTATGGGTTTTTACCGCGCTTGTTTTTGGGGGCTTTACTGGGTTATCTTTTTGCCTGGAGCGGAAGTATATGGCTGCCGGTTTTTGCACATTTTATAAATAATGCCATTGCTGTTACGGCATATTATCTTATTTATAGTAATTATTTGAATGTTGACTACGAAGAGCTGGGAAAAGAAACAACAGCATTTGTTTACGTGGTTTTTTCCATCATAATAGTCGGATTTATCCTCTATTTGTTTTTCCGGTATTATAAGAACAGGGTTGTCCCGGATTAACCAATATCTTTAAGAAGTTTGTTTTTTGAGTTGGTTTCCATTGTTTTATTAAAATGGTCTAAAGTTTCCTTAAGTTTTGACAATTCTTCCGATGGCTTGGCAATAACCTCATTGTAGCCTTGTTTTTCGAGTTTGTTTATTGCTGATATCACTGTAATTTGATTGATATCGATACCTGGCTGAAATAATACTTCTTTGGCATAGCTTCCTTTGGTTTCGGAAACGAGCCTTGTTTTTACGAGGTTGTTAAGAATGTTACGCACCAACTTATTAGGTATTTCCAGTTTATGTGAAATATCTGATGAGGTTGCCGGGGGCTTACCCTGATGGAAATTTTTTACCAGGAAATTCAATATATACAATGACAATATTTTTTTGCTGTATGGGCTTATATTTGCTGTTTCAGATTCAAATTCATAATGTTTGATGTTTTGATTGGCAAAAGACAATTCAGCTCCGAACAAAATAATAAGCCAGCTAATCTGCATCCAGATCAGCATAAGGGGAAAGGCGGCAAAACTGCCATATATTGTATTATAGCGTGAAACACCAATCTGAAAATGAATATAACCCCATTGTGCCAGTTGAAACAGTGTGCCTGCAATTATTCCCGCTATCAGCGCTGATGAAAATTTAACATTGGTGTTTGGCATTACCATATAAATAATAGTAAGCATGATCCATATCAAAACAAAAGGAATTAAGCGTACCATGAATAACAGTACCGGGCTCATAAAACCGAAGAAAGCAAAATTTTCCGTTATGTGTTGAATTTGTGTTGTAATAAATACGTTGGCACCTCCCGCTAAAATAAAAAATATTGGTGCAATGAACATCATGGCAAAATAATCGCTGAGCTTTCTTGACAAGGATCTGGGCTTGCTTATCTGCCAGATGTCGTTAAAAGCTCTTTCTATATTGTTCAATACTTTCATTACCGTAAAGATCAATATAAACATCCCGATACCGGCAATTATTCCACCATGAATAGTTTTTAATAATGATGTGGATAGGTTGATGATCCAGCTAAGCACTTCTTCCCTACCAGCCAGCGCTTCCTGTAATTGTTTTTCGAGGTATGTTTCAAGGCCGAACCCTTTTGCAATGCCAAAAGCCATAGCAACTACAGGTATTATGGATAATAACGTGTAATAAGTCAATGCTGATGCCTGAATACGTAACTTGTCTTCGTTGAAACCTCTGACAGCTAACAATAAAATACGTAATTGCCTTATCAGAAAAGATTTTTTGGGAGATAATTCTTTAAGAGGAATACGCCATATATCCCTTTCAACAAAACGCCTGGCTTTATTAATTTTATTGGTAGCTGCTTTTGTTTTTTTTGCCATGGGTTTGCTGAGATTTTTTCACTGACAGATATCTGTTAATAGCAGAGAAGTCTAAATTTTTATACAACTACTTTTGAATAAAAGTTTCAAAAAAGGACTTATATTCAATAAACCATACACTTTAATATGGTTTAAAAAACCCTGAAGCAAAACATTGGAGGTTTTCAAAACCTCCAATGTTTTTACATGCTTAGCCTGCTACCTGTACACGCTTTGTTATTACGCTTACAGTTGTATGTATCTGCATAAAGTAAACTCCTGCCCGCTGCTTCCAAATCTTTAAGAAGTGAAAGCAGGTCAGCCTGGTGCTGTTCGCTGAATTGCTTCAACTCATCCACAACAAAACTTCGCCGCTCTTCACGATCATCAATGGCACGGCTTTGCTGATAAAGCAATT
>PWZB01000036.1 GCA_003567625.1 Bacteroidales bacterium | reverse complement strand
TGGTGGATTAAGCGGTTCAAACAATTCTTTTTTCCTGCTTAAAGTGTTATATAAATATAGCTTCTTAGGATTCATGTTCTTGTAATTTTCTTTTTTGTTGAAACAGTTTGTTATTATAAGCCCCGTTAATGTATGTATTAAACAGGTTATCCGTTGTTCGTTGCCCGTTACGCGTCACCCGTCACTTGTTATAACTATTTCTTTATTCTATTATTTTCTCTCAGTACTCTTATGGTTTCTTCATATCCCATTTTATAAATTTCATTGCCACTTGAAATGTTCATCAAACCAAATTCATCAAGTTCCTTTGGTTCAATAAACAATGAGCATTGACCTTTTCTTTCAATTATTCTCGTCCTGATTATAATATGAAATGTTCTTTCAGCTATTTGATATAAGTTTGAAAAGTTTTTTTCGTATCCAATCGGATTAACATTAACGCCGATTATTTCTTTGCAAATATTTTCGAGTGGTTTGATCGGGAAATTTTCAATAATTCCCCCGTCGGAATAATAGGCATCATTTATTTTAACGGGAGGAAACAAAACAGGTATTGATGAGGATGCTTTTACAGCTGTAACAAGGTCGCCGTTATCGAATTTGACAAGCTTTGCATTGTTCATGTCAACTGCAAAAACCAACAATGGTATTTCAAGGTCTTCGAAAAATTTTGCTTCAAGGTTTTTCTTCAATCTTTTTTCGAATCCTGTCATTTCTATTAAGCCCTGCGTGGGTATTGTAAGATGGAGGTAATGGAATATTTTGTGTTTTGTCAGGATGTTTAATATTTCTTTTGGTTTTTTCCCGTCACAATACAAAGAGCCTACAATTGCACCGGCACTCACGCCACTGATTATTTCCGGGAATATACCATTGTCATTCAAAGCCTGCAAAGCTCCGATATGTGCAAACCCTCTTGTGCCTCCGCCACTGAGTACCAGACCTGTTTTATATTTTTTTTTGCTCATTAGTTATAATTATATACCTGGTATAAACAACATTTTATTTTGCCTTAGCCTGGCTTCAAAGCTAAAAAATATTTTTTATATAAAAAAGCAGGCAGACTTACCTGAGCCTGCCTGCTTTACATAATTGGCTATAAATTATTTATTAGAAATAATTCTCTGAAAATAGGTTTTTTAATTGACTATTTCCTGGAAGTCTGCAGCATCAAAATAGTTTATGAATTCCCTGTCAATTCTTGCACATTCTTTATATTCCGGATCCAGGCTGATAGCTTTTCTAAGGTTTTCGTATAGCATTGCAGTGTCTTCTCTTCTCGCTCCTATTATAGCAGTGAGATAAGCTACCGATGCTGCTTCATCAGCACATTCGAGGTTTGTCATAGCTGCCTGTTCGTTATTATTCAACAGGTGTGCAAGAGCTACATTATGAGTGCAAGTATATCCGGCGTAGGATGATAATGCGGCTTCGTAATCTCCGATTATTATCATTATGTTACCGACGTTGTACTTGGTATTTATACCTTGTCCTTCTGCGGCTTCATAATATGATCTTGCGTTTTCGTAATCCTCTTCCCATGCAGCAACCACACCAAGATTGTTCAATACAAATCCTGTGTTTGGTGCGAGTTCGTTTGCTATTTCAAGGTCTTTTGCAGCTTCTTCAGCATTGCCCAGCTTAAGGTTAACATAAGCGGCATTATTAAAGCCCCTGTAATTTTGCGGGAAAAGCTCTTTTGCTGCATTATAAATCTGCAGTTTTGTATCCAGGTCTTCTGTCAAAGTAGCGGCATAAAGAAGTTCTTTTTCATCCAACTCTTCGGGGTTTGTTGTTGAAAGAGTAGCTATTTCTTCATCTGTTTTCTTTGGCTCATAGGCATTGATAACAATTTCGGCACGACGCAACGGCATTAGGATCTTTTCGATCTCTTCATATATAACCGTCATGTCTTTAATCCTTTTTTCCCTTTCAGCAGGTGCAAGCTCTGAATTAATAACGTTTGCAATTGTTTCTTTTTGTTCTATTTCGGAAGCTTCAAGTTTTGTCATGAATCCCTCAAAGTCCTCTCCCCTGGCAGAGACTTTTATTTCAGGTTTTTCATAATCTTCCAGTTCTTTTTCGAGTTTTTCGAATTGACCTTTCCAATAACGATGACCTGTTGAAGCCCTGTTTTCGGACAGCTCTTCATTAAAAGCTATTTCACCTTCGGGTGAAGCCCATGCATTTAATTCAACAGATTTAATTTCCCATCCTTTTTTGAGAAATTTGTTAAGCTCTTCCATTTTTTCCTTGTTTTCTTCTTTTCGGTTCAGGTCAAAACGCCAGTTGAGGTTATGGCGCATATAGTCAAAGTAAATGTTGGCAGATCTGGTAACGATAACTTCTTTTTCGTAACCATGGGGTGCCAGAGACAGGCGCTCATCTTTATCAACTCTTTGTGAAGTGTTGATAACACCGTCGGCAACTTTTCTTTCGGGCAGCGTTTCCGCTTGGTCTTCACGACCTTCGCGATATAAGCTTACATCCATTACAAGCTCTGACGCAAGCATTTCTTCGGTGAAATCTATTTCACCGGAAACATCGAAAGTAGTTGCACCCCTTCGTGCAATACGTATTCCTTCAACTTCGGTTTTTTCTCCGCGTAAAACAACAGTCTCTAACGGAACTTCGCCACCTTCATACTTCAATACTGGAGTAATTTCAACAACAGCCCTGTTGTGGAAATATTTGTCGCCTACACGACCATTTACATCCACTGCAACAGTGCCACCGTGATTTTCGAGAGGATTCACCTGGGGCGTGTACTTAATACCTTCGTCGTAGTCCCTGACCATCTTATTAAGTCCACAACCTGTAATAATTGCTGCTGTAACCAGCAAAATAACCGTAATTTTAATGTTAATTTTCTTCATAGTTTTCTGCTTATATTTGGTTAAATTGAAAAAATTAAAACTCAAAAACAACAAATTTTTTTTACAAATATATAAAAAAATGATGCTTTGCAAGTTTTTTTTACGTTCTTTACTTAATAGAGTTGCGTGTTTTTGCCAAATTATTCAGTAATTAATTGTAAAATCAGTTTGAATTACTAATTACTTAATACTTCAAAACAGTAACCCCCAGAAATTTAATACAATAATACTGAAAATATTTTCAAAAATACAAACTTATTTTCAACTTTTGATGTTTGTATGATTTTTTTTGTATTTTTTTGATCGGAAAAAGAATATATGCCAGGTTTTTTTGATTATTTAACACTACTGTCCGATTAAAATTAAATATAGCCACTAAGACACAAAAACACTAAGACTCACAAAGCTGATAGTGCTGATTATAAAGCCTTTAGTGCATCTTAGTGTCTTAGAGTCTTGGTGGCATAAAAGAAATATAAATAGTACCACCGAAACCATCAATTTTAATAAAATTGTTATCAATATTGATATTCATGAGTTTCAAAAGATTT
>PWZB01000095.1 GCA_003567625.1 Bacteroidales bacterium | reverse complement strand
GCGTGGACTACCAGGGTATCTAATCCTGTTTGCTCCCCACGCTTTCGTGCATCAGCGTCAGTTGCAATCTGGTGAGCTGCCTTCGCTATCGGTGTTCTGTGGAATATCTATGCATTTCACCGCTACACTCCACATTCCGCCCACCTCAGTTGCTCTCAAGGCATCTAGTTTCATAGGCACGGCCCGGGTTGAGCCCGGGAATTTCACCTCTGACTTAAATGCCCGCCTACGCACCCTTTAAACCCAATAAATCCGGATAACGCTTGCATCCTCCGTATTACCGCGGCTGCTGGCACGGAGTTAGCCGATGCTTATTCCTATGGTACCTGCAGCCCCGTACAAGTACAGGGGGTTATTCCCATAGAAAAGCAGTTTACAATCCGTAGGACTGTCATCCTGCACGCGGCATGGCTGGGTCAGGCTCTCGCCCATTGCCCAATATTCCTTACTGCTGCCTCCCGTAGGAGTCTGGTCCGTGTCTCAGTACCAGTGTGGGGGTTAATCCTCTCAGAACCCCTACCCATAATAGCCTTGGTGAGCCGTTACCTCACCAACAAGCTAATGGGGCGCATGCCCATCCTGAACCGCCCGAAGACTTTAATCCCGAAAAGATGCCTTAACGGGATACTATGGAATATTAGCCCCACTTTCGTAAGGTTATGTTCCTGTTCAGGGTAAGTTGCATACGTGTTACGCACCCGTGCGCCACTCGTTCCAGATGCCGAAACACCTGAATTACCGTTCGACTTGCATGTATTAGGCCTGCCGCTAGCGTTCATCCTGAGCCAGGATCAAACTCTCCGTTGTTAATCAATAGAAAGTTATTATACTGTCCCGGCTCCCCTTATTTTTTCTGCTGTTAATTAACAGAAGCTCCAAAATTACGGTCGTCTATCTCATTTCTTTCAAAGAACTATTATATGTTTCCTGTATCTTTTATTGACTAAAATTTATCTGTCCCCGTTTTTGGGTTTGCAAAGATAATAACTTTTTTATTAAAACAAACCTTTTTTGAAAAAAAAATTCATAAAAATTCAAAAAAAAAATAAACGCTACACCAAACAGTAAAAAAATTGATCAACTTTTATTGTCAGATGTAACTGCAAAGATAATATTTTTTTTTGATTCACAAGAACAAAAAAGCTTTTTTATAATAAAAAAATATTTTTTTCACTACTGTCCGATTAAATTTTTCTAAATTTTATGAATATCAATATTAGCAACTATTTTGATGAAGTTGACTGTTTAGAAGGCCCTTTATTGTTCTGAAAGTTTAGCAATAATATCATCTGTTTTAATTCCTTCGGCTTCGGCTTTAAAGTTTCTGACAATCCGGTGCCTGAGGACTGAGTATGCAATTACATTCACATCTTCAATATCAGGCGAGTATTTACCGTTAAGGGCTGCATTGCATTTTGCTCCAATTATCAGGTATTGCGAAGCCCTGGGCCCTGCACCCCATTTAATATATTCATTTGCCCAGCTATGAGATTTCTCTGTTTCGGGGCGTGTTTTTGAAACAAGGTCAACGGCATATTCAATCACGTTGTTGGTAACAGGCACTTTTCTTATTAAATTTTGAAAAAAGGTAATTTCTTTTGCATCAAGAATAGTATTTAGTTTTGTTTCAAGGTCCGATGTGGTATTTTTTACGACTGTTACTTCCTGGGAGAATGTTGGATAATCGAGGTTTACATTAAACATGAATCTGTCGAGTTGAGCTTCCGGCAGCGGGTAAGTACCTTCTTGTTCTATAGGGTTTTGTGTAGCCAGAACAAAAAAGGGGTCATCGAGGATATATGTTTTTCCCGCTGCTGTTACTGACCTTTCCTGCATGGCTTCAAGGAGCGCCGATTGGGTTTTTGGCGGGGTGCGGTTTATTTCATCGGCAAGAATAATGTTTGCAAATACCGGCCCTTTAACAAATCTGAATTTTCGGTTTTCATCCAATATTTCTGTACCTATTATGTCTGAAGGCATCAGGTCGGGAGTAAACTGAATACGGCTGTATTTCAGCCCCAGGGTTTTAGCGATCGTATTTACCAGCAATGTTTTTGCCAGTCCGGGAACCCCGATAAGCAGGCAATGACCGCGGCTAAATATTGAAATCAACACGTTTTTTATAACATCATGCTGGCCTATAATAATTTTTGAGATCTCATCATTAAGATTTTTATATTTTTCAGCAAAATTATCAAGCGCTTCTACATCAGACTTATGATTCATTTGATTATGTTTTTTTGTTCTGATTTAATCAGTTACTCCATCCCGGTGGTTTTACTATTTTTCATCCATTCGTAGGAAAAGTCGCAATGTATATAATCTTCAATTATATGAAGGTATATTGATTCTATTTTGTCTTGAACCCATTGTTCTATTTTCTTGTTTTTTTTCTCCTCCAGTGCCAGCCTGTTGATAAAATCATAATTATCTTCCAGGTTGGCTTTCCTGGGTTCGGTATGCTCTTTAAGGTATATCAGCCTGTATCCTTCTCTTCCGTCATCAGTATACATAGCAGTTGGACGGCTGACATCTCCCGGTTCCATGCGGTCAACAACAAAGAAAAGGTTTGGTTCGAGCTCATCCGGTTTAAATTTTGTTGTACCGGTTTGTGGGTTAACCATTATTCCTTCGTTTATCCGGCTTGGGTCATCGGAGAATTTTTCGGCTGCTTTTCCGAAAGTTATTTCATCATTAGTAATAAGGTTTCTTATACTGTCGAGTTTGTTTTTTGTTTTTTGCACGTCGTATGGTGATACTTTTGGTCGCAGCAACAGATGTCTGACATTAACCAGTTCACCTCTTCGTTCTATCATTTGAGCTATATGATAACCGGCTTTGGTTTCAAAAATTTCTGATACTTCGCCCGGTCGCAGATTAAACGCAACAGCTTCAAAATCGTGATACAGTTCGCCACGGCTTACGAATCCAAGCTCACCTCCACGCCTTGCTGAGCCCGGGTCTTCGGAATACATTATTGCAAGTGTGCTGAAGCTTTCGCCTTTCAGTATTCGTTCACGAAATTCATTTAATCTTCTTTTTACATCTTGAATTTCTTCTTCTCTTACCGGGGGGATCTTAACAATTTGCCCCAATTGTATTTGGCTTTCAACAACAGGGATATCCTCTTCGGACAGATTATTAAAGTAACGTTTTACTTCTGAAGGTGTTACCCTGACATTATTTGTTATTTTGGTTTCCATTGCCTTGCTGAGCTCTTGCTCACGAACTATATCGCGAAACTCATCTTTAAGTTCTGCTATGGTTTTGCCATAATAAGCTTCAAGTTTTTCTCTTGAACCGATCTCCCGAATAAAATACCTGAGCCTCCTGTCAAGCACCATTTCAATATGGTCATCAGAAACCTCTATACTATCAATCATTGCCTGGCTATACAAAAGTTTTTGATATAAAGATTCTTCAAGCACTTCACAAAAGGGATCACTGCCAAGATCAATACCTTGTGCCTCGTATTGCATCTTATGATTATAAATGTCGGATTTTAATATTATTGAATTGCCAACAACAGCAACAACCTGGTCAACTATAGCTTTCTCTTGAGTGAGTAAGCGGGTGTTGCAAAAAATTAATAAAAAAAGAATTATTAAGCAAGTGTGACTTTTTTTCAGCATGTTAAATGTTAATTGAGATGTTAAAAAATAGAATCAAATGAATATTTCAAAATTATTTGACTTGACAGCATTACGATAAAGCTCATTTCGTAATTTTTTGATTAATTCATGTTTGCGATAATTCAGGATGATATTCCTGATATTTTCTTTTGCGAAACTAACCGGCGATATATTATCTTTTAGCCGGAAGTCATGTATATATAAAAAGTAACGATAATATTCATCTGAAATTTCAATAAAACGGTTATTTTGTAAAAAGGCTTCCTGGTTTGAACTTCTGACAGGCACTTCTCTCAGTAATTCATTGAACAGAAGCCATGCATCGGTATCAATATAATAGGTTGCCGCATGTTGGGTGCAATATTCTTCCAGTTCAGCCAGGTCTTCAGGTTCATTTGAACGGTATAATCTTCGGAGCAGGTTTTGATCCGGTGCATTAAGCGGAACTTTTACATATGTGACCTTAACAATATTTTCTTTTAATTTAAAATCTTCTTTATGGTTTTCATAATATTCTTTTATTTGGCTTTTTTTGATAGTGGTGTCAAGATTTTCGCGAATAAACTGATTTTCGAAAGCATATATTATTAGTGAATTTTCATAATCACGAATTTTTTTTTCAAAATCCATTTGTTCTTTAGAAAGGCTTTTTCTTGCATGTTCAAGAATAATTTGTTGTCTGACCCAATTATCCACATACCGGCGAACAATGTTAATACTGTCTTCAGATGATGCATTATCGGGTATAATTTCTCTTATATCGGAGATATATAATTTTTCTCCGAAAGCAGTGGCAACTACCTCTTCATCAATTGTTCGGGGGAAATAATCACATGAATAAAGAACAAAAAAACATAGAGGTATGAGTTTTGATAACTTTGTGAATTTAATTATATGATTCATCGGCTTTTTTTAATTGTCAACTATTTCTGATAAAACATCTTTATTAACTTTAACCCGGTATTTTTCTTTTAATTCTTCCATCCATTTTTTCTCAAGATAATTTTGATAATCCGCGATTACCTTACCACGAATTTCATTCAGGGGTTTTGGTTGTGGTTCTATCATTTCATGAACATGAACGATATGGATTTTGTCGTTAATTGAAATGTCTTCGCTGATTTCTTTTTGAAGGTCAATTTTTTCGAATAATTCTTTTTCTGATATTTCAAAAATATTTCTGTTTGCCACAACTTTTTGCTCTTTATCAATATTGATATTATCTATGATCAGCTCATGCGGGTTGTCATAATCTTTATATTGTTTTAGTTGGTTTCTGACTTTGCCGGCAATTTTTTTATCCCGGCAGTCATATATTGTTGCATGAATGCGTTGGCCGCTCATGTAGTTACTTATATTATTCTCATAAAATTCTTTCAAACCTGATGTATCCTCCATGGATTTAGACCAAACCATTTTATCAGAGAGTTCGAAGAGCAAAATACCGTCGTGGTATTCTTTCAATACCTCCTTGAATTCCGGATATTTTTCTTCGAGTTGATTGTCTTCATAATCCAAAATCAGGTTGTTTCTGTATGCTTCATATAATCTGTTGACATATGCAGTAATTGGTAGCGGCATTCTCCTGGTTTGCCGTTCATACAGATACTTTGCAAAATCTTTTTGGGTATATGTTTTACCGGCAAATTCAAATAATACTTCATCCAGGGCCGGCCCCGGTTCTGTTTTCGTTATTTCAAAGCCTGCTACGGGGCTTTCTTCCTGTATTATTTTCCTATCATCTTCTGATGGTATAGTCCAGGCTGCCATAAAGATGGAATTGTCAAGGATTTCATAAAATATTTCAAGGTTTTCGGGATATTCCCGGAAGTTGTATTCTTGTTTCAGTTTATTTATTACTGACAGCAGGCTTTGTTTGAATCTTTGGTCTCTTTTAACACGTTGTTCTAGTTCGTGGTATATTTCGTCATAAGGTTGAGGCGGAGATTTTTCGATAATTTTTATGATGTGCCATCCATAATCAGTTTTTAGCGGTTCTGTAAAGTTTCCTGTTTCATTGATCTGATGCAGTGCTTCGACAAATTCGGGCAAAATTCTGTTTGCTTGGGTAGTTGGCAATATGCCGCCTTTTGCAGCAGATTGCTCATCTTCGGAATATTTTATGGCTAATTGGTCGAATGGTTGCCCTTCTGCGACTTTTTCATATATTTCATTAATTTTTATTTCTGCTTTCTGTTTTTTTTCATCGGGGTCGTTGGGTAAGGATTTTATCATGATATGTGCTATTTTTACTTCACCTAGAGCCGGTTTTTTATCTGTAACTTTTATAATATGATAACCATGATGTGAGCGGACAGGCATGGATATTTCGCCAGGTTCGGTATTATAAGCGGCAGATTCAAAAGTGTAGATAGTATTAAAAACCGAGAAATAACCCAGGTCTCCCCTGTTTCCCTTTGTTGCGGGTTGGTTGCCCATGGCTTGTCTGCTGCGGGCTGTAGGATCGTCGGAATATTGTTCTGCTATAGTTCCGAAATCTTCGCCTTCTATGATTCTCCCGCGCAGATCCATAATTTTGTTGTAAGCTTCAAGTGTGTCTTCCGGCGGGGCATGGTCTGGCAAACTAACCAAAATATGAGAGGCTCTTATATCAAATTGCATACGCTCGTAAGCTTCCCGGATCAACTCTCTTGTAACCTGTGTATCAGTAAGAAAAGGCTCTGTAAGCTTTTGGCGATATTCATTTAACTCTTCAACAAATGATTCGGCAGTATCTAATCCAAGAGATTTTGCTTCTTTTAATTTTAAGCGGAAATTAATGTATAAATCAAGATATTCTTCAGGTGTTTTCCTGTCAACCACATTATGATGCTTGTTGTTTTTCTCATAAGCTTTTATAAATTCCGACTTTGTAACTTCCTCTTCATTGATCTCAAATAAAACAGGGTCTTTTATGACTTTAACCGAGCAGTTATAAAGAATCACTGCTAATGAGACAATAAGCATTTTTGAAAAAAATCTTGTCATAGTTTTTCAGATTTAGGATTAATAATAATTAATTATATGGATATTAATTTATTTTTTGATTTATTCAGATTCTTCTGCTGTAGTTTGGTGCTTCCCTTGTTATTGTTACATCGTGCACATGGCTTTCGCTGATGCCGGCATTGGTTATTCTTATGAACCTGGCTTTTTTGAGTTCTTCAATATTTTTCGCACCGCAATAACCCATACCTGCTTTGAGTCCGCCTACCAACTGAAGCATAACTTCGGACAATGTACCTTTGTAGGGCACTCTTCCCACGATTCCTTCGGGCACCATTTTTTTGATATCATCTTCCGCATCCTGGAAATACCTGTCTTTGGAGCCTTTCTGCATTGCTTCAAGCGAACCCATGCCGCGGTATGTTTTATATTTTCTGCCTTCATATATTATTGCTTCGCCCGGTGATTCTTCTACACCTGCAAACATTGAACCTATCATAATAGAGGATGCACCTGCGGCTATTGCTTTAACGATATCGCCTGAATATCTTATTCCGCCGTCGGCAATGATAGGTATATTCTTGCCGCTCAGGGCTTTTGCTACTTCGAAAATAGCCGACAGCTGGGGTACTCCAATACCGGCAATAACCCTTGTAGTACAAATTGAGCCCGGGCCGATTCCTACCTTAACTCCGTCCACACCGGCTTTTGCAAGGTCAATTGCAGCTTCGTATGTAGCTATGTTGCCGACAACAATCTGCAGTTCGGGAAATTCTTTTCTGACTTTTTTGGCCATCTCGATAACGCCTTTCGTGTGTCCATGTGCCGTGTCAATAACAATAGCGTCAACATCTTCTTTAACCAGGGCTTCAACACGTTGTATCGTGTCCGGCGTTACACCCACAGCAGCAGCTACGCGAAGCCTTCCACGTTTATCTTTACAGGCATTGGGTTTTTCTTTTATTTTTATAATATCACGATAAGTGATCAATCCTACAAGGTTGCCCTGATTGTCAACAACGGGAAGCTTCTCAATTTTATGCTCCTGCAATATTTCTTCAGCATCTTCAAAATCAATAAACTCGGTAGTAGTTACCAGGTTGTCTTTTGTCATAACCTCTGCTATCGGCTTAGACAGGTTCTTCTCAAAACGCAGGTCCCTGTTGGTTATTATTCCAACCAGGCGATTATTGTCATTTACAACCGGGATGCCTCCGATCTTAAATTCTTTCATAATATTAATAGCATCACCGATAAGCGCATTTTCATGCAAGGTGACAGGGTCTATGATCATGCCGTTTTCGGAACGTTTTACCTTTTTTACTTTTAATGCTTGTTCTTCTATGGTCATGTTCCTGTGCAAAACACCGATCCCGCCTTCCTGCGAAATTGCTATAGCCATTCGTGACTCGGTAACAGTATCCATTGCAGCTGAAACTACGGGCGTTTTCAACCCGATTTTGTTTGAAAAAAAACTGGATAAATCCACATCACGCGGCAAAACTTCCGAGTAAGCGGGTTCTAGAAGCACATCATCATAAGCCAGGGCTTCACCTTTAAATTTATTTTTATTATTTTGCATTGGCTCTCTTGATTAAAATTAACTGCAAAAATATGAAAAATAGTATATAGGTGAGTTGTAAAAAATTTAAAAATTTTACTTTTTCCTGATGCCGGTCATTACAAAACATAAAAAAATAAAGGATTTTAAGCTTTATTGGTGTTATTAGACAACTCTTTACTACAAACAGAACGTTCTTACGGAGCTGAATTTGGTTTTTATTGAACAATAAAGCTTTTGCTTATAGTGCCTTTTTCGGTCAGCAGTCTTATGTAGTACAAGCCTTTGTCGAGTTTGCTGATATCGAATGTTTGAATTGTATGGCCATGGCTGTCTTTAAGAAATTTTTCAATCATGGCTTGTCCGTGGTTGTTTATGATTGATGCTGATATCAGGATATCACCTTTTTCAACGTCAAGGGTAATTGTATTTCTTGCCGGATTGGGGTATAAAATTATGTTTCCGGCAGCTGAAATTTCATCAACAATATTTGCATGATCAAATACTGCATCCACAGATTTATCGCTATCCATTATAATTGTAGTAATTTCATCTGTAGTGCTTTCCAGGTCGCCGGCATCGGGTCCTGCCCAGTGGCTGAATATCCAGTCTTCTTCTGCTATTGCTTCGAGGGTAAGCTTTGCGCCGGTTTTGACTTTGTATATTCCGTTTTCCGGTGTTATTTCTGTGTCATTTTCTTTAACTTTAACTGTTCCTTCCCCCTCGATATTGATTTCCAGGGCTACCTGTGGTACAAACCATGCGGTTACCTCTTTATTATCATCTATAAACAGGGTAACGGGAGAGTTATCACCTGTAAGGTCGCCGCTCCAGGTGTCAAATGCCCAGTCTTCGGCGGGGATGGCTGTCAGAACGACCTCATCTCCATAATAGTATATCTCCTTATCGGGATCAACATCCACACTGCCTTCACCTTCAACACTAATGTCCAGGGTATATTCCACCTGGTCGAAATAAGCTGTGACGGTTTTGTCATCATCCATGGTAATTGATGTAACGGGGTCATTTTCATTTTCAACATCACCTTCCCAGTGGCTGAATATCCATCCGGCTGCTCCGTTGGCTTCCAGGGTGTATGTTTCATACAAAACAAGTTCAATATTTTGTTCGCCGGCTGAATAGCTGTTTCCATTAATGGTAACTGTACCGCTGCCTTCGATAAATAGCGTCAGTGTGGCTGTTTTCGGGAAAATATCGGCAGTGGTAGAAGGAGCACCTGTAATATAGTCAAGCATGTAATTGTCACTATCTTCGCCGCCAAGTTCCGCCCATGTTATTGATACTTCAATGTCTGTTCCCGGGCCGGGATCGGCAAACTGCACCACCACAACGCTAAGATAAACGTCATCAAACTCAATATAGTTGATCAATTCGAGATTATCCTCATCTATTTCTGCATCTGTGGTGCCGTCGTAAATTTTGTCGTGAGCCGTAAAAGAACCGCCGATAGTAAGCTCTCTTTGAAAGATGGTTGCTATTGCCGTACCTCCCGTGGTAACGAGTGTATAATTGTCCATATCTTCACCGCCGCTTATAATGATATCGGTAAAATAGACATCTTTATCTATGCCGGCATTTTCATCTTCAAAGGCCACGTCATATTCAAATTCGAGTATGTCGCCGGGGATACGGTCATCGTCGAATCCGTCGCCGCTTAATACTTCGCTGGTTCCGTCATAGGTTTTATCGTCTGCTGTGAAATTTGAGAGAGTGAGGTCTCTTGGGAATATTGTTGCTATTGCCGTACCTCCCGTGGTAACGAGTGTATAATTGTCTGCGTGTTCACCGCCGCTCAGAATGATGTCGGTAAAATATACATCTTTATCTACGCCGGCATTTTCATCTTCAAAAGCCACGTCATATTCGAATTCGAGGATATCACCCGGGAACCTGTCGTCGTCGAACCCGTCGCCGCTCAGCACTTCGTTGGTTCCGTCATAGATTTTATCGTTGGCTACAAAATCAAAAAGCGTAAGCTCTCTTTCCGTTATCGTCAATGTGCCCCTGGTTATATCAATAGAGTAATCATCCGCTTTATCGCCGTTCAGGCTTTCTTCGTCAATACCAATCTCATCGGGGTATATTCCGACCGGGGAACCTATGTCGGTGGTTTCAAGGGTATATTCTACATCATCCGGTTCTCCGGCGCCGCCTGTTACATCAGCTATATTATCGCCCGGTATCAGTTGGCCGCTGAAATCTTCAAAACTGAACGGCGGGTCATCTTCACCATATACGCGGGAAGCCGGGTTTACGGTAATTGTAAGTTCTTTAAGGAATTTGGCCGTAAGGATAATCACGGAAGTGATATCCAATGTTATTGATATTTCTTGCTCTTGCCCGGGAGGTACATGATCTCCCGACCAATGACCGAAAACCCATTCTGCATCGGGCTCTGCAGTGAGAGTTATTTCAGTGCCGTCTTCGATATAATAAATATTGGTGCCGGAAAATTCAGGATCCAGAATTTCACCTTCCGCTTCAACGGTTACACTCCCATCCCCTTCAATTTCAATGGATAACAGATGATAAATATCTGACGCGGAAGACATATCATAACCGCTGCCGAATCCCCCAAGGTACTGTGCCCCGGCATGGTAAGTAAAAGTGAAAACTAAAAACAAAACAAGAGATATATGGTATAATTTTCTCATGATCTTTGACTATTTATTATCAAATATAATAAAGTTTTTGTAAACAAAATTAAAAATTTTATTACATAAAACATAAAACCCGGTTTATTTTTGCTGGCTTAATATATCAAAGTTTGTTAATATTATTAATCAAATGCTTATAAAATAAAAATGTTCTTGATCCATATCAATTTATATAGCCTATTTAAATCGTTGTACGAAAAACATATAATAAAAGTTTGTTTTAATTCTTTTAATTTATATTGCCGCATAACATATATTTTTATCAAAAGACAGATATAATAGTCAAGAAAAACCGCAGGCTTGTAAAAAATTATTTACTGCGTGCATTACGGAAAACTATATTTATAAAAGCTTTCCGGAAGTATTTCCAGTCGGTACTAAGAGGCGATTTTTGATGAGCTGTAAGGTATCTTTTTTCGGATTCAACGATTTCGTCAAGGCCTTTTGGCATATCGGCATAAAACGGCGGGATCAGTCCGGGGCGGAATTTATTCCTTAATTCCAGCAATTCTTCCGGGTAAAGGCTTTGAAATTGTTTGCTTAAAGGGCGTATGCCGACGAGCTTAAGGTCTCCTTTAAATAAGTTATATATCATGGGCAACTCATCTATCCATAACTTACGCATAAACTTACCTACAGATGTAACCCTGAAATCATCCTTGAACTTACCTATTTTATCGAGGTTGTTTTTGTTGTAGATGTACTCCTGCAGGTATTCGGAATAAGGATACATGGTACGGATCTTGTAAACGCGTATTACTTTACCGTTCTTGCCTGTTCTGATCATCGGGAAGAACATGCCATAGGATGGGTTCAGGTCGTATGCGGGTTTGCCGGTTTTCCGGGCAACAAAAAAGTGGAGGTAGCCTATGGATCGCTCCTCAACAATTTCAAATCCGCACGAGTAAAGACGCCCCAAAGCCTCGGCACGGCTTATTCTCCTGTTGCTGCCACCCGTCAACTTAAAATATATTTTCTTGGCAACAGGAAGTTTAGGCATGACCCTTTTGAAAATATAATCGCATAACAGGAGCAGGTGGTTTATTATGAAAGGATATTTTTTTATTAGTCTTTTGTAGCGCAACTCAAGTGTTTCGCAATAACCCACGAAGATATCCGATTGCGAAAGTTTTCTGTTGACAAGCTCAAAAAACTTGTTTACGCGGCGTATGTCATTTATCCTGCTGAGGTTCACAATGGCTTTGCACATATTTCCGGGTATCTGTTCGATAGTGAAATTGCTGTTGGTGGAAACAACATGTGTATAAACGGAATTCAGATCAACACGCGAGGCTATGAAACGATAAACCGTTTCATTATAATAATGGGTAATTAACTTTTCAAGATCAACATTTTTATGTTTATAGTCTAAAGATTCACCAGGAGAAATAAGTTCTTCGCTTAAACCTGGAAATTGCTTGCCGGCCGATAAGACTATCCGGTTCTTTATTAACCCGAGTTGGTATAATTTTTCAAGAAAAGTTTCCATAAAACCAATTAATTATTCGTTGGCCTGCTAAATTAACATTATAAAATTTATGTAATTACAGTAAAACACTTACGAAAAACACTAAAAAAATAAAATAATGAAAAACAAATAGCTGATATATATTTACAAATTTACAATATTCATAACATTAAGGTTAGTAAGATGTGGATTGATAACAAATTACCCAGCTTTTAAGTTCATCGACTTTAAAAAAAAGATGAAGATCTTTTTCCGGATAATTATAGGTCCACTGTTCACGTTTTTTTATACCCCATGAGCCTTTGGCTACAGAGATCTTATCCGGTCTGCCCAGGCTGTATAATATATGTGTTCTTGACATGCCTTCCTGATATTGACCCCATAATATCACATGTGCCAAAGAATAGTCGCATTCTAATTCTGACATTAAAAATGCTATTTTTTGCTCCGGTTCCAGATTTCTGTAATGAATTGCTCCATACTCGGGGGGTGCAGGTAAGTAAATAAATCTTCTTTGAGCGCATGATATTATCAGGCTCAAGATAATAATTATTCCAAAAGATTTACTAAAAGATATTTTCATTTGTTTAATGTATGTTTTGATTTAATAAGGTATAAATCTTATGGGTGTGAAGAAGTAACTTATTTTCAGTGATCCCAGAAAATAAGCGTCATTTTTATCGCTTGCGGGCCTGGTAAAGCCATCGATATAATCAGTGAATGTTTTCCTGTGACCTATATCAACTGCTATCCTTAAGTTCTCATTAATTGCATATATAACTCCAAAACCCATAGGTATTACGGGTTGAATATTGCTGTATGATTCTTTTTCGTAGTTATCGGGGTCCGGGACGGTAAGATCGGGGTCATGGTGGAAAATCCCGGCACCTATAAAGCCATATATATCCCATGAGGAGAGATATGATAAGCTAGGCAGGTAATATTCGATCACCGCATTCAGTTCAAATATTTGATTATTGAAATAAAAGTCACGTTTGTACCTTGCTGTTTCTTGCGGAGCGAGGCTATCAGCTGAATGCATTCGTGCATAATGAAATGATGTGCTTACGGCCCAGTCAAGGTCAAACCGGTACCGGAAAAAAGCGCCTGCATTAATGCTTGTTGTTTCCCAGTGAGTGCCCAGAAATGATGGTAATCCCGTTCCTATGTTGGTCAGCGAATGTGACGTGCCGCCTATAATGCCTGCCTCATATCCCAACTTCAGATATTTTAAAGAACGAAGCGAAGGATATGCAGGAATATGGGGCTGGTTGAAAAGAACCCTAAGGCGGCTGTCATGATGCCCGGCACTGTATTGCCCCGAGGACAAAGATAGACGATCGGCTGAAAATAACTCAAAACCCTGATAATTCAGAAAAATACCGGGAATACCCGCTAAAAATAAAATCAGAAAATAGTAACGAATATACTTCATAATTCACTGTATTTTTAATGCATTATTTGTTGATTAAAATCTAAAACAATTTTAATGCAAGACGTATCTTTATACTATAAAAATACAAAAACAATTATCAAACGACACATTTCCGGATAAATAAAAACGGAAAAACCCCGGGCAGGATCTTTACCGGCAATCCGGTGTCGTGGTTTTATCCGAAACCCTGATCATTGTTTGTCAAACTACCTTGCCTTGCAAAATCATATTTTCAAAGATTAACATTATTTTGATTCAAATAATACGAGATTTACGGTTTCTATAAACATGTTTTTTAAGCTTACGTAAATTACAAGGATATTCAAGAAATTGTGTCCGGTCAAATAACTGCCTTTCCCGGGCTTATGCTAACCTGCAATAACTTCCTTGAGTTATGAATAATACAGCTTAAAAAAGCCGAAACAGACTATTTTTCTTTAATAAAGGGAATATCAGAAACTGAAGATGAAATTTTTCTTTAAATTTTTCGCAACATCATTCTATGATCACTTATATATTTCTTTACTGAAGTCACTTTCCTGTTTTTTTAAAAAAACTTATATATTTGCTTATTGCAAACGGCCAGAAAATTTTCACGTCATAATTTTGATATATGTTGAATAATTCGGCACGTCACTGGTATGCGGTTTACACGCGTGCGCGCTGGGAGAAGCGTGTAGGCGACCTGCTGGGGCAGGCGGGTTTTTGTTATTACCTTCCGTTGTATAAGACCGTGCGTGAGTGGAGCGACCGCAGGAAACGGGTCATAGTGCCGCTTTTCCCCTCTTATCTGTTTGTAAAGATAAACCGCCGTGAATACCCGCAAATCCTCGAAACGCCCGGAGTGGCACGAATAATCTGTTTTGAAGGGCAGCCCGTGGTAATACCCGAAAGCCAGATAGATGCCGTGAAAATGCTGCTGAGCAAAAATGTCGGCATAGAAACACCCGACGTAAACCCCGGCCCGGGCGATGAAATTGAAATAGCAAAGGGAAGCCTGAAAG
>PWZB01000141.1 GCA_003567625.1 Bacteroidales bacterium | reverse complement strand
TTTTTTTTGCGATCTTTCCAATTTCTTCAACTATGTTTTTCTGAACAAAAGAGGGATCACGCAAAACAGTATGAAAAGTTACTATTAGCGGAACTTTAAGTCTGTGAAGCAATGGTAGTATGTATACTCCGTCGTCACCGCCAAAAATACCAAACTCGTGATTTAGAATACATGCCTGCGAGTCGCTGAAGTTAATAAATTTCGCAGCATTGATATAATCTCGTTGATGTTCCTGGCGGATAGTAAACTTAACTTCTTCAGGATATTCATATTCCTCTTCGGAATGTGGGTTGTTAAGCGCTATAACATTTGTATGGTTGATAATTTCTTTGTCTTTGGTATTGGATACGATTGCCTTTATAAGGTTGTTGGTAAAAGTCCCAATACCACATTGTCTTGGAGGATAAGTGCCTACGTAAGCAATTTTCATATCTATACGGTTTTTTTGTTAGAACAGTTTATTTATTACCGGTTTGTCTATATTAAATACCAGTCGTTAAAGATAAATTAAAATGTTACCTAAATTTCAATTTAGAAATTTAAGTATTAATAAAAGATTTATTTTTAAAAGAATCATGTCATTAAAAACAAAATTGTTCCAATCCAAAATTAGCAAAACTTTTTGAATCTTGTGGAAAGCTGTCATTTTATCTTTTTGAAAAGTCTGCAAATTAGTGCATTAAAAAAAAATTTTTTTCTCACGCAACGTTTTGACCTTTTTTTTCATCTATATAAATAGAGAAACCAGTCCGGGGCATATACACCTTTAAGCAGCCAACTCTATCAGGTTTCAGTGTAAGCCGGATCTCCTCAAAAAAAGCCAAATTAGCAAAAGGATATGTCCCGGTTGGTTTTGATACAGGGTTTTATGGTAATGACCGCTCAAAACTTTGTCTCCCTTAGCTGGGTTGAAAAGCTTATTCACAACATTAACCACTATAATAAAGCCAGCGGTCATTTACCTGAAACCCGTATTAAATTTAAAATTATATTTTAATGTAACCGTGTAACCGAAAGTATAAGGATATAAAATATTATTCTTTCATTATGGTTGTACGGTATTGATGTTAAAGGTTTGAAGACTTGTCAGTTATATGATTATATATATTGATTAATAAATTTACCGGTTTATTGGTATAAAAATTGTTCTTTGTTTCGTATATTTGTTTTGTGTTAAGCCAAAATAAAAAAAAACCGGTGGAATCCATTGATAATATAATAAAGGGGTGCCTGAAAGGCAGGCGAAAAGCGCAAAAACAGCTTTACGAACTTTATTCGGCAAAGATGTATGGCGTTTGCTTTCGTTATGCCAGAAACAGGGAAGATGCGGAGGATATTTTGCAGGAAGGGTTTATGATTGTATTCGATAAACTTCATACGTTTAAAAAGAAAGGTTCTTTTGAAGGATGGATAAAACGGATTATTATTAATACCGCTATCCGCAAGTATCGGGAGAATATATCAAATCTGGCAGCTGGTAACATGTATGATCATTACGGGTTTCTGGAGCAAATGGACAATAGTGATCAGATGAGTTTAAACGAATTACTGGAGATAATTCAATCTTTACCAGCTCAGTACAGGATTGTGTTTAATATGTACGTTATAGAAGGATATTCGCATAAAGAAATATCAAATACTTTGAAAATATCGGAAAACACATCACGCTCAAATTATGCAAGAGCACGCTATATGCTTATGGAAAAATTGCAAAATGAAAATGTAGTTGCCGGTTTATCTAAAGCTTTGGTTAAATAATAAATAATGAAAGTAAAAAAACACAAAACCTTTTCGCTTATTATTGATTAATAACGAATAAAATGGATAAAAGAGATAATTTTAAACATGCTATCAGTAAAAAATTCGAGGGTTTTCAGCCTAAGCCACCAACCCATGTGTGGAATGAGTTGGAAGGCAAATTAGACAATGATAGAAAATCAAGCCGGAAAAGATATGTAAAATATGCTGCAGCCATTGCCCTTTTGATGGCTTCGGCATGGGGGGTCTATGAAATTATATCGTACAATGCTATATCTTTTGATGAAACCGCAGATCTTTTTTCACCCAAACATTTGAAACGTGTTGAAATTACGGAAAAGATCAAACCCGATATAATACACCAGAAAGAAATACCTGATATATACAAGAAAGAAACTGTTTCCAAAACTAAAGACCCCGGCTTCTTACCAATTACAAAAGAAAAGACAGATAAGAAAAAAATTGCGGGATTTGTAAAAGATACCTTAACCCCGGTTCTGCACCGCGAAGAATTTGCGAATAAGTTTCAGGAAACAGAGCCGGTTAAATATTCCAAAATCGCAACTTCTGATGCAATTGTATTAACAAGTAGTGATTTTAAAGAAAATATTACATATACAACATCTCTTGACAAAGAAACATATCTTGATGATTTACCCGAAAAAAACCGATGGTCGTTTGGAGTAAAGATCGCACCTCAATATGCTTTCAGAATTAATTCTTCTGACCCTGATTTATTGTTCCAGGGGAGAAGTATTTTCGAACAAAATGAAAAACATCTGTTTACTTATAACCTGGGCATAAATGTTGAATATAAGTTGAACAAAAGAATATCAGTTGAGAGCGGATTACAGTATATCAGAATGGGTCAGATTATACGTAATATTAAAATATACAGCCATCCTGATAATAAATCCCCGTTTGATATTCTACCTTCCTATGTTAGACATCCTCAATCAGTTTTGACTTCAATGGGTGAAATTAAATTTGATGATCCAACACTATATTTTGATGATATAAGCGCACATCGCGTTATAACCCTTGATGACATCAATGAACCTGAAGATGATTTGCAGGAAAAGGGCGACATGCTAAACCAGCACCTTGGTTTTCTTGAAGTCCCGCTGAGTATTCGATATAATGTCTACAACCGTTTATTTAAAATACAACTAAAAGGTGGTGCCGGACTTAATTATTTGGTAAACAATAGTGTTGTTTTGGAAAGGGAAGGCGTCAGAAATTCAATCGGAAAAACTTCTTTAATAAGAAATTGGAATATCAGTCTTACCGGTGGAGCCGCTTTTGTGGTCCCTGTTACAAATAAATTGAACTTTTATATGGAACCTTCGGCTAATTTGTTTGTCACCTCCATGACACACGGTAAGGAATATAATGTTTATCCCTATGGTATATCCTTATACACAGGACTTACTATTGATCTTTAATTACGGTGATACTTATCCTTTCCGTTATGGAAGCGTGTGTACAATGACATTTAACGCATATTTCCAACGGGCATAATATACAGAACGTTAATATCGGGGCCGAGATCAAGTATGTTTTCCACTTCATCATCATTATAAGCTCCTATCACCACCGTACCCAACCCCAACGCTGCTGCCTGCAAATGCAGGTTTTGTGATGCATGCCCGATTTCATTATGAACATATCTTATGCCTCTTTCCCC
>PWZB01000110.1 GCA_003567625.1 Bacteroidales bacterium | reverse complement strand
ATATCACATCTGCGGCATTATCCGGCTTATCGGTATATATATAGTCAACCGGGCTGTTGGAGTTTCCTGCGCCCTGAATTGTTGCGATCTTTTCAAAGTTTCCGTCATCATAAGCCCTGTGAATATTAAAGTGGCTGTTGTTTGTTTCGCTGAGGGTAGTCCATTCGATATTGACCGATTGCCTCTCTTCGCAGCAGGTGGCTGTGAAGCTGTGGAGCTCTACGGGGAGAAGGTCAGTACTACCCCAGATTTCCGCCATTATGTCAAAGTCAATAGGCTCGCTGTCGCCATTAACCCTTTGCCATGCCTGCCCGTCGCCGTCACCCGTTTCAGCTTCCAGCAACAAAAACCACCCGCCGGCACCGCCGTCAACATCCGCCTGAACAGAAACCCAGCCCGATTGCAGCTCAACCGGTTCATCAAGATCAAGCTCAACTTTATAATGTTGATATTCCTGGCCCCATACCACGCCGGCAGGATACATTTTCCCGTCAACATTCTGCTGCGATACGGGATTTCCCCAGTCGGGCTCAGTCTCTGAATCTTCATCATAAAACCGCACTATGAATGGACTGGTTTTACCGGGCGTCCAGAATGGAGGATCTTCCCCCAGGAGAACATCATCAAAAACCCACCAGTTGATGTCATCAGAACTTCCAACAAAATACCAAATAATTTCGAACTCTTCTGATCCTACGCCATGATCCCCGGCTGTAAGTTCAGCAACAAACTCCCCGTCATTTACATCACCGGGGGCAAGCCACTCCCCTGCCAAATACATATCACCATCTACCCTGGTATATACTCCAAGGACAACATTAACCTCTGACATAGCATATTTAAATGACAGATATAAAGTATCATATCCTGAGGTATTGATTTTTGATGAAGCAAGATAAGACATACCATCTATAGACCAACCGGGCGGCAGGTCAAGCGCCCTCATTTCGGGAGGCTCTCCACCACCCGCATGTTCGGAATCAGTAACTTCCCATAAATGATTTACAAAAACCTGACCTTCAATTTCCCAGCCGTCAGGTATTTCACCTTCCTCCACTCCTGTAAAACACTCAAAAAAGGGTATCTCTGACCTGGTATCATCTCCCGTAAAAACTTTTCGTTCACTATCCGGCTCAAAACGATTCAATGCCAGGCCGTGAATGACAACTTTTTGAATATATTCTTCTGATTGAAACGAAAAATTATCTGCTACTTCATGATCTATACCTTTTTCGGAGTCAACGGCAGAAGTGGCGGCAGAGCCTCCGGCATCGTACTGATGCCAGAGATTATCCAGATCATATTGCGGGAAAGTTGCCTGCACTGTCTGGGATTCGTTCATGCCAATATTTATGGTAGTCCGTGGTAATTCGGGATCTTCAACATTGCCCTGGCTCCAGCTATCGAATGTATATCCAAAGTGCGGAAGTGCATTTAATGCGACATCCATGTTGGCAGGATATTCATAAACACCGGGTTTGGGGGTTACTGTGCCCTCGCCTATAGGTTCCAAAACAGTCAGACCATAAAGTTTTCCAAGATATACATCGTCAAAAATCCAACACAAAATATTATCAGAGCTTCCATTGAACCACCATATAATTTCAAACTCTTCACTTCCAACACCTTGGTCTGCCGTAAGTTCGGCTAAAAACTCCTCTTCATCGACATTGCCGGGACTATTCCATTCTTCCACAATGTGAAGATCACCATCCGCCCTCACATATACCCGGAGTTGAACAAATGCTTTTTTAATAACATTTTTGAATGACAGATACAAAGTATCATGGCCTGAGGTATTGATTTTCGGAGAGATCAGCCATGATTGACCTGTGATGCTGGATGATCCCGCATCAAGTCCCCTCAATTCAGGAACTTTACCGCCTGCGTGGTCAGAATACGTTGTTCTCCAGATTCCGGTAACAAACGAGCCGTCAACAGACCAGTCGTCAGGTATATCACCATCAGGCACACCGGTAAAATCCTCGAAAAATGGTATGTCCTGTCTGATATTATCTTTACCAAAAGCTTCAGGTGTTAAGCCTGCACCGGGTATGATCCTTTTATCAACAAGAAAATCAGCTTTATTCATTACATGCTTATCCCGGCTGACAGGTCTTCTTACTTCATCCGCTTTATTTATCACCCTGTCTGTCTGCCCCGCAGTTTGTAAGGTTGCAGGGGTTGTTTTGATCTTTTCGGTTTCAGGAACATCCTGTTTTCGTATTGCATCGTCGGATATTCCGTAAGGTGCTTTGAGCGTATCCTGCGAAATGTTTTTTATTTCAGTGATATCGTTGCTGTCTGTTGCACGTACATGTTCAATGCTTTGAATTTTCCCTGTATTCTTTTTATCCCTGTTCTGCGTCCTTGCGGAAGCTTCCTGTGCCACAGCACCGGCTGAGATCAATAACAAAGCCAAAGTGAAGAAAAACGGGAAAAGAATTTTTTTCTTTGGATATGCAAAAAAACCAAAAATTATAATGCTAAACAGATCTTTGCTTTTAATTCCGGACTTTGTAAAATTTACAGCGTTATCGGATTTAGTTGAAACCAAAAACCTGTAAGGGTTTTGTAAAAATGCTGACATACTATAGCTGATTTTGTTAACAACAAATAAATGCATATATTATTCCTGTATATAAATAAACCTGACTTAAAAAATCGAAAGTAAATAAACCTTATAAATAAAAGAGGTAAAAACACGTAAAATGAATAGGTTTATCACGGAAAAAAATGCGGAAATTACCGGAAAAATGTTAAGGAAGCCACGTTGTATAAAATGTATTTATTTGTATCGGAATTTCAAAATTATCTACTTTTTTGAGTTGCTATGAGAAAAAGTTCCACGCAAAGAACGCAAAATGTTTAAACACAAAGTTCGCAAAGTTTAAAGTTCTATGATCATTTGTTATTGGTCAGCGTATTTTTGGGTTACACAGAGAAAATATAAGGTGCCGGGCAATTTTTAAGCGATGACCCTCTGTGCTTCTCTGTGTCTCCTCTGTGAACCTCTGTGTAACAATTAAACAAAAAAATACAACATCCACTCTACCTTTTCACATGGATCATATGCGGTTTGAAGGTAACGGCAGCACATCTGACACGGATGACATAGGCGCCGCCTGTAAAATTACTCACATTAACCTCTGTTTTATTCATGCCTTCATTAAGCTCAAGCTCTTTTTCGAACACTTTGATACCGTTAATATTGTATATTTCGACGGTTGCACCGGTACGGACCGGTGAGCGGGCTGCTATGTTTATTATCTCTTTAGCCGGGTTAGGATACAGATCAAGCTTTCCGGCATGTACTATTTCCTTGATACATATAACGTCAACGGGGCTGAAGGTTTCGCTTTTACCGTCGAAGTCATGTTGTGAGAGCTTGTAGTATATCACATCTGCGGCATTATCCGGCTTATCGGTATATATATAGTCAACCGGGCTGTT
>PWZB01000150.1 GCA_003567625.1 Bacteroidales bacterium | reverse complement strand
TGGCTTCACAAAAAGCTCCAAGGCTTGGAGAACCTATTTCTTCCTCGCCTTCTATCATGAATTTGATATTACAAGGAAGCTGGTTGGTGCTGTTAAGATATTCAAATGCTTTGAAATGCATGTACATCTGACCTTTATCGTCATCGGCGCCGCGCCCCCATATTTTCCCGTCCCGTATTTCAGGCTCAAATGGCTTGCTTTTCCATAAATCAAGCGGTTCAACAGGCTGTACATCATAATGACCATAAACCAAAACAGTGGGAAGTGAAGGGTCTATGATTTTGTCGGCATAAACAACCGGATGACCGTTAGTAGATAAAACTTCAGCATTTTCAGCACCATCTGCCATTAACTTGTTTTTTATCCATTCGGCGGCTTTGAACATGTCATCTTTATGATCTTCCTTTGAACTTATCGAAGGAATCCTTAATAATTCAAACAATTCGTTCAGAAAACGATCCTGGTTAGTTTCAATGTATTCTTTCAAATCTTTCATAATATATAATTAAAATTTAAAAATGTATTGTGTTTTCTTATTAGTTAATCTTTAACATTAGTGTCCGGTTAAGAATTTAAAAATTGTTTATTTTCTTTTAATATCAGTCATTACAAAAGAAATTAAAATTAATTGATTATAAACTTTAATTAATTACGAGCCACAAAGATTCAAAGATTCACAAAGAACTGTATTTCTGCACATTACTTTTAGTGTTTCTTAGAGTTCCTGCCTTGTTGGATAATTTGTTAACTAACAGGATGAATATGAAAAACATATATCCAACAGGGTGAATGTCTTTGTGGCAAGATTAATTCTTAACCGGACACTATTGAATCTTTAAATTAAGTAAAATAACTAATTATTTAAGTTTTTTTTTATACATTTTTGTAATATCAATGCAGGGCAAAATTATAAAAAATGAAATGATTAAAACATAAATAACAATAGTAAAGATAATCATAAAGGTTATGATTGTATTATTTATTGATCTTTTGTGTCTCGGATAAATTTTATAGAACTTTTTAAATCATTGGTTCGTAGATTGTTATAATGAGTTTGCATTTTTATTATAACAGGCAGGATTATTTACTACTTAAATCCGGCTTGTTTTAAAAATAATCGGTGCATTTTTTAATGCGGTTTTTTATGAAAATTTCAGCCAATATAATTCTTGTTGATAATAACAAAAAACATGTTGATTTGATTTACAAATCAATAGCCGGGAATGATGGTATTACTTTAGAGAATACCGACACCATTGCAAAAGCCTGGAAGATTATTGTCAAAAAAGATCCGGATCTTATAATAACCAACTCATCTTTGCCTGACGGAGAGGGGTCGGATTTATTTGACCAGGAAAAACTTGATAAACCGATTCCTGTCATAATAATGTATGAGAAGGGTGATGAGAACATTGTCCTTGAAGGATTAAAGAAAGGTGCTGCGGATTGTTTTTTAAAATCGCCTGCAATGTTTAAAGAATTGCCTTTTATAATATCCAAAGCATATATTTACTGGCAAAGGGTCAAGGAACAAAATAATGTTCTGCAGAAGTTGCGTGAGAGTGAAAGCAGACTGAGGATACAGGAGGTATATTTTAAAACTCTTATTGATGAAGCACCTGTGGCTATTGCAATTGTGGATAATCAAGACAGGGTGCAAAGATTTAACAATAAATTTAAATCATTGTTTGGCTATAGTCAGGAAGAAGCCTTCGGTCGCCCTATTAACGATCTGATCGTTCCTTATAATTTGAGACATGAAGGTATGCAGGCAACCAGGTCAGTAGCACGGGGCGAACAGGTTGCTTTTGAATCAATCAGAAAGCATAAGTCGGGTAAGGAAATACATGTTTCAGTTTTGGGAAAACCCGTTTTTTTTAGCGAAGAGCAATTAGCTGTTTTTGGTATTTACCAGGATATCGAGGAAAGAAAAATAGCGGAATCAAAGCTGCGCCAATTAAACGACAGGTTAGTCCTGGCAGCCGAATCGGCTGAGATCGGTATATTGGATTATGATATTCGGAATGAAAAGCTTGCCTGGGAAGGCCGGATGTTAAAACTGCTAGGATTGGAAAAAGAAGACGTTACCAGCTTGGCGGACGTTTTTGGAAAAACAGCCCTTCCCGGAGATGCAAAACGAATTCTTGAAAATATTGATAGGATAAAAAACGCTGGTGGTCAATATGAAGACCGTTTCCGGATATATGATAAAGATAAAAATGAAAGGATAATAAAACTTGTGGCTTCGGTAATTAAAAACAGAAAATTAAATCCTGAACGTATTATAGGGGTATGCCTGGATATAACCAAAGAAGTTGAACACGGTGAACTTAAAAATAAAGTTGAGATTGCCGATAAAGTGGCCCGCATTAAGCAACAATTTATTGCAAATATGAGCCATGAGATCCGTTCCCCGTTGACCGGGATCTTAGGAATGAGCGGGTTGTTGTTAAAAACAGATTTGAGCGAAAAACAAAAAGAGTATGCTGATATTATACTTTCGTCATCAAAAAGTTTGTTGAATATCGTTAATGACATATTGGACATGTCAAAAATTGAAGCCGGAAAGATGGAAATTAAACCGGTTGTTTTCAATGTAAAGGAAAGTGGTGCCAGAATTTATAAACTTTTTTATGCACTGGTACAGCAAAAAAAGTTGCAATTAAGGATCAATTTTGATGAAAAATTGCCTGAAAATATCTTTGCCGACGAGCACAGGTTATCACAAATTATAACAAATCTGGTTTCAAATGCCGTTAAATTTACTGAAAAAGGTACGGTAAAGCTATCTTACATATTGGAAAGCGAAACGGATCATTTTTACAAAATAAAGGTAGTTGTTGAGGATACGGGTATTGGAATATCAAAAGAAAACCAGGAAAGATTGTTCCACATATTTTCACAGGCTGATATTTCTGATACAAGGGTTTATGAGGGGACAGGTCTTGGATTAGCTATTTGTAAACGTTTGGCAGAATTAATGGGTGGCACTATTGGAATGGAAAGTGCTTTGGGTAGAGGCAGCAAGTTTTGGTTTACTTTTTTGGCAAAAAAGGTTAGTGATGAAGAGAGTGAGGTTGAAACAGAGTATGCTGAGGATATCGTAAAGTTACCTGAACCTTGCTTTGTTTTATTGGTGGAAGATAAAAAAACGAATCAACTGGTTATTTCATTGATGCTTAAAGAGGTGGGATGTAAAACAGATATAGCATCTAACGGTGAAGAAGCTTTGAAAAAGTTCAAACCCGGCAAGTATGATTTTATTTTAATGGATATACAGATGCCTGTTATGGACGGTGTTGAGGCTGTGAAGGTATTGAAAAATCGTTACGGTAAGCAGGCGTTGCCTGTAATAATTGGCCTTAGTGCCAGGGCAATGAAAGGTGATGCAGAATATTACCTCTCGCAGGGGATGGACGGTTATCTTACCAAACCTGTTTCCACGGGAAAACTTGCTGAAAAATTTACTTATTGGATCAATAAGAAAAAAACAGGTTAATTAAACTTTTTTATTCCATCCAAACCAGTCATCCATGTCGCGCCGTTCTTTCTTGGTGGGTCTGCCCAGTCCTTTAGGGCGCATATAAGATGGCTGTTTTTTTATCTTTTCCAACTTAATATATTCTTCTTCTGGTGTGAGATCTTCCATGTAATGATTTACCAGCTTTGCCCCGACACGCTTATACAACAACTTAACAACTTTTACGGTCTTTTTTATTACACCGGCCTGAACAGTTATTATTAAACCTTCTTTAACTTCACGGGAAGGTTTAACATTTTCACCATCTATTTTTACTTTACCGGCTTTGCAGGCTTGTGTTGCCTGGCGGCGGGTTTTGAAGAGCCGTACTGCCCAAAGCCACTTATCAATACGCAGTGAATTGTCATTCTGTTTTGACATAATATTTAGTTGTTTAACAGAACACTTATGACACGGATTAGACGGATGGTCACGCATAATTGATCACAGGTTATCAGTGATGATCAGTTGCATCAGCGTTCACCCTGTTGAATAGATTTTTAAAAAATATTTCCGGTTAATCAGACTTTATTCAACAGGGTAAATCCGTGTTCTGTTTTTATTTCTTCCTGAAATATATCGTTATCGGAACACCTTTGAAATCCCATAATTTCCTTATATTGTTCTCTAAAAACCTTTTATATGGTTCTTTTATATATTGAGGCAAATTACAAAAAAATGCAAAGCTCGGGTAATATGTGTGCAACTGGGTAACATATTTAATCTTTGTTTGTTTTCCTTTATAAACAGGAGGGGGGTTAGCTTCTATTATTGGAAGCAAATATTCGTTAAGTTTGCTTGTAGTGATTTTTCGTTTTCGGTTCTCATAGACTTTAAGGGCTGCTTCTATTGCTTTGAATATTCTTTGTTTTCTTATAACTGATGTGAATATAACAGGAACATCCTTAAATGGTGTTATTTTATCCCGGAGTGATCTTTCAATTTTTTTGATTGTATTTGTTTCTTTTTCAACAAGGTCCCATTTATTTACCAGGATTACAATTCCTTTGTGGTTTTTAGCGGCGAGGTGAAAAATGTTCAGATCCTGGCTTTCGAGGCCGCTTTGCGCATCGATCATCAGCAGGCAAACATCCGATTTTTCGATCGCCCTGACAGACCTTAACACGCTGTAAAACTCAATGTTGGCTGTTACTTTGCCTTTTTTTCGTAATCCGGCCGTATCAATAAGGTAGAAGTCGAAACCGAAGTGTGAATACCTGGTGTAGATTGAATCTCTTGTGGTGCCAGGTACGGGGGTTACAATATTTCTTTCTTCTCTCAACAATATATTGATAAGTGATGATTTACCTACATTCGGCCTGCCGACAACGGCAAACTTTGGAAGATCATCACCGGTTGTTTCTTCACCTGTTTTTTTAAAGGATTTTACCACATCATCAAGCAGGTCACCGGTGCCCGATCCGTTTATTGAGGATACAGGATAAACTTCACCTATTCCAAGCTCATAAAACTGTGACGCATCATCGGTCAATTTGCTGTTATCAGCTTTATTGGCAACAAGGAAGCTTTTTTTGCCCGATTTTCTCAGAAGGCTTGCAACATCTCTGTCCATAGGAGTAATGCCTTCCATAACATCTACCATAAAAAGCACAATGTCGGCTTCTTCAACGGCAATTTCAACCTGGCTACGTATTTCTTTTTCGTAAATATCGTCAGAACTCTCAACATATCCGCCTGTATCAATAACGGAAAAATCAACGCCGTTCCAGTCGCTTTTACCATAATGCCTGTCGCGCGTTACTCCGGCAGTAGGCTCAACTATTGCGTGCCTTGTCTTTGTCAGCCGGTTGAAAAGAGTTGATTTGCCTACATTAGGCCTGCCTGCCAGTGCTACAATGTTTGACATATATGATCGCTATTTTTGAATATATCCGAAATTACGCAGCTTAATATCATCCTCCCTCCAGTTTTTACTTACTTTAACATGTAATTCAAGAAAAACCTGCTTGCCAAGAAAATGCTCTATTTCCTTACGGGCTTGCGTGCCCACGATTTTTAAAGCCTTGCCCTGATGCCCTATTAATATTGCTTTCTGTGATTCACGTGCTACATATATAATACACCTTATACGTATAATATCATCAGTCTCTTTATACGATTCAACCGCAACCTCAACCGAATACGGAACTTCCTTATTGTAATTGAATAATATTTTTTCCCTCACGGTTTCCGATATAAAGAACCTTACCGGCTTGTCAGAGACCTGGTCTTTTGGATAGTAAGGCGGCGATTCGGGTAAAAGCTCTATTATCTTATCCAGAACCGGCATAATATTATAGCCTTGAAGGGCTGAAACAGGCAGCACATACCAATCGGGAAATTGCTTCTTCCACTCTTCACTTTTTTTTATGACCTTATCCTGCTTTGCCAGATCAATCTTGTTTATTAAAACAATTACGGGTAATTCCGGCTTTTTCAGTTTTTCAAGGATCTTTTTATGTTCAAAGGTTTCATGTATTTCGGTAATCAGAATGAAAATGTCGGCATCTTCGAGAGCTGTTTTGATAAATTGTATCATTTGTTCCTGCAGCCTGTATTTTGGATTTATAATGCCCGGGGTATCTGAAAAAACGACCTGGTAATTTTCGTCATTAAGTATACCTATAATACGATGCCTTGTTGTCTGGGCTTTTGGTGTAACAATGGAAAGTTTCTCACCGAGAAAACAATTCATCAGGGTTGACTTGCCCACGTTGGGGTTGCCTATTATATTAACGAAACCTGATTTGTGCATATGAATTACGGGAACTTAAATTGTTAAGACACTTTTTATACAAAGTTAACGGTTTCAGTAAAATATTTATCAATAAAGTTGTGCAAAAGCTAATTATTTATTATTTTTGCACCGTCATTTTGAAAAACAAATAGTTCTTTTACATATTTTATTTTTAGTTTAATATTAAAAGAGATATTTAAAATATATTGCGGGGTGGAGCAGAGGTAGCTCGTCGGGCTCATAACCCGAAGGTCGCAAGTTCGAATCTTGCCCCCGCTACTATAAGCCCTCTGTAAAAATTGGTTTACAGGGGTTTTTTTGTTAGTAATTGCCGGAATCATAAATCGTTAACTTAGCGTGCCGACCAAAGAGAGACAATGACCGAAGGGAATAACATTGCGATCTCATTTAATGCAATCCTTGCCAACCCCGCCTGCCCCGCCTGCCCCGCCTGCCCCGTAGCGAAGCGTACCGGGGTAGCGAAGTATGTCGGGATTCTTAAATCAAAATTCTTTATATATTTCTTATATCTTTATTTAGCATTTTAAAAAAGAATCAGCTCATTCTGAAAATTTATACTTCGGAAAAGGAAAATTTTTTAATTTTGCATACCCTTTTGCCCAGGTGGTGGAATTGGCAGACACGCTACTTTGAGGGGGTAGTGACCGTTAAAGGTCGTGCAAGTTCGAGTCTTGTCCTGGGCACAATTGCTGATAAACTTCAAAAAACAATCTTTAAATAACAAAAAGACCAATTTTCAATTATTTGCTGTCTTATTTTTGGGATTTGTTCTTTTCGATCTATTGCGTAAAATAGTACAGCGTTATATTTGACAGAGTGAAATCGGATCAGAATATAATTCATTGCCCGGATGGCGGAACTGGTAGACGCGCTAGTTTCAGGGACTAGTGTTGGCAACAACGTGCAGGTTCGACTCCTGTTCCGGGCACATTTTCAAGCCTTAATATTTTGATTGTCAATATTATATTGAAAAATATTTTTCCACGTATCAATCCACTATTTTTTTAATTTTCAGAAATTTCTTTGAAAAATCGTTTTTTCTTGTCACACTTTAGTCTGTCAATTTTTATTTAATTTATTTTATTAAATTTGTATCTCTTTGGCAGATTTTTTGTGCTATATTTATTGTGATATCATTATAATTGTTTAGCCTATACTGATTTTTTACATGAAGACTTTCCGGAATATATTTGGCATAATCCTGTTAAGTGTTTTTTGCAGTATTGAATCTTCCGGCCAACAGGAGGGCAGCGTTGATTTGCCTTGCAGTGCAACGGAGTATTCATCCTGAAAAACGATTTTCCCGGCATTTCATACGGAGCTATTGATATTAATCCCTTGGCAGGGATTTTGGGTGATATTATTGCAGATGCCATCCATGCTTAATTAAAACACTATAAGTAAATTAACTTTTTCAATTTTATCAAATAAATGGATGGCATCCCTGAAAAGATAATGAATGATGCTGAGTGCCCCGGCGTGGTTAAGAAATTAATGATGGAAAAGGTGTGTACACGGTTGCAGGAAGCGGAGTGATATATAATAAGCTTGCCGGTAAAAAATCTATTTTAACATATCCTTCGTTTTTTCAAGTTTTCCGTCAACCTCTGCTATTTCAAGGTTGAGGATATGGGCGATCAATGGGTAAAGATCTATAACGCTAAATGGCGGGTGAACATGATCTTGTTTGAATGCCGGGCCTTGGGCATAAAAAATAGTACGCATATCTTGCATTTCATGGTCCCATCCATGCGCCCCCCCTGTGTAATATGAGCCGGTGGGTTCGCCCCATCCGACACTCCACGCCGAATCAGCCAAAACGATCATATCCATAACTCTCGGGTTGTTTCCGTAATTAAATCGCCCGGGTATTTCATCCCTTTTCCATACGCTGATATTGTCAACAGTTTTCAGGATGTTGTATATTGTGTCTTCATATTCTTCTTTCGGTTGCAGGTTCAACAGCGGGTTTCCGCCATGTGTCCTTTCAAACCGGTCACGATCAACATGCCCGGTCATATCAACATACCTCTCGGGTGTTATCTCTGTCATGCCATGGTCGGAAGTAACTATAAGATTGATGTTGTATTCGGCAGGCAATTCTCCGAGCTTGTTAACCAGGTCTCCCAACAGGCTGTCAAGGTATAAAACAACCCTGTCAATTTCCGGCTGGTCAGGGCCATACCGGTGTCCGCTTCTGTCAGGTTCATTAAAATAAAGCATTATGAGTTGCGGGCGTTTATCCCGGGGAAGTTCAAGCCATGTAATGGCTTTATCAATACGGTCTTCAAACGGAACGGCAGCATCATATTCTTTCCAGTATGTAGGCTGTATCCCTTGTATTGGTGCTTCCGAGCCAACCCAATAATAGGATGCGGTGGTTATATTCTGCTTTTCGGCAGTTACCCATATAGGCTCGCCACCATAAAAACCGGCATTAGTAATAGATGCCATGTCTCCCAATCTAAAGGTAGCATCAAGATGCGGACAATAAAAGTTGTTGTCAATAATGCCGTGATTGTCAGGATAAAGTCCGGTAGCCATACTGTAATGATTCGGAAATGTTTTGGACGGAAAAACAGGCTCAAGATATTCTGCTTTTACGCCTCTGGAAGCAATGTGATCTAAATTGGGTGTTTCAACCCTGTCGGCATAATCCCACCTGAAACCATCCACGGAAAGCATTATTACATAAGTGTCTCTTAATTCATTGGTGTCATCTGTTAATGTGCATGAGGTTGAAAAAACAAACACAAAGATGATCATGAAAAACCAGGACAGATAGAATTGTTTTAACATTAAGAAATTTTTAATTACAAATATCCGCAATTTTTTATATATAAATACGATCAGAAATGCGGATTGTTTTTATATAATATGCAATATTAATAATAATTATGATAAAAGTTTTGCTTTCTTTAGTGATAAATATTAAACCGGGCTTGAATATCGAATAATGAGTAGTTATTCAAAATATTTATTGGATATTTATAATTTCTTTATTTCCACCAAAAAAAAGAATTAACCGATTGAAGTAAGTTGGTAATGTCACAATCATAAAAGATATTTTTTAAATTTGCATCAAAATTTTATAGAAATATAGAAATATTAATGAGATGTTTGTTAGCGAAACCAAGCTGCGGGTCAGGTATAGTGAAACGGATCAGATGGGTGTGGTATATTATGGCAATTATGCTCAATACTATGAAGTAGGCAGGGTAGAAGCAATGCGTAAATTAGGCGTAAGTTATCTTGAAATGGAGAAAAAGGGTATCGTGATGCCTATTTTGTCAATGAGTTGCAAATACATCCGGCCGGCTAAATACGACGATCTGCTTACTGTAAGGACCACTATTGCCGGGATCCCTGAAACAAGAATAAAGTTTGATTATGAAATTTTTGATGAAAAAGGCAATTTATTAAACATTGGAGAGACTATACTTGTTTTTGTTAATATAAAAACATTCAAACCCTGCAAATGTCCGCAATGGTTTGCAAAACTTCTTAAAAATAAATTTACTGATTAATAATATCAGTCAAATTATTATGCATAAATATCAAAAAACAAAAGTATTGTGAAATCTTTTGTCTTTTTGTTTTTTGATCTTGTAGATTTTTTGCACCATTATATGAAAAATTATAATATAACCTCTTAATGGAAATATATTTAGGAAAAAACCAAAAAATAGAAGCTTATCATAAGGGTTTTGTAATTAGAACCGACCAGCCTTTAAAAGCAGGTGGTGATAATGAGCATCCATCGCCGTTTGATTTATTTTTGGCCTCAATAGGTACTTGTGCGGGTTTATATGTAAAATCCTTTTGCCGGCAACGTAAAATCTCTGATTCTGACATCAGGCTTATTCTTAAAACGCAACGTAATTCTTCTACAGGTATGATAAAAAGTATTGATATTACAATTTCTTTACCTCCCGGATTTCCGGCAAAATATAAGGATGCGGTTATTAAAGCAGCACAGCAATGTACCGTGAAAAAGCATATATTTGAACCGCCTGAATTTAATATAAATACAGGTTAGATTTGAATATGATGCTCTGTTTTGCTTAATTATGTTTAAAAAAGGTATAAAAAAATATGGTATTAAAGAAAACTTTGGTTATCGGCGTGAGTCCAAACCCGTTAAGATATTCTAATAAAGCCGTTAATAAGCTGAATGAATATAATATACCAGTTGCAGCAATAGGAAAAGTTCAAACACGTATTGGTAATGTGAATGTTAAAACCGTTAAAGAACAGCATGATGACATTCATACGGTTTCAATTTATTTAAATCCCAATAAACAACAGGAATATATTGAATATATTTTAGCATTGTGCCCAAAAAGGATTATATTTAACCCGGGTACTGATAACTTTTCATTTGAAGAATTAGCAAGAAAAAGAAATATTGAAGTTATTCATGATTGTACTCTCCGTATGCTTAGCAAGCATGAATTTTGATTATTAATTTAAATAAATTTTAAAATACTATGAAACGAAAAGATTTGGGTTTTAACAGCAAACTTATTCACTCCGGAATGTTTGATGATCAGTTTGGGAGTGCTACGGTTCCTATATATCAGACTTCCACTTTTAAATTTAAAGATGTGGATCATGGCGCAGAATTGTTTGCGGGAAAATGTGATGGATATATATATACGCGGATAGGCAACCCTACAATTTGTGCTTTTGAAGAGCTTGTCGCTGACCTTGAGAACGGTTATAAAGGAATAGCTTTAAGTTCAGGGATGGCGGCTGTAAATGCTGTTTATATGGGATTGCTTGGAAGAGGTGTACATATGATAAGCACCGATGCGGTTTATGGACCTTCAAGAGTAGTAATGGAAAAGCACTATTTCAGGTTTGGCGTGGAAGCTGACTATGTTGACACGACCAACACCGATAATATAGCTAATGCTGTTAAACCTAACACTAAGGTTATTTATATTGAAACCCCATCTAATCCTACTATGGGCATAACAGATATGAGAAAGGTGGTTGAAATTGCACGCGACAAAGGGATTATTACTGTTGTTGATAATACTTTCTGTAGCCCCTGTTTGCAAAAACCTCTCGATTTTGGTATTGATGTAGTGTTTCATTCAACTACGAAGTTTATAAACGGTCATGCCGACGTTGTCGGTGGTGTGATCGTTACCCGTGAAAAGAAAATCTATGAAAAATTGCGTGATGTAATGGTAAACATGGGTTGTAATATGGACCCTCACCAGGCTTATATGATAATCAGAGGTTTGAAAACATTATCACTCAGGGTGGAAAGATCACAGCAGAACGCTATTAAAATTGCCGAATTTATTGAAAATCATCCTAAAGTAAAATGGGTAAAATATCCCGGGCTTAAATCATATCCGCAATATGATCTTGCTGTGAAGCAAATGAATGGATCCGGCGCCCTTTTGGTTTTCGAATTAAATAACGGATATGAAGCGGGAAAAACATTAATGAACAACGTAAAAGTATGTATGCTTGCAGTATCTTTAGGCGGAGTAGAAACTCTGATACAGCATCCGGCATCAATGACCCATTCAAAAATGGAAAAACATTCGCGCGAAAATGCCGGTATTACCGACGGCCTGGTCAGAATATCAGTAGGAATTGAAAATGTGGAAGACTTGATAGGTGATCTGGAACAAGCATTGGCGAAAATATAAATGTGTTGTTTTATTTAAATCCTTAACTTTGAAAAGTTCCGTTTTTGCTCACATATTTATTGTTTTATTAGTGTTCGTGAACTCACAATGTTACTCCCTTCGGTCGTGGTCTCCCGTTGGCCGGCACGTTTGGTTGTCATTTACGTTTTGGAATTTGTAGTTTTATATAATTCAATTTAGAAATTTAGGATATATTAATACAGTGCGATTCCGCGTTGATATCAAAATAATATGATTATTAATTTTATTGGATGTGAATAAGTTTATGCGCATAATTTTGTCAATTATATTATTTAATATTTTAATAGCACATCTTACGGCACAAAACGAGAAAATTGGTCTAGTCCTCAGTGGCGGTGGTGCAAAAGGGCTTGCACATATAGGTGTATTAAAAGCACTCGAAGAACATGATATACCAATAGATTATATTACAGGTACCAGCATAGGTGCATTGATTGGCGGAATGTATGCCAGCGGGTTTACTGTTGACTCAATAATTAGCATCGTTAAAAGTGATGAATTTCAAAACTGGGCTACAGGTGAAATAGATGAAAAGTATAATTATTATTACAAAAAGCAACAACCTAATGCTTCATGGATTTCATTGCGGTTTAATGTAGATTCAATATGGCAGCCCAAACTGCCTGCAAACCTTGTCTCCCCTGTCCAAATGGATTTTGCCGGAATGGTTTACTTTGCAGGTGTAAATGTAGCAAGTAATAAAGATTTTGACAGCCTCTATATTCCATTCAGATGTGTTGCTTCTGATATTGAAAAGAAAAAACCCGTGGTATTGAAACAAGGGGATGTTTATGATGCAATAAGAGCTTCAACTACCTATCCGTTTGTTTTCAAACCGATTATGGTTGATGGCCGGCTTTTATTTGACGGAGGTATATACAATAATTACCCCGTTGATGTTATGAAGCAGGAGTTTAATCCTGATTATATTATAGGAAGTGCTGTTGGTATGATTGTCAGGCCTCTGCGCCACGATGATTTAGTTTCACAACTTGAAAACCTTGTCGTTTTCCCTACGGATTATGAAATTCCCGATTCTATTGGATTGACTATCAGGCCCGAAGTGCCTGAAGTAGGGCTGACAAACTTCAGAAAAGCTGATGAATTAATTGAATTAGGATACGAAGCCACAGTCAGTAATATTGATAAGATCAGAAAAGATATTTCAGTGAAAGTAGAAAAAGATGAACGCCAGCAAAAAAGAGAAATTTTTGCAGGTAAAAAACCGGAGTTGCTTTTTGACGATGTGTCTGTAGAAGGTGTTAACCCCAGCCAGGAACAATATATCAGGGATTTATTATTGATGAAAGATGTACCTATTGATCCTGACGCCATTAAACCGTTCTATTTTAAGTTGTTGGCAGAAGATCATATTGACCTTATAAAACCCAGAGCTATATATAACCAAAAAACAGGATATTATACGCTTAGCCTGGATATTACCGTTGACAGAAGCCTGGTCCTTCAATTTGGCGGTAATATCTCATCATCACCGGTCAACCAGGCTTATATTGATGTACAATACCTTTACCTGGGCTATAGAGCCTCAACAATAGGATTGAATGCTTATTTTGGAAGATTTTATTCAAGCTTGCAGGTGAAAGGAAGAATGGATTTCCCCGAACCCGCTCCGTTCTTTCTTAAAACCTCATTAACAATGAGCTATTACGATTATTTCCGAAGCACTACCACTTTTTTCGAAGACAGAACCCCTTCTTATTTGTTGCAGAATTATAATTTTTATGAATTCCTGGCAGGAATACCCGCAGGCAATAATGGTAAAATAACAGGTGGTTTAACAACAGGAAGGAATCGTGACGATTACTTTCAGACTCATGCTTTTGGTCGTACTGATACAGCTGACAGAACTACTCTTCATTACATTTCCCCCTACCTGGGTTATGAAAGATATTCTCAAAACTGTAAACAATTTCCAAGCCGGGGAAGCCACTTGTCAGTTTCATTACGTTATACTACAGGTGATGAAAAACACATACCCGGATCTACTGCAAAATTTGAAGATATTTTTCAAGAGAGTCATGAATGGTTTCAGTTCAGGGTTTTTTATGAAAACTTTTTCAGAGATTACGGGCTTGTTAACCTTGCTTTTTATTCGGAGTTACTGTTATCTAATAAGGATTTTTTATCAAATTATACGAGTACTCTATTATCATCGCCTGCATTCCGTTATGTACCGCAGACGCGGATTCACTTCCTGCCTAATTACAGAGCACATAATTATGCGGTGGCAGGGCTCAAAACTGTGATCAATATAACAGATAATACCGGAATTTGGCTTGGAGGATACCTGTTTCAACCATATCGCAAAATTTTAAGAGACCCTGACGATTATACTGCATTATATGGAGAACCATTTGATGTAAGATATTTCCTAGGTTCTGCTTCAATTGTAGTTAATACGGCAATCGGACCGTTAAGCTTTTCAATGAGCTATTACGACAGGCATGACGAAAAATTTGCTTTTTCACTTGATTTCGGTTATCTAATATTTCATAATTTGCCATTAAGGTGATCATAAACACAAATATGTCATATCCAAGACCAATTAAAACCGAAATTTGAATTCTGCTTAGTTCGCCGCCACTTACTGAGGAACACGAATTGAAACTGGCAATCCATTTTTGCATGTTATAACCCCCGTGGTTAATTTGGCAAAATAATGCTGGATAAAACAAGAAAATAACCTTTATTTGCTGGCAATTCAATAACATAATGTATATTTGCAGTAGCCTGGATCAATATATTATCAGTTAGTTGTACCGAAAAACCGAAAAGCTTTTTTTCAAAATAATATTCAATAAAATCCTTAAAACCTTTTTATAACCAACGAAATAGTTATAAATTTGAAGCCTTAAATAAAAAATTTACTGTTTTTAAATATTTATTCACTAGTGTCCGATTAAAATTAATTTAGCCACAAAGTCACAAAAACACAAAGAAACACGAAGAGTAACGTGCAGAAATTCAAATCTTTGTGAATCTTAGAGCCTTTGAGTCTTAGTGGCT
>PWZB01000178.1 GCA_003567625.1 Bacteroidales bacterium | reverse complement strand
TTTGGAAAACTATGTTAAAGCAGCTTCAGATAAAGGCTTAAAAGCTCTGGGATTCTCGGCACATGCACCCTTAAACGAGGCTAATGAATGGTGCCTTGCAAAAAACAAACTTGCAAGCTATTGCCGGAAAGTCAAGATTCTTAAAGACAAATACAGGGGAAAAATTGATATTTACCTCGGACTGGAGATGGACTATATTCCGGGAACAAGCGAAAATTTTGTCAAAGTATTTAATAACTGCGCTCTTGAATATAACATAGGCTCCATTCATCTTGTAAAAAACCCGGAAACAGGTGAACTATGGTTTATTGACGGCCCGAAGGAGAATTATATAAATGGTATAGAAAAAATCTTTGAGGGCAATGTAAAAAGTGCAGTAAAAGCTTTCTATGACCAATCATGCGAAATGGTAATTAAGGAAAAACCTGATATTATAGGTCACATAGATAAAGTTAAAATGCATAATAAAGAACGCTTTTTTTCGGAACATGAAAAATGGTATCAGGATTTGATTGACCGTCTGCTCAAAGTCATTGCCGGTAATCAAACAATAATAGAGGTCAACACCAGGGGGAAATACACGGGAAAGACCGATGTCTTTTTCCCTTCCACAGCTATCCTGGAAAAATGCTATATTCATAATATACCCGTTATGATTGGCACCGATGCACATAAACCCTCACAGGTAAACATGCTTTTTGATGAAGCCATCAACCTTTTACGCGATATCGGGTTCAGGGAAACCCAAACTCCTTTTTTTAAAGCCAGGATAAATGATCCAACAAAATGATCATTATTATTTTTTTTATTTCAAATAAATGCCAATACATTTATTAATTTTACAATTTATTTAATTTCCAAAACTGATGGGTGATTTTATAAAACATGAGTGCGGCATTGTATTGTTACGTTTACTCAAGCCTTTGGAATATTATTTAAGCCATCATGGTTCGGTTTTTTATGGTCTTGACAAGCTATATCTTCTCATGGAGAAGCAGCACAACCGTGGTCAGGATGGTGCAGGTATCGGGTGCCTTAAGCTCGACATGCCTCCGGGAAGCAGATATATGGCACGATTGAGAAGCAATTCGCCAAACCCGATAAAAGATATCTTTGACCGGATAAATGACCGTCTTGAAAGCATCAACGAAAAAAGCTCTTCAAGGCTCAAGGATGCCAACTGGCTAAAGACACATCTTGATTTTGTCAGTGAGCTGTACATCGGACATCTCAGATATGGTACTTACGGCATGAATACTATAGAGAGCTGCCACCCGGTTCTGCGCGAAAACAACTGGATGTCAAAAAACCTGATGATAGCAGGAAATTTCAACCTTACAAACGTTGATGAGTTATTTTACAGCCTCGTTAATCTCGGTCAACATCCCAACGAAACAACAGATACTATTACTATCCTTGAAAAATTCGGCCACTTTCTTGACGATGAAAATGAAGAGCTATACAGAAAATACAAAGATCAGGGCTACTCAAAAAAACAAATTTCACCTCTTATTGCCAAAAACATAAACATCAAAAGAGTTTTACGCAATTCCAGCAAACACTGGGACGGTGGCTATGTAATTACCGGCATGATTGGTCATGGCGATTCTTTTGTGATGCGTGACCCTTCTGGTATAAGACCGGCATATTATTATCATGACAATGAGGTTGTGGTTGCCACATCAGAGCGTCCCGTGATTCAAACGGCTTTTAATGTGCCGGCAGATTCCATCAAAGAAATCAAGCCGGGGCATGCCTTAATTATCAAAAAAAACGGCTTTTTCGAGGAGTGCCCGTTCAGCAAAGCTCGTGCTAAAAAATCATGCTCTTTTGAAAGAATATATTTTTCAAGAGGAACTGACACAGAAATATACCGCGAAAGGAAAACCCTGGGTAAGCAATTGGTGCCGGCTGTTCTGAATATAATAAATCACGATCTTGAAAACACCATTTTTTCATATATCCCAAATACTGCCAGCGTTGCATTTAACGGAATGATTGAAGGTTTGACCGATTTTTGCGATAAAGTAAAATCTGACAGAATTCTCGAATTGAAAAACAACTTCAGTAATGAAAAACTTAATAGGATTCTCTCGCTCAAACCTCGTATAGAACAGATAGCGGTGAAAGACGTAAAACTGAGAACCTTTATTACCGAGGACAAAAAACGTGAGGATCTCGTAGCACACGTTTATGATGTTACTTACGGCGTTGTACGAAAAGGAAAAGATACACTGGTGGTAATAGATGATTCTATTGTCAGAGGCACCACACTTAAGCGAAGCATCCTCAAAATACTCAGTCGCCTGTCGCCGAAAAAAATTGTTATTGTTTCCTCAGCACCACAGATAAGATACCCCGATTGCTATGGTATTGATATGACTAAAATAAGTGACTTCATTGCATTCAAGGCGGCTATAGAACTGCTTAAAGAAAATCAGATGCCGGGTATAATAAGCGAGGTTTATAATCTTTGCAAAAAACAGGAAAACCTGCCAAAAGAAAAAGTTATAAATCACGTTAAAAAGATATACAAGCCTTTTACTGTCAAACAAATTAGTGATAAAATTGCTGAAATGTTAAAACCGGCAGAGATGGAAGCACAACTCGAAATAGTATTCCAATCTATTGAAAACTTGCATGCTTCATGTCCAAATAATACTGGAGACTGGTATTTTACCGGAGATTACCCGACACCGGGCGGTAATAAATTATTAAACCGTTCTTATATTAATTTTATTGAAGGAAAAAATCAAAGATCTTACTGGACAAAATATGTACCCGGTTGATGGATGCGGATATGGAAATTAAATCTATCTTAATGAAAATCCGCCATGAACACCTATATAAACAAACTTATTCAGCAAGGTGAAAACCTGCACCTGGATTTTAAATTCCAGATCAATGATTCAATGAAAATTGCTAAAACACTTGTAGCTTTCGCCAATACAGAAGGTGGAAAACTATTAATAGGTGTAAAAGATAACGGAGTAATTGCAGGAATACGCACCGACGAGGAATACTATATGATTGAAGCCGCAACATACATGTACTGTAAACCTGAAATTGAATTTGCATACCGGACATGGAACATTGAAGGAAAAAAAATACTTGAAATAGATGTGCCTCAATCTTCTGTTAAACCTGTTTACGCTCAAAACGGCAACGGTAAATGGCTTGTGTACGTGCGCGTAAAAGACCAAAACATATTAGCATCATCAATATTAATCAAATACTGGAAAAAAGAAAATTCAAAAAAAGGGGTCTTTATAAAATTCTCTGATACCGAAAAAATATTGCTCGATTACCTCAAATCAAACCCATTAATAACCGTTAAAAAATTTTGCCGGATTGCCGGTATCTCTAAATTTAAAGCCGAAAAAATAATCGTTAATTTACTTATTTCCAACGTACTGGAGATAATGATGAATGAAAAAAGCGTATGGTTCAGAATAAAAGACCCCCAGGACTATATTGAAGAGTAAAAAAAAACAGGAAGTTAATTTTACAACCTCCTCCTAATCAATCAAAAACAGTGAAAATAATATTTTTGTGGAGAATATCGGATTCGAACCGATGACCTTTTGGCTGCCAGCCAAACGCTCTAGCCTGCTGAGCTAATTCCCCCGCTATTCTTTCAAATGCAAAGTTAATGAATTCAGATTATTTTCAAAACAAATATTCCCTGTTTTTCTCTTATTTTTTTTCTTTAAAAATAAATACCTGCAGAATTAATCTGAAATTACTTGTAATGGATTAATGATTATTTATAAATCCTTGGGATAAATAATAAATCTGGCATTCTTTTCAGATAAAGGCACTTCATTCCATTTATTCGTAAAAAAATCAATGCTAACCACGCCTGATGTAGGCATAGGTTCAATCTTTTTGATTAAAAAACGATTAGAAAACTGGGTAATATAAGGATTATGGCCTATAATTATAGCTGACCCTTTCTTATTCGGAAGTGCAAAAACCACATTCATAATGCCATCTGTTCCATCAAAATATAATTTACTCTCAACTGATATCTTATTATCCGGATATCCCAGCCCATCCGCAATTAGCTTTGCGGTTTCCAGGGCTCTCACAGTATGGCTTGAAACTATTATTCCGGGATTTATTTTACGATTTTTCAAAAACTGTAAAATCTTTTCTGTCCTCTTTATTCCTTTTTCCAGCAGAGGCCTTTCATAATCATGTAAACCGGGGTTCTCCCATGATGATTTCGCATGCCGAATAAGATAAAGAGTTTTCATTTAATTCATTAATATTATAATTCCTGAAAATCAAGTTGTCCTTTATTAAATACAAGTTTAATAATTAAACAGGGGAAACTTTTTCATCGAATCATTAGCTTTTGTTTTTACTGATTTTATGGTATTTTCATCCTCAACATTCATTATCACTTCATCAATCAGGTCAACAATAGTTCCCATATGTTCTTCCTTAAGGCCTCTTGTTGTAATAGCGGATGTACCTATCCTTATACCCGAAGCCTGGAAAGGAGACCTTGTATCGAAGGGCACCATATTTTTATTTATGGTTATATCAGCCAGCACCAGGGCATTTTCAACTTTTCGTCCGCTTATTTCCGGCACTTTGCTTCTAAGGTCTATAAGCATCAGATGGTTATCGGTTCCTCCTGAAATGACGTGGTAGCCTTTATTGATAAAAGCATCAGCCATAACTTTTGCATTATTCATTACTTGCCTGCAATAGTCCAGGTATGTTTTATCAAGTGCTTCACCAAAAGCTACAGCCTTAGCTGCAATCACGTGTTGCAACGGTCCGCCTTGTGTACCTGGGAATACTGCCGAATCAATAAGTTGCGACATCATTTTTACTTTTCCCTTACGTGTTTTTTCTCCCCACGGATTCTCAACATCTTTGCCAATGAGTATCATACCGCCTCTTGGCCCGCGAAGTGTTTTATGTGTTGTTGTTGTAACAATATGACAATGAGGTAACGGATCATTTAAAAGCTTTTTGGCTATCAATCCTGCCGGATGAGCAATATCAGCTATAAGTATTGCTCCGACTTTATCAGCAATATCTCTCATTCTTGCATAATCCCAATCGCGCGAATATGCTGATGCTCCGGCTATAATCATTTTGGGCTTCTCTTGCATTGCCTTGCTTTCCATCTGTTCGTAGTCAATAATACCGGACTCTTCGCTTACCTCGTATGCCACTGCCCTGTATAAAATACCTGACAGGTTCACCGGCGAACCGTGGGTGAGATGTCCGCCATGACTCAAATCCATACCCATAATAGTATCTCCCGGCTTCAAACAGGCTAAAAATACAGCGGCATTTGCCTGGGCACCGGAGTGCGGCTGAACATTTACATATTCCGCACCAAAAAGCTCTTTTGCACGGTCAATGGCAAACTGCTCCGTCTGATCAACAAATTGACAACCACCATAATAACGCCTGCCGGGATAACCCTCGGCATATTTGTTGGTCAATACACTGCCCATAGCACGCATCACCTGATCACTGACAAAATTCTCCGAAGCGATCAGCTCAATGCCATGCAACTGGCGCTCACGCTCCTTTTCTATTAGTTCAAATATCCTATGATCATTTTCCATTTTTGTATAAAATTTTTGTTGTTTATAATTATTATGAATTTACCTTTCAAAAGACAAATTTAAAAATATTATATCAATTCTGAAAAAACTATTTTACAGTCAGGATTTATTCACATGATATTAATTTTATATGTGTTCGCTGGTTGGAAACGTTAATCCCTTTTGTTGTGATCTCCCGCCTGACGGCACGCCCGGTTGGGGTTTTTGACTATATTAACACAATTTGGAAACATCTTTGAAAATTTTTGTTATTTTTATCGTGCTTAAAACTACTTATTAATAATAAATAAATTAAATATGAAAAAAATTTCAGCTATTGTCTGTTTAATTTTTTTTGTTCATTTTTCATATGGAAATAATGATCTGATAATATCCAAATGGTTGATCACAGAGCCTCTCAACACTTTATACCCGGCATTTCACGACACAAAAAACGTTGACGGTGAAAAGTTTTCCAACCGGGAATTATTGGTTTTCGAACACACTTGCCTGGGAGATATTCAACCTTCAGAAGGTGAAATATTTGGCTGGATAAGCGGTCAAACGTCAAAATGGACTGAAAAACCTGTTGATGAAAAAGGTTTTTTAAATTTTGAAGCCAATGATCCGGCAATTTATCCGCAAATGGCTTTCATAGCAGTATACTTGAAAGCTGACCGCTGGACGGAAGCAAACCTCGTTATTAAAACGCCCCATATGGCACAGGTTTATTTGAATGGTAAAGCTCTTGGTAAAAAAACAACCGTTGAACAGGAACAAAGTACTTTGGGCAAAATAACCCAAAGCCTGAAACTTAAAAAAGGCAAACACCTGTTGTTAATTAAATCACTTTACACTCCTGGCAACACACTCAATTGGAAAATCAACGCCATTCTGAAGCCCGGAGAAGGTTTTCGTATTGCTGATTTAGATATTGACACAAAGCCTTATCGTACCAAAACCATCAACGATATACTTAATGGAATCAAAGTAAGTTGGGTAAAACCATCGCCATCGGGTGAGCTTTATGCTGTTGCCTATCGTGAAGCCAAACCGCCTGAAGGCGATCAGGAAAATTGGATTGAAATAAAAAACCGTAATGATAAATCCTTAGTCCATTCATTCCGGCATGCTTCTATAAGCGGCTTGCAATGGTTGCCAAAAAGCCGGGCGGTTTCTTATATTACACGTGATAATAACAAATCAACCCTTCATATTCTTGATTTTGAAAAAGGGAAAACGCTAACTCTCCTTGAAGAAGTAGAACGTATGGGCAATTACCGCTGGAGCAAAGATGAAAACTTCATAATTTATTCTGTTACGGAAGATAATAAGGATGACCCGGATCATATAAAACATGTTTTGGGTATGCAGGACAGGCAAGCTCAGTGGCGTAACCGTTCATTCCTTTACTATCTTTGCGTAAATTCAAAAACCACTCACAGGCTAACTTACGGAAATCTCACAACAAACCTGCATGATATAAGCCCTTGCGGGAAAAAAATATTATTCAGCCATACATGGCCCGATTACCAGGAAAGGCCTTTTTACAAGCATAATATTTACCTTATGGATATAAATACTCTTACGGTTGATACCTTATGGGCTGAAAAGAAGTGGTCGGTCAGCGGACAATTTTCTCCCGACGGCGAATATATACTCTTTACCGGTGGACCGGATGCTTTTGACAAAGCAGGAAGAAACATACCCGAAGACATGTTTGCCAACAACTATGATACCCAGGCTTTTATTTATAACCCGGAAAGCGAAAAAATAAAAGCTATAACCATTGATTTTAATCCTTCGTTAAGAGAAACACACTGGAATCCTGTTGATAATAACATATATATGACAGCACAAGACAGGGACAAAATAAAACTTTACAGGTATGATACCGGTATTGACAGGTTTTCTGAAATACCAACAGCCGTTGATGTTGTTTCCGGTATACATTTTTCCACGGGTTCGCCTGTTGCGGCCTATATGGGTGAAGGGATGTCGAAACCGTCGAGTGGGTATTGGATCAACCTGCGCAATGACAGGCCGGAAGTCATGGAAGACACCGAAAGTTTTAATTACCGTTATGTCGGGTTTGGTGAAAACAGGAAGTGGGATTACCAAACATCGCAGGGATTAGATATATCCGGGAGGATGTATTTACCGCCGGATTTTAATGAGGAGCGGAACTACCCGCTTATAGTTTATTACTATGGTGGTACCAGCCCGGTATCGCGCCGTTTTGGCGGCAGATATCCATTCAATCTCTGGGCAGGACAAGGATATGTGGTTTATGTGTTGCAACCGAGCGGTGCTACAGGTTTCGGACAAGAGTTCTCAGCCGCCCATGTAAACAACTGGGGAATTACCGTAGCAGATGAAATCGTTGAAAGCACAAAAGCTTTCCTGGAAGCACACCCGTTTATTGACCGCAATAAAATCGCATGTATGGGTGCCTCCTATGGCGGATTTATGACAATGCTGCTTTTGACACAGACGGATATCTTTGCCGCTGCAGTATCACATGCCGGGATAAGCTCCATATCAAGCTATTGGGGACAGGGCTTCTGGGGTTATTCCTACAGCGCACTTGCAACTGCCGATAAATACCCGTGGGACAGCCCGGAAATATATTTTGACCAAAGCCCATTGTTCAACGCACACAAAGTAAACACACCACTATTGCTGATCACAGGCGATGAAGATACAAACGTGCCGCCGGGCGAATCGGTGCAAATGTACGCAGCACTCAAAATACTCGGAAAACCTGTTGAACTGCTCAAGGTAATAGGACAAAACCATCACATCTTAAACTATCAAAAACGAATAGAATGGAATAACGCAATTCTTGCATGGCTTGATAAATGGCTCAAAGAGCAAAACGAATGGTGGAATGAACAGTTCCCGAAAAAGAATTTTTAAAAAACCTGGTCATTAACAATATTTTTTTGCAAGATTACATTGAAACTTTTTGCAAGTTTAGCGCAGAATGAATCTCACAGCAAAAAAACAAAAAAAAATTAAAAAGATTTTGCAAAATAACTTATCTTATTTCAAAATAGCTTTGCATTTGCAAGATACATTGTATCGTGACCATAATATGTTCCGGTTGCAAAAGAAAAGATAAAACATGGACTTATACACAAAAAATGCGTTGGAATGCAGTAAAATAACAACGCACAACTACACTACTTCTTTTTCTCTTGGTATCCGCAGTATATGCAGGAAATATCGCCAGGGCATATATGCTATTTATGGCTTTGTAAGAACCGCTGATGAAATTGTCGATACTTTTCATGAAAAAGATAAAAACACTTTGCTTCAATCATGCAAGAAAGAAGCCTTTGATGCCATAGAAAACCGTGTCAGCACTAACCCATTGATACACAGCTTCCAATGGGTTGTAAATAAATATGAAATTGAGAAAGAGGTTATCAATGATTTTTTTTGCAGTATGGAAATGGATTTGACAAAAACCTCTTACAACCACAGACAATACAAGGAATATATTTACGGTTCTGCAGAAGTTATAGGCTTAATGTGTTTAAGAGTATTTTGTGATGGAGATAAAGGAAAATATAACCAATTGAAAGATTATGCTCAAAAGCTTGGCGAAGCAATGCAAAAAGTAAATTTTTTGAGAGACTTTGGATCGGACTATTCAGAAAGGGAAAGAATTTATTTTCCGGAAGTAGATTTTAACAATTTTGACCGGAATGCGAAAAAACTGATAGAAAAAGAAATACGACAGGATTTTGAAATGGCTTTTGCAGGAATCAAAAAACTTAACAGTTGTACACGGTTTGGGATCTATTTAGCCTATTGTTATTATTTTGAATTACTAAAAAAAATAGAAAGTACTAATGCGGAAAAATTAAAAAGCAAAAGATTAAGAATCAGTAATTTCAAAAAACTTTTGCTATTTGTTGTTTGTTATATCAGACACATATTTAATCGCATATAAAAAACAGGTTTCAAATGGCTTTAAATTTATCGATAAAGATTGATGATAATTCAGGCTTTTGCTTTGGAGTGGTTGAAGCCATCAACAAAGCTGAAAATAAGCTTGACGATGGTTTTGAACTATATTGTCTTGGCGATATTGTTCACAACGATGAAGAAATTAACAGGCTCAGGAAAAAAGGGCTCATTCCCATAGATAAAGAAGTTTTCAATAACCTGGAAAACAAAGCAGTTCTTTTTCGAGCCCATGGAGAGCCCCCGGAAACATATGAAGTTGCAAAGAAAAACAATATTGAGGTTATTGATGCATCATGCCCGATTATTAAAAAACTTCAGGAAAAGATAAAGCAATCTTATGATAATAATGAATGCATACTTATATATGGTAAACCCCACCACCCTGAGATAATTGCACTAAATGGTCAGCTGGACAATAATGGTATCATTGTTGAAAATACCGAATCAATTGATTTACAACATTTGCCCCGTATAGTTACTCTATACAGCCAAACAACTCAACCTCTTGATGGTTTTTATGAGCTTATCAAGTTTCTGAAAAAAAACGGTAAGAACGTAAAAGTAAAAGATACCATTTGCAGGAGTGTTTCCAACCGTCGCTTGCAACTCAAAAAATTTTGTGAAGAATATGATAAAATCATTTTTGTTGCAGACAAACGGTCAAGTAATGGTAAAATGCTTCATGATGTTTGTAAAAGGGTTAATCCTGATATATATTTCATCAGCAATACCAAAGATATTAAACATCATTGGTTTAAACCCGGTGAAAAAGCGGGTATTACAGGTGCAACATCAACACCCCGGTGGCTGATGGAAGAAGTGAAAAATTATCTTGAAAAAATTTAATAAAAATCAAAACCTTCTTAATTAACTATCTATTATTAAAGTCAATAAATTTTATCAATAAAAAATGCCATCTTATTAATTTTGCATTTAAATAGTTCATCCTGTGGCCGATATTAAACCTTAAAATTATTCTTCCGAGAACTCTATCAACATTTTGCGATATATGTTGAACACATTGGCACGGGAAATAAACCCCAGATATTTTCCTTTATCAACTACAGGCAGGTTCCACAAACCGGTATCCCTGAACTTTTTCATTACCGTATCCATGTTATCGTCTACAGCAACAAAATCTGGTGGCTGAACCATAATGTTGCGTACCTTCAGCTCATCATATTTTGATTTATCAAACATTACTTCCCGAATATCGTCAAGAGGTACAAGGCCTAAAAAATTATTATCATCATCAATGACCGGGAAAATATTTCTATGTGATTTTGCAACAACCTTGACCAGGTCGCCCAATGTTTGTTCGGGTTTAACCGTCTTAAGGTCTGTTTCGAGTACATTTTCAACTTTCAGTAATGTAAGCACGGCTTTATCTTTATGGTGAGTTATCAATTGTCCTTTCTGAGCAAGTTTTTTGGTATATAATGAGTGTGGTTGAAAATAGACAACAGTAAGATAAGAAATTGACGCGGTAATAATTAGGGCAATAAACAGCTCATATCCGTCGGTGATCTCTGCTATCAGGAATATTGCTGTGAGAGGTGCATGGATCACACCTGCTATCAGGCCTGCCATACCGACCAGTGCAAAGTTTCGCTCCGATATTGAAATCAGGTTCCAATAATTCACCAATCGAGCAAAGATAAAACCTGTTATACTACCCATAAACAAGCTTGGTGCAAAAACCCCACCGATACCTCCACTGCTGAGTGTCAGAGATGTAGCTACGGCTTTAAAAAGCAATACAAAGGCTAAAAATCCAAGAAACAACAAACCGGTATGGTCAAAAAAATTACTAAAGATGCTCTCTTCCAACAGTTCATGAATGTTTCCCGACAATAGCCATCGCATTGCAGTATAACCTTCACCAAAAAGCGGAGGAAAAAGAAAAACAAGCAAACCAACAAATAAACCGCCAATCAGGACTCTTCTATAAACGCTTTTTATCTTTCCGATACCAGCTTCTATTTTTTCATTTATCCATGAAAAGTATAAAGATACAATCCCTGTAACTATGCCTAACAATACGTAAAAAGGTATGTTACTGTAATTAAACGGATCTGAAAGCGTAAAGTAGAACTCGATTTGTTCACCAAGGAAAATCGCCGAAAAAATCGTTCCTGTAACCGTAGCTATAAGAAGCGGTATTATTGAAGAGAGAGTCAGGTCAAGCCTCAACACTTCCAATGCGAAAATAAGCCCAGCGATCGGGGCTTTAAAAATTGCTGCTATGGCAGCGGCAGCACCACAACCGACAAGCATAACGGTACGCTTGAAACCAAATCTTGCCGATTGTGCTACGTTCGAGCCTATAGCCGCACCGGTCGAAACAATTGGAGCCTCCATACCCACAGAACCGCCAAAACCACTGGTAAATGCACATGATACAACAGATGAATAGGTGTTGTGTAGCTTCATTACCCCTTTATTGCGCGATATGGCGTATAAGATCCGTGATACACCATGACTGATATCATCTTTGACAACCTTCCTCACATATATCACGGTTATTATAATGCCCAACAAAGGAAAAATCAAAAACAACCAGTTCTCATTATAAGCACCCGAGATGCTACGCACCCAACCTTCAAAATAATGCACAATTGTCTTCAGAACAACAGCAGCAATAGCAGCCAAAACCCCAATGATAACACATAAAAAAAGTATAAAATGCTTATCGGCAATATGCCGGCTACGCCAGGTATGAAACCTGTCTGATAGGATTGTCTTGCTCATCAGAATTAAAAAAACATTATGAGATTCTTAAAAACGGTGCTAAGTTCCGAAAAACAAAAGATATTTGAAAATAAAGAAGAATTATTTTTTACTGATAATTGTTAATTGGTTTAGCAGAAGAGCCACATACCCCGCTAATCGCTGCGCGTTATACGGCAGCCCTCACCAATTAGTGTCTGTCTGATTGTCAAACTTTTTTTTGAATAACGAATACCGATCGACGATTTTTGATTTCAGAAGTTGATAGTAGATCAGGTGGCAGACAAAAAGTAAACTCACTCTTTTCTGTTGAAAACGTATTGAAGAATATTGGCACCCATACGCAAAGCTTTAAGCCTGGTCTCTTCCGGGTTTCCGTGTACTTCATGGTCTTCCCAGCCATTGCCCAGGTCGGATTCATAACTGTAGAACAAGGCCAGCCTTCCTTCGTAAATAATACCAAATCCCTGCGGTGGTTTTCCGTCATGTTCATGGATCTTTGGTAATCCGTCAGGAAATGAAAAAGTTTGATGATATATAGGATGCGAAAAAGGCAATTCAATTAACTCATGATCAGGGAACACTTTTTTTATTTCGCGCCTGAAGAACGGATCCAGCCCGTAATTGTCATCAACATGCAAAAACCCGCCACCTATCATATAATTACGCAGGTTTTCCGCTTCGCTTTGAGTAAAATGAACATTGCCATGCCCTGTCATATAAACATATGGATAATTGAAAATATTTTGGCTTCCAGCCTCAATAGTCGGGATATCAGAGCTTATGTTAGTGCCTATATGTTTATTGGAAAAATCAACAAGGTTGGGCAATGCCGTTGGATTGCTGTACCAATCGCCCCCGCCGCCATATTTTAGCAAAGCTACCTGGTAATTTTGCCCGGACAACATAGCGTGTATGGCTAATACTATGGTTAATAACAGAATTTTTTTTACTAAATATCTCATTGTAAGTATAATCACAACAATCCGTTAATAGCGTTTAACTGCACACAAGCTGCTATAGCTGCGGTTTCAGTTCTCAAACGATGTTTTCCCAGTGATATTGCTTTAAAACCTTTCGAACAGGCTAAAAGTATCTCCTCTTCTGAAAAATCGCCTTCCGGACCCATTATTATAATCACATCCGTTCCGGGAGTGCAAACATCAAAAAGCCTTTGCTTGTCACCTTTGCCGCAATGAGCTATAAAATGATCGCCTGTTCTTGTATTATTTATTAAATCCGAAAATTTCGTTAAAGGTTTCAATACCGGCATATAGGCTCTGCATGATTGTTTCATGGCAGATACAATATGTTTTTCCAGCCTGGCGGGTTTTATTATCTTTCTTTCCGAATATTCACATAATAAAGGTATGATAACATCTATGCCACATTCCGTTGCTTTTTCCAAAAACCATTCAAAACGGTTAATAGATTTGGTTGGTGCCAAAGCAATATGTAATTTATACGGTCTTTTGCCATAATTATGTAAAACATGAGTTATTTCAACAAGACATGCTTTGGGGTCAGCTTTAACAAGACGAGCTTCACACAACATTCCTCTGCCGTTTGTGATAAGCATTTGTTCGCCTTCTTTCATCCTGAGCACTCTAACACAATGGTGCGATTCATCCTGGCTTAACACGGCCATATTCTCTTCAAGATCGGGCTCATAAAACATGTTCATACTAAAAAAAATTTATTATGTTCGCTTCGTTGTCAAAAATAAATTAAAAACAATCATATTACAAAACCTATAACGATTATATTTTACCCTTTAACTATTATTTACAAAACAAAAAACATGTTTTTCTGTTAGACTTTCATAACCCTTAAAACACTTTTTATGCATAAGTTTTTAAGCATAGTAAATCATCGTGATTTTGTCCTTTCGCTTTCTGTTGTTGTTGGTTTACTTTTAGGGGAAAATTCGCGTTTTTTGGCTGATATATCTTTATATACATTGATGCTTGCGATGGTAGCAGCAACTATCAAATTCTCATTCAAAGCCTGGAAAAACCCCTCAAACCTGTTTAAGCCACTTGCAGGCTCTTTTTTACTGCATTATGTGATATATGGTATTGTAACTCTTACGATAGCATGGTTATTATTTTATAACACCGGCAGGGAAGCAATATGGATCGGATTCGTAATTATAGCTGCGTCACCGCCCGGGCCGGCAGTAATACCATTTTCGGCTATGCTTAACGGCGATAACAACTATTCCACTACCGGACTTTTTGGAATGTACATGCTGGCAATGATAATAACTCCGGCTATTTTATTTGTTTTTATAGGTACTTCACTGATCTCGCCTTATATGATTTTTTTGATTTTGATACAGTTAATAATTATTCCACTTATTATCAGCCGGTTTTTAAGGCATCCAAAAATATTATCTCATGCTCAAAAAGCAAGCGGCACCTTGATAAAATGGTTGTTCTTTCTGGTAATAACACCTATAGTGGGCATGAACAGGTCTGTCCTGTTTAATGAACCTGCCATTTTGGCCATAATAGCCTTGGTCTTGTTTACTACTATGTTCTTACTGGGATTTCTTTATAATATTTTGGCCGTTAAGGCGGGTTTTAAAAAGCCTGTAATTATAAGCAGCACATTCATGTTTACCATAAAGAGTGCCGCTTTTGCGGCTGTAGTCTCTTTCAGGTTTTTCGCCGATGAGCCGGTTGTAGCTATGCCTGCAGCAGTGCTTAGTGTTTTTCTTATCCTGTTTGCAATTTTTTATTC
>PWZB01000183.1 GCA_003567625.1 Bacteroidales bacterium | reverse complement strand
CAATTTGTTCATCTGCCTTTCATTCTTGAGGGTAACCATAGGTTGCTGAAGAATCAAGTGGTCTTATTTGATACAGTCCTTTGTGCGGTCTGAATAATTCATCTTTTGGAATTTCCAAGTATTCCTGAATATCTTCCCACTCTGGAGTAAAGGTTGCATTCAAAGAACTTTTGTGATTAACCACAAACAAACTTTTAGCGATATTTATGTACCTTATATGAAAAATAACTTTTCTGTGGTCTTCCGGACTAAGTTTTTCGTGTATTTTTTTGTAAATTAAATTTTCTGTATTTGCTTTTGGTTTCTTTTCAGAAGGGATATCCTTTGTAAGCAAATGTGTTCCAGTGTCAAAATAGTCTATATGAAACGACAAAGAGTCCGCAACAGGTGATTTTCTTTCTAGTTTTGCCATAATAGGATCATGTACTAAATTTCCTGTAAACAATTTAACCTCGGAAATGGGAGCCCAACCAAATTTTGGATAAACTCCAATAGGACCTAAAAGCCCAAAGTTACCGGCTCTAAACATTTGGATTTGAAAATCATGTGTAGTCATCTCGGAAAGTTTTGTCTGATACACATATACTGTTTTATAATCATGTATAAACTTCCTTGACCAAATATAATTTGAAGGTAATAAATTAGAAATTAAAGTTTTATCAAATAATAAATCGTCATTATCTGGTATTGTTGCTCTCACAAACTGATTGGAATAATTAAAGTTTTGACTTAATGAACCATCATTTCTATTTAAAATACGCCTTGCATTATGATCAAAGAATCCTGCACTGGAAAGAATTGCCAAACAAAACTGTACAGATTTCTTTATTTGTCGATTTCCCTCTTGCACTTCAACATCACCCATAAAATATATTTCATATAAAGTCATTTCATTATCCCTATTAATCCTGATTCGATTGGGTAAATATACATCCAATCCGTTCAATTTATCGTCATCTAAATTCCAAATAAATGATATATCTCTTTTTATTTTCATATCTTTTGGTGATGTATACCATGCGTAATTACCAAAGTTATCTTTAATTTTTCCGTTAATTTTATGGTTTTTTGTTTCGATTACAATATTCCATTTCCATTTTTTAAAAAAAACATTTTTATCACCGAAGTTTTCAAGTAATTTAAAATCACGACGCCTATTATTTTTTGGAAAAAGATTAGACAAATCATTAATTTTTTCGGCTATTTCATACGACTCCTTTTCAGATATAAATGATACAACTTTCCTGGTTTGAGGATTAAGCTCACGTCCAAACCTAATTTTATTCTGTGTCAAATCCATCACGGCTATTGCCTTTTGAGATTTTACTTCAGACAATAACCAAAGACGCTGGCGTCTACCTGAAATACCACCTTTATTCGGGATTGATATTAAATCCATATATTTATATTTATTCGGATCATCCATTTTTTCGATTTGTTTGTACAAATCGAGATACCCCTCCAAAATAGTAGGATCTAATCTTTTGAAAAACTTCTCTTCTTCTATAAACTCTTCATCTTCTTCTTCTTTACGATACAAAAATCGGGTATTAATTTTTTCTACTTTATTTGTATTTTCAAAAATATTTTTTGTTCTATTAAATTCATTATCAAAAATATATGAACCCATGAGCGTTAATATAGATCCGTGAATTATATTATTTTTTATGCTAATATTTATTTTATTGTAGTTAATGGCATCCAACACCATTTTATCCAAATATACAAATGTTATATTTTCTATATTTTTATCTTCATTATAACGAACAATGAGTTCATTTGGCATGTAATCCCATAGCCACATCCCGGTTGGATTTTTTGTGACTGATTCATTGGAAATTATTTTTATTATATGATCAGTAAAATTTACGCCATCTTTGTTATAAATCTTTGTTAAATATTCCGCCTTTCTCTTTTTTATTATATTTCCATTTTCATGCAACAGAATTTGGCCTACCGATGTATCTATAGTTTCAGAAAAAATACAAAGCTTCAATAAAATAATGATAAAGGCTATAATTATATTTTTATATGTCATATTAATTTTGTCCTGCAGGGGGTTTAATTTCAAAAGAATCATTAACAATTCTAACTTCAAAATCTTTAATCATTACGCCTGGATGAACTACATTAAATCCACCTGCGTGCCATTGTGTAATTGGTTCACTAATAGAATTATGATCTTCATGCCATCCGTATTGATCTGAAGTTCCCCAAGAGAAAGCTATACCAGCTTCTATACCCCTTATCACACCTTCACGAAAAGAAACATTTACATCAAAGTTCGTAATATCATGCTCAATATCAAAACTGAGCTTTGGCTCAGGAAGAGCAGGGTCTGATGGAATGAATCCTTCCCAAAAATGCTTTATAACCACTTCATCAATTGCTGGATGATGTACTCGATTTTTGACTGCCGCCAAAGAACCTTTTTCTAGGAGATCCATATTTATATCACTAAAATTAACATGTGATTTTACAGCACCTGCTGCTTCATGAATATGTTTTAATGCATGTTCATTTTCCATATCACTTGCCTGTTTAATCGCATATTTCACTACTTTCCAAACGGCAGTTTTTTTTGGTCCCATTTTTTTTGACAATAAGTCCATTAATAATCCCATTTCATCACTGTTAACCCAAGCATTGATGTAGTATAAGTATGTAGCATCATCTGTGTTTGATAATCCTTGATAGTATGATTTCATGGCTATTGTTTTTTTAACATTTATTTTTCCAGTTACTCTAAGATCTTCCCACTCCACGTTGGGTATTGTTTTGACAAATGATTCATACGTTAATACAAAGAATGCTTTTGTTTCATAATCATAATCAGTCAGATAACGTGTGTAAAACTCACCTATTTCGACAAAGTTTTCTAATGAAGGAGGGTTTACAGTGATTGGATTATTATCAATAACAAATTTATATTTATATGCGATTGATGAAGCATTAGATCGAATTGTATCATTCTCTTGGGCAACTATTGTCAGATTATATTGACCATGAATATCACCTCCTGTAACAAAAAATGTATGTTCCTCATTTGATAAAAGAATACTTTCTTGATCATTATCAAATGATACGGCTCCATCTACTGTAACTATACTATTAATGTTTTCTGGTTGAACAACAGCCTTCCATTTTGCAGTTTTGTATTCAGGTTGAGCGTTGATGCAAATTAATCCAGGGGCGAGATCCGGTGAATTTCCAACAGGCAAGGGCACCAAACTAACTTTAGCAACAGTAAACTGGTGCGTTGCCTCAAATTCCATCACATTACCTGTAGGTGAAAACACCACATTTAATGTGACATCTCCAATCTCCCCACTTGGATTCTCTCCGGTCGAAACGGTTACCGTATCGTGATCTGCTTCCAGTGTAATTGAAACATCACTTGTGGTTGACCATGTCCATGTAAATGTACCATCGACATCGTGCGAGAGCACGGCTTTGAATGTCACCGTGTCATTCACACCCACGTATTCCAACGGATCGCTTTCGCCGTCGCCGTCTTTGAT
>PWZB01000025.1 GCA_003567625.1 Bacteroidales bacterium | reverse complement strand
AATTTATTTTTTAATCAATAATTACTGCAAAATTCAAATGTCAAAGATCATAGGCGTTATAGGTTCAAATTCTTTTCAGCCAGGCAGTGCCGGTTATAAATTCGGGGTTGAACTGGGTACAAAGTTGGTTGACAGGGGGTATTTCGTTGTATGCGGAGGCAGGGAAGGGATCATGGAAGCTGTTTGTAAAGGGGCACAACTGTCAAATAACTATTCCTTCGGACGCACTATCGGCATACTTCCATCGGGTAACCGTAGTGAAGCGAATCGCTGGTGCGACCTCATAATACCCACAGGCATGGGTTATTCGCGAAACCAGATTATCGTTAATACGGCAGAAATATTGATAAGTGTCGGCGGAGGTTCAGGAACACTTTCCGAGTTATCTTTCGCATGGCAGCTTGGTAAAAAAGTCATCTGCTATACCAGTATTGATGGATGGACAAAACAACTAGCCGGAAAAGACCTTGATGAGCGTTATAGCGGTTTGCTGGTACCTGCAGAAACAATAGACGATATTTTCCGGATAATTGATTCGTATATGAAATAATTAACCGTAAAGGTTAATCCACAGATCCCCCGAATCATTTATTCGTTGATAAGTCAACTGATGATGAGCCGAATCAGGAAAAACACACACGGCCAGTTACTCCTCCTGAGCCTCCTCCTCCTTATAGCCTTTAAAAGTCAGTTCATGATCCTTGACATCAACAACTACCTGCGTCTTGCTTTTAATATTGCCTGCGAGCATATCTTTCGACAGGTTGTTCAACAGGCTTCTCTGTATAATCCGCTTTAAAGGTCTTGCGCCAAATTGCGGGTCGTAACCCAGCTGAGCAATCCAATCAACGGCTTTTTCTGTCGGTACAATCTCAATTCCGTTGTCAAGTAACCGCTCATTGACCATCTTTAACTGCAACTTGACTATCTCGGTAATTTCTTTTTTAGACAACGGTTTGAACATTATCACTTCATCTATCCTGTTGAGAAATTCCGGCGGTATTCCTTTTCTTAGCAAAGCAAAGACCTCATCACGGGTTTCTGTGATTATTTTATCCTGGTTCTCTTCCGTCAACTGTTCAAATCTTTCTTGTATAAGCACCGACCCGATATTTGAAGTCATTATGATTATCGCATTCCTGAAATCGGCTATTCTTCCTTTGTTGTCTGTCAATCTTCCGTCGTCGAGCACCTGGAGCAGTATATTGAAAACATCAGGGTGTGCTTTTTCAATTTCATCGAGCAGCACTACCGAATATGGTTTCCGTCTGATCGATTCGGTTAACTGACCGCTTTCTTCGTAGCCGACATATCCCGGCGGGGCTCCTATAAGTCTTGATACGGTATGACGTTCCTGGTACTCCGACATGTCAATTCGCACCATATTATTTTCGTCATCAAAGAGAAATTCGGCCAGAGCCTTGGCGAGTTCGGTTTTACCAACTCCTGTGGTACCGAGGAATATAAAAGAGCCGACCGGGCGTTTGGGGTCATGCAATCCTGCACGGCTTCGCCTTATGGCATCCGACAAAGCAACAATAGCTTCATCTTGGCCGACAACTCTCTTATGAAGCTCATCTTCAAGGTTAAGCAATTTTTCACGTTCACTTTGAAGCATACGGCTTACCGGAACCCCAGTCCATCTTGATACCACGTCTGCTATATCCTCGGCATTGACTTCCTCCTTGATCATTGGGCTGTCAGCCTGAATTTCATCCATTTTTTTCTTCAGGCTTTCAAGCATTGCCTCGGTTTCTTTTATTTTTCCATAACGCAGCTCGGCAACCTTACCATAATCGCCGCTACGTTCAGCCTGTTCCGCCTGGAATTTATACTCTTCTATATTTTTTTTGCATTCCTGTATCTTGTTTACAATTTCTTTTTCATTTTGCCATTTGGCTTTCAGGTGATTTCGCTCTTCATGGAGATTTGACAGCTCATTTTTAAGAATTTTCAGCTTTTCATCATCTTTTTCCCTTTTGATGGCTTCACGCTCAATTTCAAGCTGTTTGATCTTTCTTTCAACTTCATCAAGTTCTTCGGGCACGGAGTTTATTTCCAGCCTCAGCTTTGAGGCTGCTTCGTCTATCAGGTCAATAGCCTTGTCGGGCAGAAACCTGTCGGTAATATATCTCTGCGAAAGTTCAACTGCAGCAATAATGGCATCATCCTTTATACGCACCTGGTGATGGGTTTCATATCTTTCTTTTAAGCCACGCAATATTGAAATAGCATCGGCTTTTGACGGCTCGTCAATGATCACAACCTGGAATCTTCTTTCCAGTGCTTTATCTTTTTCAAAATAGCGTTGATATTCTTTAAGTGTGGTAGCACCTATTGCCCTCAATTCTCCTTTTGCAAGCGCCGGTTTCAGAATGTTGGCGGCATCCATAGCCCCTTCGCCTGTTGCCCCTGCACCAACCAAAGTGTGTATCTCGTCTATGAAAAGTACAAACCCACCATCCGACCCCACTACCTCTTTTACCACACTCTTCAAACGTTCTTCAAACTCACCTTTATATTTTGCACCGGCTATCAGTGCACCCATATCCAGCGAAAAAATCTTCTTTGTCTTCAGGTTATCAGGCACATCACCGTTTATTATCCTGTGGGCAATACCCTCTGCTATGGCTGTTTTTCCGACACCGGCTTCACCGATTAACACAGGGTTGTTTTTTGTCCGCCTCGATAATATTTGCAATACCCGTCGTATTTCATCATCACGACCTATTACAGGGTCAAGCTTGCCCTGAAGCGCCATTTCATTCAGGTTGTTCGCATACTTGTTAAGCGCATTATAGGTGTCCTCGGCAGTCTGGCTCTTTACTTTCGAACCGCCACGCAAATCCTTGATGGCCGCTATAAGCTCTTTTTCAACAACTCCGGCGTCTTTAAGGATCTGTGCCACCTTATCACTTCCTTTAAGTAGAGCAAGCAATATATGTTCGACGGCTACAAATTCATCGCCGAAATCTTTCAGCATATTACTGGCTTTTTGAAGTACCGTTGCAGCCTCCCTCGACAGATAAGCATCTCCACCGGTTACCTGCGGATAACCTTCTATTACCCTGTCAAGTACCGACATAAGATTATCAACGTTTACGTTAAGCTTTTTGAGCAAATAAGGCGCAACGTTATCATCTACCGTTAAAATACTTTTAAGCAGATGACCCGTTTCAACAGACTGATGCTGATAACCTGCAGACATCTCCTGTGCCTTTTGTATGACTTCCTGGGATTTTATTGTGAATTTATTCAGATTCATATTTTATATCCTTTATTTATTATTTCCTTATTTTTTTTTGCATTGTTGTCAAATTAAGTTATAAGTAACTCAATCAGATTGCCTTCGGCGAGCTCGCAAGCTCGGTTCCTCATTCCATTTCGTTTCGTTCTGAAAATGACACATTCTCAAAATATTTTTTAAAAAACTTTTTCCGTTATTCAACGAGATTACTCACTACACTCCGTTCCGTTCGGAATGACAGGTCTATCTTGCGTTGGGGAGGAGGGAGCAATCTT
>PWZB01000029.1 GCA_003567625.1 Bacteroidales bacterium | reverse complement strand
TGTATGGTATAACTAAGGTTTCAGGCGAGCTGTTAGGCGATTATTATGTCCAGAAATACGGCCTTGATGTTCGAGGATTGCGCTATCCGGGAATTATCAGCCACGAAACATTGCCCGGCGGGGGTACTACCGACTACGCCGTTGCCATTTACTACGAAGCAATCAAAAATAAAAAATATAAATGCTTCGTCAACGAAGATACACGCCTGCCAATGATGTATATGCCCGACTGCCTGAAAGCGACCATAGACCTCATGCAAGCCGACTTTTCAAAACTGAAGCACCATTGCGACTTTAATGTTGGAGCTATGAGCTTTAGTGCAAAAGAATTGGCAGATTCGGTGAAAAAGTATATCCCCGAATTCGAAATGACATATCAACCCGATGAACGTCAGGCTATTGCCGACTCATGGCCAAACTCGGTCGACGACACTCCCGCCCGAGAACAATGGGGCTGGAAACCCGATTATGACCTCGATGGTATGACACAGGATATGCTTAAAGCTATAAGGGAAAAACATGAGAAGGGATTGATTTAATTGGGTGAATTGGTCATTGGTTATTGGTTATTGGTCATTGGTCATTGGTTATTGGTCATTGGGTAATCGGTTGACTTGACTGCCGACTGCCGACTGCCGACTGTTGACTGTAAAATTGATATCTATTAACTTTTATTTCTTGATAACTTTCTGTTAAAACCATTTACCTTTCTTAACAAGAAAGTTATTTTTGTATTTTGTTTTGAATTCATAAGTATAATGGAAAGTTATAAAGTTTCAGCCAGGAAATACCGTCCGGTAACTTTTGACACGGTTGTAGGTCAAAAATCGATAACCAATACGCTCAAGAATGCCATAAAAAACAATCATTTGGCACAATCATTTCTCTTTTGCGGGCCAAGGGGTATTGGCAAAACCACATGTGCCAGGATACTCGCCAAAACTATTAATTGTGAAAATTTAGCCGCTACGATTGAGCCTTGCAACAAATGCAAATCATGCCAATCGTTCAATACAACCAGCTCTTTCAACTTTCATGAGCTTGACGCTGCCTCCAACAATTCCGTCGAAGATATCAGAACACTGGTTGAACAGGTGCGCATACCCCCTCAAATTGGAAAGTACAAAATCTACATCATTGATGAGGTGCACATGCTGTCACCACAAGCATTCAATGCTTTTCTTAAAACACTGGAAGAGCCGCCGGATCATGCAAAATTCATACTGGCTACCACTGAAAAACAAAAGATCATTCCCACGATCCTGTCAAGATGTCAAATATTCGATTTCAAGAGGATCACAACTGAAGACATGGTAAAGCAAATGCAATATATTGCCGGAAAAGAGAATGTTACCGCTGAAAAGGAAGCTCTCTATCTGATAGCACAAAAGGCCGACGGAGCTTTGCGTGATGCATTGTCAATATTCGACCAGATAGTCAGTTATACAGGCAATAAGGTATCATACCAGGCCGTTATTGAAAATCTGAATATCCTCGATTATGAATATTATTTCAAGATCACCAATCATATCGTTGAACAAAATGCAACCGAAATTTTATTACTCATAAACGAAATAATTGACAGAGGATTTGAAGGATCTCAATTTATTACAGGCTGCGGAGACCACCTGCGCAACCTGCTTGTAAGTAAAAATCCGCAAACCGTTAAACTGCTTGAAACCAGTGAAGCCATAAAGCAAAAATACCTTGAACAAGCCGCCATATGCGATGAAGACTTCCTGATAAATGCACTGGAACTCCTTTCTCAATGCGATACAGGATATAAACCTGCTTCAAACAAAAAGTTACACCTCGAACTGGCCTTAATAAGAATGGCGTCTTATCAAAAAAAAAAAAATAAAAACAGCCTGAACAATAGCAGCAAAACCCTTATCGCACCCAAAGCACCTCCAACATCCGCAGCAATAAAACCAAAAAAAGAAGCTCCGGAAAAAAAATCATACAATACTATAGAGAAAAATTCCGAAATAACAGTTGAAGAAAAAAAAGAACAACAAAAAGCAAACTCAGAAAAGCTGAAGTTAAAAAAACCACTTAAAATACATGAGACCGGCAGTGATTCAGAACCTGAACAGGATAATAAGGACTTCCCCGAAAACGAAGAATATCAAAACAAAAACATCAACCCCGATGAACTCCTAAAATACTGGAAAGAGATGGCTGATAACCTGAAAAATGAAAGCCATAGCCTCTATATAGCTTTCACAAAAAATAAACCTCGATTAATTGATGGCAACCAGGTTGAAATTTTAATTGATAATATGGTGCAGGAAAGCGAAATAAAAGAGAAAAAAATAAAAATACTCAGTTTTCTCAGAAAAAAACTTGAGAACAAACACATCAATATATCTGCTAAAATAAAACCAGGTGATAGTAAACAGACAAAGGCATATCTGCCTGAAGAAAAATTCAAATTGCTTTCAGATAAAAATCCAAACATCCTGTCTTTGAAAGACAAACTAAAGCTTGATTTTTATTGACCTTAATATATTAACATCCGCAACTCCACATTAATCAATCGTTACAAAAATAACAGGTAAAATTATTGTATAAAATTTACAATGTAAATTCAGAAATAAAAAAGTTTTCTTTATCTTTGATTGTATATTAAAATTTTTAATACCTGTTTTTAAACATAAATCTTTACTCTTGTTTTATTAATTTTTGCAAAACTTCAAATATTCTTAATATCCGTTTCTGAAAATTAAATTCATTAACAAACAAATTTATTGTTTTATGAAAAAAGATACTTTAATATTTATCACACTTTTGTTTTTTCTATGTCATCCGGTATTAACAAACCCCGGGAATGATTTTCAACATCGTGGCACCAATAACAAAAGCGGCTGGACTATTGTGAACACTTATGAAATAAACAGTCATGCATGCGGACTTGCTTATGACGGGGAGCTTATTTATATCGGCTCTATGTATGGCGGGCAAGGGCCTATGATGTACACCTTTGATCCCGTAACTGAAGAGCTGGAGTTTCTTTTTGAGGGCGAACATGACGAAGCACGCGGCCTGACTTACGACGGTGAACATTTATGGACTATCAATTTTACCGGTGCCAGTACACCTGCTAATGCTATTCAGCTTGACATGGATGGCAATATTATTTCACAATTTGATCTGCCCGGGAATTATATGTCAGGTATAGCATATGATGATGGCAATTTCCGGGTAGCAACATACCATCCTAACCCCGGCACAATACATTATGTTGATGAACAGGGCAACGAAATATCCAGCTTTACTCCGCCAACCGACCAACCGTGGGACCTGGCCTTACAGGGTGATTCAATATGGATCGTTGACTGGTGGAACGACTATATACACCTGGTTGAAAATGATGGTACCTTAATTGAATCATTCCCCTATGATGACCACAGGGCATCCGGAATCTTGTTTGACAACGTCTTCCTGTGGTACATCGGAAGAGATTCTTATGGAAACAGCACCCTGTATAAAGTTGAACCCTGGGGTACCGGAACACCTGTTATACAACTACCAAATGCGCATAATTTTGGAAATGTTACAATCGGAGAAACAGCCGAATGGGATATGGAGATTTTAAACACAGGAACCGGCAACCTGGTAATTAACGATATTACCTTCCCCATAAACAATGAAGCTTTTTCTGTCGATGTGGATTTTCCAATTACCATTGAGCCTGAAGAATCTGATATTGTCACTGTTACTTTTGCACCCGGAGAAATCGCTGTTTATGAAAAGGAAATGACCGTTCATTCCAACGACCCTCAAAACAGCGAAGTTGAAGTATTACTCTCAGGAAACGGCCTGGCTGACGGAGCATACCTTGTTACAGGCCAGGATATCATAGATTTCGGAACGGTAAGGATAAACTCTACCAACAGAATGTATATGGAATTGAAAAATATGGGTAATGAACCCCTGGTATTTGAAAGTATTGAATTTTCGCCGGATTATTTTTACTGGGACTGGACTATTGAATTTCCATTATCTTTGGATCCGGTGCAGAAAAAAGAACTTCCTTTCTGGTTTCATCCATCCGTAGAAGGTTTAATTGAAGGCGAAGCCACCCTGATATTTAACAATGAGGGGCAATCGCCATATACAATTATTGTAAAGGGAGTATCGGAAATTAAAGAATTCCCGATAGGAGAAATAATCTGGGATATAGTCCTGCCGGTTGGAACAGCTGATAACCCTCGTGCAATAATGAATATTCCCGATGTTACAGGCAATGGTTTTGATGATGTTATTATTTGCTCACAGGGAAATAATATTATGCTCTTTAACGGCAATGCATGTGGTACTCCCGAATTGATCTGGGAAGCCGAAATAGGAACTGTTGAATACCCTAAAGCCATTGCTCTTGCAGACGATATCAATGATGACGGATACCAGGATTTTTTTATAGGTACAGCTTATGGCGACCGTGCAGTAACAGCCGTTTCATCCAGGACCGGTGAGATCATATGGCGGTTCGAAACAAATATATATGGTGGTGGCGGCTGGGTTTACATGATAGACGTAAAATACGACTACAACGATAATGGCTATAAGGATGTATTGGCCGCCACAGGTTGTGATGGTCAAGGTACCGGTCCGAAACGTATTTTCCTTCTTGATGGCAAAACAGGCGAAATGATATGGAACACAAGCATGGGTGGTGCAGCTTTTTCGGTATTGGCAGCTAAGGATTTTACCGGAAATGGAACTCCCGATGTTATTGGTGGAGGCCAAACCCCGGGAGACCAGGGACGCGTGATAGGCATAAACGGCGCCAACGGTAATATTGAATGGGAATATATCACTTCCGGCACGTCAGTATGGGCTTTAGAACAAATTGACGACATCACTGATAACGGAATAAAAGATATTATTGCCGGAAGCTTTAACGGGTTTTATTACCTGCTGGATGTCACCAACGGAGAAGTAGTTTATTCGGGCAATCTTGGAAATGCTATTATCATAGATTTTTGGTTAGCCGGAGATCTTAATCAGGATGGATACACAGACATATTACCGGCTTATTCTACAGTTCCAAATGCAGTAGCTATCAGCGGAAAAGACGGTCAAATAATCTGGTCAACACCTGTAGCTGATCAACCCTGGAGCATTACACCTATAAGTGACATAACAGGGAACGGTATCAATGATGTTGCAGTTGGTACGCTGTTTCAAAATAATTATGTTTATTTTATCCGTGGTTCGGACGGAGAAATAATTGAAACCGTTGCTATGCCTGACGCAGTAGATGCCATCAGGGCTATCCCGGATATTACCGGAGATTACTCAATGGAAGTGGTAGCCGCTTCACGCAACAGATATGTGGCAACATTATCAGGAGGCACAGATGCAGTACCTCAATACTATAAAGTGACTTTTATAGTTACTGATGATAATCAACCCCCAAAACCGCTGGAAGGCGCTACTATTATAATCCCAGCAACAGGCGATACACTGACAACCAATGAAGAAGGTATGGCTATTATTGAAGAACTGATCGAAGAAACATATGATTTTACCGTATCAAAAGAAAACTACCACGATTATGAAGGCACATTCGTGCTTGATAAGGACAAAACCGTCGAAGTAGCAATGTCTGCCGAAGATTTGCCTCAATACCTTGTGACTTTCGTAGTTACCGACGATGATGAACCCGCCAACCCCCTGGAAGAAGCTGCCATTGAAATTTCCGAAACAGGAGACATTCTCACTACCGATGAAGAAGGTATGGCAGAAATAAAACTGAAGGAAGGAGATTATAACTATAAGGTGTCAAAAGAAGGATATGACGATTTTGAAGGTTCATTCTTTCTTGAGAATGAAAATAAAACCATTGAAGTAATTATGAAAACGGATGAAACTCAAATACCCGGTATGATTGACCCGAAAATAACTAAAGCTTACAATTTCCCTAATCCGTTCTCCGAACATACACATATTTACTTTTCCCTCACACAAGAAACCATAGTATCGGTTTATGTTTACGATATGAAGGGGAACAGGTTCAAAATTATTGAACCTCAATTGTTCCACGCAGGAGAAAATACCATTCAATGGAATGGTACCGCTCCCGACGGCACACCCCTTATTGACGGAATCTATTTCTTTGAAATATTAGCCGGTGAAAACATCTACCGTGATAAAATGTTGATCCTGAGGAATTAATCTTAATAATATTATCCTACTCATAATTTACTGGTACATGTTGATTTAATAGCCTAATACGCGTAAAATGTAATTTGGCTAAAACAATTTTACATCCAACATAGTGTTCATTACTGAACAATAATCATTTAGAAAAAATTTTTTATACGATACGAATTATCAGCAAATATCATGTACACATAATTTTTTGATCCTGTTTTTTTAAGACAAATAAATATTTTTTGTTAAATTGTTTTTTGTATTCTTATTTTTATTTTACATTTGTGGTTATTATTTAAATAATAGTAAATTTTAACATTAACCAAAACAAAAAACATGAAGAAAACTTTAGGATTATTAAAATGCCTGCTCATGCTGTTATTATTTAGTACAGCTTATGGTCAGGAACACAGGGTGACCGGGACAGTTACCGATTATTTTGACGGAGCTGCGTTGCCGGGTGTACAGGTGGTTGTCAAAGGAACAACCATAGGAACTACTACCGATATTAACGGTAATTATGAATTAACCGTATCCGAAGATGCGGTTTTGATTTTTTCATATTTAGGTATGGTCTCAGAAGAGGTTGAAGTAGATGGTAGAAACGTTATTAATATTGAAATGGTAGCTGATATAGCTGTTTTGGAAGAGGTTATTGTGGTCGGTTATGGTACAAGGCTTAAATATGAGCTTACCGGCTCAATAAGTTCGGTCAAGGCGGAAGATATTGCCGGACACACGATGCCCAGCTTTGAAACAGCTTTACAGGGTCGTGCTGCGGGTGTACATATTTCAGCCGGCAGTGGTAAGCTTGGCCAGCAAATTCGAACACGTATTCGCGGAGCCTCATCCATCTCAGCCAGTAATCAACCTTTGTATGTAATTGACGGTATTTTGGTTCAATCGGATAACTTAGGAGCTTCATTTAACGAACCTACCAACCCGCTAGCTGACTTAAATCCGGCTGATATTCAATCCATTGAGGTTCTAAAGGATGCATCCGCTGCAGCTATTTATGGCTCAAGGGCTGCAAATGGAGTAATCATTATTACTACAAAACGTGGCCAGAAAGGTTTAACACGCTTCAATGTTACTTCACAGTATGGTTATAGCCAGCCATCTAATAAAATTGGCTTTTTAAACCGTGAACAATACCTGGATTTATTCAAACAAGCTTATGCTAATTCTGCCGGTGGACCTGATGAATCATTTATAATTTGGGAAAACTGGACAGATGCGCTTGACTGGGGTCTGTATTACTGGCGTGATATTGATGACCCTGACGACATTACTAAAGGCCCCGACACAAATTGGGAAGATGAAGCATTACGCAACGGCGGAATATATCAGTTTGATATCTCTGCATCTGGGGGTACTGAATCAACCCAATATTACGTATCATTGTTTTATGCCGATCAGGAATCAATTCTTGTTGGTAACTCATTCGACAGAATCGGAGGGCGTATTAATCTTGATCAAAGAGCAAGCGACATTTTAAATTTTGGTTTGAATATGAACCTTTCCAGATCAAGAAATTTCAGGGTTGCTAATGACAGGGCCTTTGCTACCCCTTTACAAATGATTGCACTGCCATCTTTACAGCCAACTCATGACCCATATACAGATGAATTAAACAGACGCACTGTTTATGAAAACGGGCTTGTTGTTCGTGAATACAATAATTTTGATACCGAAGTTTTCCGTAATTTCGGAAATATTTTTGCGAACCTTGATTTGCTTCCCGGATTTTCTTTCAGATCAGAGGCAGGTATTGATATTCTTAGACAGCATGAATGGGAATATCGCGGACGTCTTACAAACGACGGCGGCCCGGCAGGATGGGGTTTTGACCGTAATGTTGCTTCAAAAATTTATAACTGGGAAAATTATTTTACCTACGACAGGATTTTTGCCGAAAATTATGACCTTAACCTGATAGCCGGGGCAAGCCTGCAGTATGCTGAATATGATTTTTCTTCAATGACAGCAAGAGGGTTCCCAAGCGACGAGTTCAAAAAAATTGCCAGTGCCGCCGAAATAACCAGTGCTAGTTCAAGTGCTACCGGATTTAGATATAACTCTTTCTTTGCAAGAGCCAACCTTAAATTTTTCGAAAAATACCTGGCAACTCTAAGCGCCAGAACAGATGGATCCTCAAGGTTTGGTAAAGAGAACCGTTATGGGTTTTTCCCTTCTGCATCAGCAGCATGGATAGTTACCAATGAAGACTTTCTAGCTGATAATGCTACATTAAGTTTCCTAAAACCGAGAATTAGCTGGGGAATAACAGGTAATTCCGAAATCGATAATTTTGCAGCAAGAGGACTTTACACAGGTAGTAACTATGCAGGTTTTTGGGGAATTGTTTCAAGCACTTTGCCCAGTGAAGACCTGAAATGGGAAACTACAAATCAAACTAACTTTGGTATAGACTTCGGTTTATTTAATAATCGTATTACCGGTGAAATAGATTACTATATTAAAAAAACAAAAGACCTGCTTCTCCATGTTCAAATACCCGCTACCACTGGCTATCAGGATGTTTACCGCAATGTAGGAAGCATGGAAAACAAAGGATGGGAGTTTGCTTTGCACACGGTTAACGTTGACAGAAGTTTTAAATGGAATACCAACTTTAATATTGCATTCAACCGAAATATTGTAACCGATCTTGACGGACAAATAATACAATCAAGTATCTGGAGAGTGGTGGAAGGGCAGCCTCTTGGTGTATTTTATACTAAGGAATTTGCAGGCGTTTGCCCTGACACAGGCGATGCATTATTCTACCTAAATCAAACCGGAGATGAAACAACAACAAGCCTTGCTGATGCAGCTAATCGTATTGTTGGAGACCCAAACCCTGATTTCTGGGGTGGACTTAATAATACTTTCAGATATGCAGGCTTTGACCTTGGCATCATGATCCAGTTTGTTTATGGAAACGATATATATAATCACGGTCGCCAGTGGCAAGCCGATGGTTTTTCATGGTTCGATAACCAAACTGTTGATTTTTACGAAGACCACTGGAAAGAACCCGGTGATGATGCTTACTATCCACAACCCAGATTCTTTATAGGAAATGGATATGGAACCTCAAGTATGTTAATTTTTGACGGTTCGTATATTCGTCTGAAAGAAGTTACACTTGGATATACAATTCCAAGAAGACTTGTTCAACAAGCCAACTTTGAAAATGTTCGTATTTTTATCAGAGGTTATAACCTGCTTACATTTACTGAATATCCCGGATGGGACCCCGAGGTCAGCGCACCAAACACTGCTGATATCGGCACACAAGCATCTAATATCCGACAAGGATGGGATTTTTATTCAGCACCACAGCCAAGAACAATTACCCTTGGTATTAATCTTGGTTTCTGATTTTTGTATTAAATATGATTTATAAAACTAAAAAATGAACAAAATGAAAACAAAGAAAATATTATCTTACATAAGTTTTATTATTATTGCTGTCATTATTTCATCATGTGATGACTTTCTTGATTTAGACCCGGAACAAGCCATTGATTCAGAATATGTCTATGATGATCATGATGGTATTGTAAATGCTTTACACGGCGCATATGCTTTAATTGCGGGACCACAATTTTATGCCGGCACCAGCATTTTTCATAGCGACCTGGTTGCTAATTCAGGAGAAATGTCATGGATTGGAACATTCATAGGTTACCGACAAATGGATTGGAAAACCTTGGATCCAAATGAAGGAACTATATACGCAAAATGGCGCAGAGCATATCAGGCTATTGATATAGTCAATAACATTCTTGAAAATCTTGATAATGTTGATGAAATCCATAAAGACCGGATAGAAGGTGAAGCCAAATTTATCAGGGGTATTATGTACCTTGAATCAGTTCGATTTTATGCAAAACCTTTTATTGGTGGTGAAGACAATTCTCATCCGGGTGTTCCTCTTGTGCTTACACCAACACCTACCGGTGGACTTACAAATGAACATTACCCGGAAAGAGCACCAGTTAGCGCTATTTATAATCACCTATTAATTGATCTTGAACAAGCTAAAAGCTTGCTTGCCGGTTATGGTGATAATGATGGAAAAGCCACTGCTACTGCAGCAGCCGGCTTCCTTGCCAGGGCTTACCTCGATACAGAAAATTGGGAAGCTGCCGCATCAGAATCCAATTATGTCATAGAGAACTTTGGAGGCTATAATGCATTGAATCCTACTCCAAGAAGCGCATTTAATAATGATGATTATACCAGTGAAGACGTATTTATGATAATGCAAAACCCAACAAGTCATGCAGGTGCAGCTAACGACGGTATCAGCACTTTCTTCGCCAGTCTTGAAGGGCATGGAAGAGGTGATGTCCATATTTTAAATGCACATTTTGAAAAATTTGAAGAGGGTGATTTGAGGATTACACTTACTGATGATCCTACTATTATTGACATTAGCCATGTTCCAGGCATGTATTATATTGGTGTTGGAACTGACCCGGACAATGTAATGTCCAGCAAGTGGGGTAAATATGATGCCAATATTAATGTTATTCGCCTGGCAGAAATGATACTGACCAGGGCAGAAGCTAACTTCAGAAATGCAACATCCATTGGCACTGAACCCATCAATGATATTAATGCCATACGCAACAGGGCAGGACTTGAAGATTTGGAAAAAGAATTGACACTGGAAGAAATACGAAATGAAAGATATCGCGAGCTTTGCTTCGAAGGTCATCAATTGCACGATGTGAAAAGATTCAGGGAAGATGTCATTGTTCCATCAGGCAGTAATATTGGCGAAGTCCTGCCATGGAACAGCCCACGCCTGGTGCTGCCGATACCTCAAAGAGAAATTGATGTTAATCCAAACCTCGTACAAAACGAAGGATATTGATAGTTAAATTCTGAGCCTCTTTACACTAATCAAAAGGCTGTCTAAATAAAAAATGCCGAGACAGCCTTTTTTTATCAGCTAAATGATAAAAACATCGGAATCAACTTCAAAAATCTTTGTGAAAAAAGAACTTTTTCGCTTGCCAAATTGTGATTAACACATTAAACTTAAAATTTTAAAATGCAAAACAAATAATAAATAAACCAAAATTTTATATATTTGTCGGATTTTATAATAACCCCATTTAATAATCATCAAATAAAAAAGATATGAAGTTTAAATTTGTGTTAACTGCACTATTGCTGGCTGTTGTAACAAATGCGTTTTCCGCCGGTCAAAAGTTTGAATTCACCGAATACACCCTTGACAACGGGTTGCATGTTATTCTGCATCAAGACCATACCACACCTAATGTTGTAGTAAATATCATGTATCATGTAGGTTCAAAAAATGAACATCATGACCGTACCGGATTTGCTCACTTCTTTGAACATCTTATGTTTCAGGGCACTGAGCATATAGGTCGGGGAGAATTCGCCGAAATTGTAGAAGCTTCCGGAGGCTCACTGAACGCTTTCACCAGCTTTGACGTCACCAACTACTTCATCATGTTGCCATCAAATCAATTGGAATTGGGTTTATGGATGGAATCCGAAAGAATGTTGAACCTTCTGATAGATTCTACAGGAATAGCTATTGAGAAAGACATTGTGACGGAAGAAATGAAACAAACCCGCGACAACCGGCCCTATGGAAGGATCCTTACTGAAACTATAAAAAGGGCTTTCACAAAACATGCATATCAAACTGATGTGCTGGGCAAAGATGAACATATTCGCCACGCAACTAAAGAAGACATTTTGGCATTTCACGAAATGTATTACGTGCCCGACAACGCGGTACTTGTTATAACAGGTGATATTGATATTGACAGCACCAAAACCCTTGTGGAAAAATATTTTGCCGATATCCCCAAAGGCCGGCAGGAAATCTACAGGCCTCCTATAAACGAGCCCCGCAGAACCGAAGAGGTGCGCGACACTGTTTATGACAATGTGCAAATACCCGCTGTCATTCAGGCATATATGACCCCGGCACAGGGAACACCTGATTTTTACGCTGTCGAAATGTTGGGCAATTTGATGTCACAAGGGCAAAGCAGCCGATTGTACAAACGACTCGTTGATGAAGAAGAATTGGCCCTGCAGGTAATGTCAATGCCTCTTAATCTTGAACACCCCGGGATAAACCTGGTGTTTGCCCTGACAAATATGGGCGTGAGCCCCGAAGAAGTAGAAAAAGCCATTAACGAAGAACTCGAAAAAGTCAGAAACGAACTTATTTCTGAAGAGGAACTCCAAAAACTCAAAAATCAGATTGAAAGCCAAATGGTAAACAGAAACACAACAATTGCCCGAAGGGCTATGAGCCTGGCCAGCTATCAACTGCTTTACGGCGACGCAAACCTGATTAATACCGAAATTGAAAAATATATGGAAGTGACAAAGGAAGATATATTAAGAGTTGCCAGGGAATATTTCAGAAAAAACAACAGGGTAGTAATATACTGGCTGCCAAAAATGGAAAGCTGATAAAAAACCATCTGCTAAAACAAGTTTTGATAAATAAAAATTAATATTATCTGGTTTTACTTTTTAAAAGGTAGAAAAAAAAACATATAAAAATGAAAAAAATAATCTCATCATTACTGTTCATAGTATTATTTATACTTACAACAAGCGCGCAGTCAGACAGAAGCCAACGCCCTGATCCGGGCCCGGCACCGGTTATACAATTGGAAGAATTTGAAACTTTCACAATGGACAATGGAATGACAGTTATTGTCGTTGAGAATAGCCGGGTACCTGTAGTATCTTTTCAATTGACCCTTAACATTGACCCGGTTTTTGAAGGAGATGCAAAAGGATATGTTGACTTTGCCGGACAACTTATGCGTGAAGGAACAAAGAACCGCACCAAGCAGGAAATTGATGAAGCCATTGACTTCATTGGGGCCCAACTATCAACTCACTCTAAAGGAATGTTTGCATCTTCGCTTACACGTCATATGGATGTATTACTTGATCTGATGGCAGACATATTGCTAAACCCTGTTTTCCCTGAAGAGGAGCTTGAAAGACGGATAACTCAAACAAGAACCGGTCTGCAAGCAACTAAAACCGATGCCAGCGCAATTGCGCGAAACGTTTCCCGGACTCAAGCCTTCGGATACGATCACCCCTACGGAGAAATAATTACAGAAAAAACGCTCGACAACATCTCTGTTGACCTGCTTAAAGATTATTATAACACCTATTTTAAGCCTAATGTAGCATATATGGTGATTGTTGGCGATATAGATGTGGAAAAGTCCAAAAAAATTATGAATGAATATTTCAATGATTGGCAGCCTGGTGATGTGCCGGCTCATTCTTATCCTACGCCTGAACCGCCTGAACACAGAAAGGTTGCTTTTGCCGAAAGAATAGGCGCAGTACAATCGGTTGTCAATATTACTTATCCCGTAGTTTTACCGCCGGGACACGAAGACGCAATTAAAGTAAGCGTTATGAACAGCATTCTCGGAGGAGGCGTCTTCTCAGGGCGGCTGATGCAAAATCTGAGAGAAGATAAAGGTTATACATACGGTGCGCGTTCAAACATTAACAATGACCCGCTGGTGAGCCGCTTTAATGCAAGAACCGAAGTACGTAATGAGGTTACCGACAGCACCATTACTGAAATACTTTATGAAATGAACCGGCTTATAAATGAACCCGCCGAAGAAGAAGAACTTCAGCTAATACAAAATTTTATGACAGGTCAGTTCGCACGCTCACTCGAAAGCCCGAGAACAATGGCTAGATTTGCATTGAATATAGAACGTTACAACCTGCCGGAAGATTATTATGCAACATACCTGGAAAAACTAACTGCTGTTTCTGTTGACGATGTGCAAAAAATGGCTGACAAATATCTTAAGCCCAATAACTCTATTATCGTAGTCGCAGGTAATAAAGATGAAGTACCCGAAACACTTAAAAAATTCAGCGATACAGATGAAGTTGAATTCTTCGATGCTTTCGGCCAACCATATGTGCCCGCCACAATTAAAGATGTGCCGGAAGATATTACCATAGAAACAGTGTTGAACAATTATTTCGACGCTGTCGGGGGAAAGGAAAATTTTAAACACATCAGCGATATCAAACAAATAATGAAAACTTCCATGATGGGAATGGAGATCACAATAACATATTACAGGAAAGCTCCAAACCTGCTTAAAGTTGAAACTGCCATGGGTGAAAATGTAATGTCAACACAATTGTTTGACGGAGAAAAAGCTATAATCCATTCACCAATGGGCAAACAGGAATTTACCGAAGGTGAAGAATTTGAAGCTATGAAACTGCAAGCTATCATGAACCGGGAGATGAACTACAAAGACTATGGTATAGAAAAAACCCTTGAAGGTATAGAAAATATTGATGGAAAAGAAGCATACAAGGTTGAAGTTGTCTCTCCCAAAGGGGAAAAAACCATTGAATATTATGATACGGAAAGCGGCTTGAAAATCAGAACCGAATCACCCGAAAGTTTTGCTAAATTTTCAGATTATAAACCTGTTGCCCTCGAAATAGAAGGAGAAAGACCATCATTTTTAGCCAGGTTGTTCGGGAGAAAAACTCCAATGAAACATGTAGAGCTGAAATTCCCGCATAAAATAGAACAACAGACAGAACAACAAATCCTGGAATTGGAAGTCACGGAAATTAAAATCAACAGTGGTCTGGAAATGGACTTGTTTAAAATCGAATAAAGCATAAACAATATGAACATTTTTTAATTTTTTAGTGTTTTTTTAATAAATAATTTTCAATTTCAAGCAAAAGCTATTTTATTATGAAAAAAGTATTTTATCATTTAGTTTTCTTAATTATTTGCCCCTTTTTGATATCCCCTTTGCAGGCTCAGCCTGAGGCAACTCCGGCATTGCAGGAAGTGGTTTCTGAAAAGGGTGAAGAAGAGTTTATTTCTGTTAAC
>PWZB01000161.1 GCA_003567625.1 Bacteroidales bacterium | reverse complement strand
TGAAAGCCGTAGCAGATACTTTCTGCAGTAAAAAACCCGGCGCCCTGTGGGAAAAAACAATACCAAAAAAACTATTGTACCAATACCTGCAAAACAACCTTGGAAATAAACTTAACGACAGTCTTGCCGAAAACCTATACAATTTCTGTCAAAAACAACGTAAATTCTTTCTTGACCCTTATGAAACAATCCCTCTTGTCAAATTCAGAACCGATTTCGAATTGCGTTCCACTTTCTTTGATATGATCCCTCTCGGTGACAGCATAATAATAAAAGGCAGGGGCCATGGACATGGCGTCGGGTTATGCCAGGAAGGAGCAATGCGAATGGCAGAAAAAGGCATCAGCAGAGACTCTATCATCAGGTTTTATTATAAAAATGCCGTTTTGAAAATTAATGAATAACAATTATCTAAATAATTAAACAATTCAACAACAAAAAAATCAATATTTTCTTCATCTTTTTTTAATCAAAATTCCTTTCTGTATTTTCTTGCCTGCTGCATTAAACAACTGACGCGAAAAGATATTTCCGCCCTTCCAACATAAGAAAGCAGAAAAAAATCATTTTTTTATTTGACTTTTCATCTTCACAATACTATTTTAGCCTCACCTTTAACCTTAACCAGAAATCGATTTATGCCTGGCATATCACAAATACCGCTTGTCAGGATTATTATGCCGTTTCTTGCCGGCATAATAACGGCAACTTCGCTTGATATCAGCATATCAAATGAATTTTTCTTTTCAACAACCTCTATTCTTTTCATTTTACTGCTTATAACAAACAGACATTTAAAAGACAGTTATAAAAAACGTTGGATTTTTGGCTTTGTAATTTTCATATTTTTCCTTTTGGCAGGAAATATAATTACTGTCAATCATAATGAGTTGAAAAGAGCGGACCATTTCAGCAACTATTTGGAAAACAAAGGCTATGCTACGTTAACGATCATTGAACCTGTTTCTGAAAGGGAAAATTCTTTCAGGGCTGTATGTCGTGTTAATAAAATAATTTCAGATACGATAGCTTATAAAGTAACAGGCAAGGTAATGCTGTACTTTGCAAAGGACAGCGTGGCATCCGCCTTAAGTTACGGAGATAAAATCATAACGGATAATAACTTCAGTAGTGTGAGTGGGCCACAAAACCCTCACCAATTCAACTATAAACGATTTCTTGCTAATAACAACATTCATTTCCAGGGTTACAGGCCAGGCAGTCACTACAAAGTAATTGCATCCGGCAGGGGTAATATTTTAAAATCGAAAGCGTTGCAGCTTCGCCAAAGTGCTATGGCAAGGTTACTTGAACATCATATACGTGACCGTGAATTTGCGGTTCTGTCGGCTCTTTTACTGGGATACCGCGATTATATTGATGATGACTTGCGCCGGGAATTCGCCGGCGCAGGAGCTATGCATATACTATGCGTTTCAGGACTGCACGTAGGCATTATATACCTTATCCTGAACAGCCTGTTTATGTTTTTAAACAAATTCAAAAACGGGAAAATTATCAAAACCATAATTGTCATATTATTAATATGGTTTTATGCAACCCTTACAGGATTCTCACCGTCAGTTCTCAGGGCATCCACGATGTTCTCATTTGTTGCCGCAGCAAGAAGCTTTAATCGCTATTCCAACATATATAATATCCTTGCAGCATCAGCATTTGTGCTGATCATTATTGACCCGTACATGGTGACAAAAATCGGCTTTCAGCTTTCATACATAGCCGTGATAAGTATCGTAACACTGCAACCATACTTGCATAAAATGCTCAAGGTTAAGAATAAAATTCTGGATAAAGCATGGGCAATAATAACGGTTTCAATAGCTGCACAATTAGCTGCCGGCCCGTTAACACTCTTCTATTTTAACCAGTTCCCAAATTATTTTATACTAACAAACCTTGCAGTTATACCATTAGCAAGCTTAATAATATATACCGCCTTGATTTTTCTTGCAGTTTCACCTATTGGTATTATAGCCGGTTTTTTTGGCAAAACCCTCTCTTTTTTAATATTTCTTATGCACAAAAGTGTTCAATTCATTGAACAATTACCATATTCAAACATCCAAAGTGCCAATATCAGCCTTTTGGAAACAATGATATTTTTCTTGTTGATCATAACAGTTTCAGGATCTTTTATATATAAATCAAAATTATACCTCAGATTATCATTATTGTCAATATTAGTGATGGCAACATCTTTTTCAACAAAAAACATCAATCAGCAAAAACAAAACATATTCATTATTTATAGCATAAGCAATCATAGTGCGATAGATTTAATATCAGGCAAAAACTGCATCTTTTTAGCATCTGAAGACCTTTTACTACATAACAACAAACAAGATATCGAATTCAATATCAGGCAGAATCGTATAAGAAAAGAGGTAGTAAATAATGTTAAAGAAACAATTATCGGAAATAAAGTTAAGGGTTTTTCAAAACCTTATTTTTGGAATAATAACAGCTATTATATGTTTTATGATATGAGATTTAAAATAATAACAGGGTTGGAACCGGTTGAAACAAATGAGAACAACAACTTGCCAAAAGTAAAACTTGATTATTTGATCGTTTCGCAAGATGCATGGCTTGATATTATTGACCTGAAACGCATTTATGACTTTGAAAAGATTATTTTCGACTCTTCAAATTCGTTCTGGAAAATCAACCGTTGGATTGAAGAATGTGTAAAACTGGATGTTAAATACTGGTCAATACGTCATCAGGGCGCCTATTACAGCTATTTATAAATAATATTTTGGCAGGCTTTTTGACATCAATAAAAACAATTGATCTTTTTTCTTCTGTAACCCGTGTTAAAGAATTCTTGAAACTATCCTAAAAAATAAATATATTTGCATGGTAAAAAAAAAATACGATTTAACTTCAAAATAAACTCAATTTATAATAAATACCTTAAGCCTTAAAAAATGATATACAGAATAAAATTTATAATAATAAGTTCTTTATTATTGTTTTTTCAAGCAATAAACTTGCACAGTCAAACCGCACGGGAGTTTGCAGTAATGGCTTCCGAAAAAATGGGGGAAGGCGATTTTGAAGCTGCTATAAATAATTTTTCAAATGCAATACGTTTACAGCCCGATTATGATATTTTGTACAGGGCATATTTTGGCAGGGGCTATTCAAAATTCCAGCTTGGTAATTACGAGGGGGCAAAAACAGATTTTGACCGTTCAATACGTCAATATGCCAATGACGCTGAAGTATATTTTTGGCGTGCATACACCAAATACAAGCTCAATTATTCAGCCAGTTCTGAAATAGCAGATTATAACCGTGCCATCCTCTTAGACCCAAACTATGCTGAAGCATACTTCAACAGGGGGCATGCCAAAATAAAAAACCGTCAATTGAGAGCAGCATGTAGTGACTTGCGAAAAGCTTATGAATTAGGTTATGAAGAGGCTGAACCCCACATAAGGATCCATTGCGGGAAACCATAAAAATGATGAAGAACCAGGCCGGAATCCCGGGCACTCAAACAGAAAAACTTTACAATTTTATAAACGCGGGATTGTCAAATCAAATAGTATTTTTCACATCTTTCTTTTATCAATGAAAGTTTGCGGCTTCCTGTTGATTTCAGGATAAGCAATCTTTTGGATATTTTCCACAGTATCAAACACAACTTGCGGTGATACTCTGATCTTGGCACGGAAATGGTCTTTTATGGTCTTTTCAAAATCCTCCCCCGCTTTATCAGAGCCTATCCTGATCAATATCTCGTCTGTTCCGATATCGTTGGTATAAACCTCAATAACATAGTTTTTGATGCCGGGGATTTCGGCAAGGATGTCATACAATGCAGGAGGATAAAGAGATGTTCCCTTAAACTTGATCATTTGCTGTTTTCTGCCGATGACCACTCCCAGGCGCATGGTTGTTCTGCCACATTCACAAGGCTCGTAAAATGCATTGCAAATGTCTCCGGTTTTAAAACGCAACAGGGGCATACCTTCAACGCCTATTGTTGTTATTGTAACTTCACCCGGTTCACCTTCAGGCACAACCTTATCCTTATCATCAAGCAACTCAACAATGATAAGCTCCGGGTGATGGTGCCCTCCCCTGCCCTGCGGGCATTCGGTAAATGCTGTACCCATCTCAGTGGATGCATAAGTTGAAAAAAGCTCAATATCCCACTTCTCTTTTATCCTTTGTGCAAGAGTGCTTAAACCGAAATCAGGGTTACGTAAAGATTCACCAATACAAACAGCTTTCTTAATGGACGACCTCCTGTAATCAATACCCCTTTCTTCAGCATATTCAATAAGCTTAAGAATAAAAGAAGGCACAGCTATCAGCACCGTAGGGTTTATCCTTTTAATAGAGTCCCATTGCAGCTCTGGTATTCCTGCACCTACCCTGACTATCCCGGCACCGAGTTTTCGTGCACCCAGAAAATATGCCAGCCCTGCCATAAAACGCTTATCAATAGTAGTAGTAAGCTGAAAAATGTCATCCGCAGTACATCCCGCACATGCAAACGAAACAGCCTCGTTGTATGCAAGCCTGTCCAAATCATTGTCAGTCATGGCAAAAGTAACAGGATCGCCAAGTGTTCCTGATGTGGTTATATAGTCAATGACCTTCCTTTTTTCAACACAAATAAAATCCTCATTGTGCAACTGAATATCCGCCTTTTTGGTAACAGGCATATACTCAAGGTCTTCCAGCCGGCGAACCTTGTCAATATTAATATTATTATTTTCAAATAACCTCTTGTAAAACCCCGACCTTGATTTAAGATATTTCAAATGTTCCTGCAGCTTTTGTTCCTGGAATCGTTTTATAATTTCTCTTGATTGTGTTTCTATTTCCGGTAGCATAACATTATCTGTTTTCACATTTTTCAATCTGCCTCTTAATAGCTCTTTTGAAGGCAAAGTTATCAATTTCTTTGTTCAATCCGATTTCATAATACTTTATAGCACTTTCACAATCACCCTGCGATTTGTAATAATTGCCAACCAATTTATACGTTTTAAAAAAGTTTTCGTTTGTAGTGATAAAATATGAAATAGTATCATTAGATAAAGCTTCATTTTCAGCAATCAAGCGGTTTATCTTATCATATAGCCTTTGATATTCTTTGAATAACTCAAATCTTTCGGATAACAGGAAAGTGTCTTTTGGAATCCTCTTTCTGCTTATGTTTTCCTTTTCTCCGTCAAATACTTTTTTCATGTCGTACTCAACAAAGGGACCGTTAATATATGGTCTTGTTGACACCATGAACTTCTTGTCATCGGGTTTGAAAATGATGGCATGATGTGCAATGAACTGGTTTATGGTTTTTTCGTTACCCAAGCCGATATCCTTACCACTTAAACCTTTGAAATTGCGCAGAATATCAGAGACGTCATACACTGAAAGCTCACCCTTTTGTTCAATCAACTCTTCGAGCCTTTCAAAACGATAAGCTGTTGCCGTTTCTTCTTTATGTTGCAGATTGTTTTCATCATCAGCAAAAGGTTCTGACTGAAAATGGTTTGTGCAAAGTATAAATGTAGTATCCGGCATAACCAGTCCGGTTTCTTTGGGTGATTTTTCAATTATCACGCTCATGTTGTCATTGGCAGAAGTTATCAAAAACGATTCGCTGACAAACACCTGGTGTTTTTCGGCAATAACATAAGCTTCTTCGATGTTTGATGCGTATTGCAGAATGTCTCTCGCTACGATAGTAACCGGTGTTGATGAAGAGGTCGGCAGGTGCGACTTCCCTGCATTAATGGTAACCGACAGCCCTTCCATGTTCATCCCCGACACAACGCCAATCATACCGCCCCATGTGATAAAGCCGAAAGGAATTCCGTTTCCCGGTTTAACAAATTTAACAATCACATTTTCGGCAAACTCATCACCAAAGTTAAAATCAAAGTTCCTGCCCGAAAGCATTTTGTCATCAGCAGTTTTATTGCCCCAGGCAGAGAACGAAGTACAGCCGAGCTGCAGGTCTATATCCTCAACCAGTTCATAATCAAGTAATGCATGACCAATATCATGGGCGGCATGATAATTCAACATACGGGTATATGGCCTGCCAATGAAGTTAAATTCATCAGAAGCACTCTTCGATATTCCATAAACTTCCCGAAGATATTCTTCAGGAATATGTTTGTCAAGGTTTCTGTTGAAATAGCCTATCATGATCCTTAAAAAATGCAAATAAATCCTGGACGGAATGACCCTGGTGATTTGACCGACAAACACCTCTTCCTGGTACCTGACAAGGTCTTTTGCCAGCTTTCCGGTTATCCTGCCTCTTTCGTAAGCCTCCCCTTCAACGTACATCTCCCAAAGCCCAAATTCATTCTTCTGCAACCAATTGTTGCCAAGCATCCTAACACCATCAACCTCTACCAAACTTTCAAGCGTTATCTCTTCCACTTCAGGCGGAGAAACTCTCGTCACTACCAAAAGGTAAAATGTAATGAAAAGGATTATTGCGATAATGACGGCAAATATATATTTTAAAATTTTTAGAAATATTTTCAGGTATCTCATTGTCAGTGGATTTTTCAATATATTAGTTATTTGCTGCAAATGTAGTATTGTGTACACATATAGGCTGAAAGCCGGCAGAATCTATGACAACAAAAGTAATATTTCTTAAAACAAAATTAATTTATGTTTTTGAAAAATTTATCTTGCTTATTTGTTTGACATGCTTTTTTATACATTATTTTTGCATCAAGTTCCTTTTCAACTAAACTAAACTGATTTTTTTTAACATAAAAAATTTAATTATTATGAATGTGTCCAAACAAATTCAACTAACAATCTTATTTTTATTATTTCTGTTCCTGGCACCATATAGCTCTAAATCACAATCAACCGAAGATGTATTTACTTCTAACACAGTTATATGGTTTGGTTTAGATTTTTCGAGTGCAAAAATGATAGGACCGGAAGGATTTACTAATCCTGAAGAGATAGTAAACAGGTTTTTTCGTTCATGGAACAATCTTATATTAAATGAACAAAACAAGTATGATATAAAGAGTTTTTTCAGAAAAAATAATGTTATCTATGATTTAAAGGTAGTAACAAAAAGAAATTCAAAGGTAAATCCTGATGAGTTAGTGATTGAATCATGGGAATCACATGAGATTACAAAGGATGAAATACAAGAAATAATAAATGAATATGATAGTGATAAAAGTGGCTTGGGGTTGGTCTTCATAATAGAATCATTTAATAAGATTGAAGATATAGGCACAATGCATGTTACCTTTTTCGATATTGAATCGAGTGAAGTTCTGTTATCAAGAAAGAAGCAAGGTGAAAGCGGTGGATTTGGACTAAGGAACTATTGGGCAAGATCATACTATAATGTAATGCTGGAATGTGAAGAGAAGTATGAGGAATGGGAGCATTTACGGGGCGAGAAATAAAAACATACAGATAATATTTCAGATCACCAAATTACTCAATCACTGCATACTCTTCATTAATTTTCCTGATAAGATAATTAATCCCCACAAACTCTCCGCAAGTCAGCAGTGCGCTTATTGACACTCCCAGCATTCCGTGCAGGTTAAGGTTTTGGCCTGTAAGACAAAGGTTTGGCACTTTGGTACGGGGAAAGATATAGCTTTCATAGGAGTTATTGCAATCGCGCATAATACCAAAGATGCTGCCTCTGCGGGTACCTGTATAATCCCTTAACGTAAGGGGCGTTGATGTATAATAAGCCTTTATTTTATTCCTGATGCCCGGAAATCGCGTCTCCACAAAGTACAGCAACTTTTGCGCCCTTTCCTCTTTAAACGCCTCATAATCATCACCCCTGTTTTCTACAGTTGTGTTTTCCCATCTCTTGACATCATCATAATCCATATATGTCATTACCGAAAATCCACGTGTATATTTTTCATCAATGCCGTCAGCCAGCGGATACAGCCCGAAATATTGCGGAAACCTCGCTTTGTCATAAATCCCGGCTGCCCATACATCATTATCCTTATGAGAGTAGTAATTTGAATTGAGGTATTCCATCGCTTTGTCTTTAACAACCGCATAGATCGCAAATGAAGATATCGTGTCGGGCAATCTCTGTAAACGCTCCCTGTATGCCTTTCTCACCATACCCGGTGATAAAAGCTTTATGGTATTGTATGGATGCATGTTGGATACGAAAAAATCAGCATGAAACAATTCGCCCGATCTTGTTTCGACAGCTTTGATCTTTTTATCATCATCAAAAATAAATTTTGTCACTTCACTGTTTTTAAATGCTTCGCCACCGTTATTTTCGATATTTTCAACGAATGCATCAGCCACCTGCCTGCTTCCGTCAACAAACCGGTAAGCGCTCTCTATGTAATGATTATTGATGAGCGCATGAACATACATGGATGTCTTATCCCTTTCGCCGGCATACAAAATATTCAGGGCTGACAAGTAATTCTGAAGTTTCTGATCGGAAGTGAGAGCCTTTATGTAAGAAAAGGCATTTTCACTGAGAGAGTAAACATCAAAAATTTGCGACATATCAACTTCTCTAAGGTTGTAAGGATCTATACCTTGCGCCACCTGCCTGATTTTTTCAGCGTAGGTTTTCAGAGTGTCATATTTGCCGGGGAAATATTCAGCAGCGGTTTCCACAAAGTTATCATACCCCATTGCATACGGATATTCTTTGTTTTTGATAAATATGCGGTCGAAGCCGTTTTCATCAAGCCTTCTGTATTTAACCTTTCCCAAAAGCCTGAAATAGTTGAAAAACTTATGCAGCACCTGCCCTTTGTCGAGGCTGCCCACGTAGTGCATGCCCGTGTCGAACTCCACAGCGTTTCGCCTGAACGTTTGCAGGTTGCCGCCAAATTTGTGATGCTTCTCAAGAATAGTCACTTTAAAACCCTCCCTCGAAAGTATATACCCGCATATCAAGCCTCCAAGACCGCTGCCGATAATAAGTATGTGAGGGGTTTTGTTCATGGTTTTTTATGTAAGGTTGAATAAGTAATTTAAAATCCAAAGTTCAAAATTCATCCTTGAGTCTACTATAAAAAGTCCAAAAATATTATTTCCCAATAGAGTAGAAAGCAGAAGCAAGCGCAGATTTCGCTGATATACCCCGTTGGATATTTTTTTTACAAATTTACTCTATTATTAAATTATCCTACGGGGTAAACGCAGATTATAAATTCTTGATAATCAATCATATTTATCAGCGAAAATCTGCGTCATCCGCGGGAAAATACTTTTTAGAATGTACTCAAGTCTTAATATACTATAGATCATCCGTTTCAGGAATCTGCCGTAAATAATTATCTCCGGTTTTTAATGTATTCAGTATTTTTCTAAGCTCCTCCCTGATCAGATCCATGTCTTCCTGCCTGTCTGCTATACCATGAAAGCGAAAATGAAGCCCCTCCGAAATTATATCTGAAAAGGCGATTTTATCATTCCCGGGAAATGTGTAAACATATTCATCAACAGGGTTTACGGTTACCCAAAGCTCATAATTAAGCTCATTGCGCCTTACACCGTAAACAAGAACATTTTCCGGTGTGAAGGGCAGATGCTTGCGGATTTGTTTGCCGACAACTCTTTTATCAGTGATAAAATCAAAATCGCCCGGTGCTTTAAAATGTAGCTTAAGACTATCATTAATAACGTAAATATACTCACCCTTAAAATATTTGTTGGCGGTAAAATGTTCATGTATCGAAGCTCCGCCGGAGGCAGAAAAACCTGCTAAAAACAGAAGCAGAACAGAAGCTTTCAGTAATATTATTACTTTTTTATTGAAGGTTTGCATTACTATAAAATGTGCTTAAAGTTTGATTTTAAATAATACATATATAAAAGCACGCACCATTGATCCTGATATTTTATCATCAATTTTTATACCGCTTTGTTTCTTAAAATAAAAACCTGGTTGGAAGTAGCTTTTAAATAATCTTTGATCTGAAGATCCATATTTTTTTCCTGCGCTATTTGCCGGATCATTGCACCCGAAACGAAAGATAATTTATGTTTTGCTATATTGAATCCTAATCCTGTTGAAAAGAACTCCGAAATAACTGTTAATGCATGTTTTTTCCTGATATCTTTGTTTCCCTCCCTGATTATGACCATTCCTCCGGGATTCAGCCTGTCAATGTATTTTTCTATTAATTTTTTCTGCATTTCATGTGATATATAGTGCAAAACATCGTAAAGTATAAAGACATCGCAGGATCCGGGTTCATATAGTGTAACGTCGGCACATTCGAAATCAACATTATTCTGTTCTTCGGAAAGAGTATGCCTTGCAAGAGCGATTTTTTCTTCATCATAATCAACTCCTTTTATGGATCTGTCTTTTCCGGTAAGTGACAGCAAATTTGCCAGCATTCCCATTCCGCAGCCTCCGTCAAAAATTTTTGCGTTACGTGGTATAAGCTCATCGAACAATTTGTAGTTATTTTCCAGTTTGAGCTTGATTTTCACGTAATATTCCATTACAGGTCCTTTGAACTTGTATTTATTGATCAACTCATTTTTGTAAAATATTGTATCACGTTCTTTTTCAATAATATTGCTGTACTCACGACGATACATTTTACACATTTCCTTTGACCTTTCAGAATAATTATCACCAAACTCATCAAAACGGAACCTGCCAAGCAAACGATAATCTGTCCGGTAAGGATTAGGAATTAAATTACCGGGTGTCAGGGCTTCATAAAAGCCATGGATCAATATTGCAGTAATGTCTGTTTTAAGCTGTTGGGCAAAATAAAAAGCCCCTTTACGAAACCTTTTTATCTTGCCTGTTCGTGTCCTGCTGCCCTCGGCAAAAATCAGTACGGAGTTCCCGTTATCCAGCGTTTCCCTTAATTCCGGCAACATGCGTTCATGATCATCACAAACACAAATGAAACCGGCATACCTGACCACCTGCCCGAAGAAAAAGTTTTTCCACACCCACTCCTTCACAACTATAATTATCTTGGGTGAAATCGACATAAATAATAACAGCTCGATCAGAGATTGATGATTCGATATAATTATGGAAGGATCAGAAAAAGTTTTTTTATTGACATTAATTGACTTTTGTGGAATATATGTTTTTATCATGGCAATTATAATCTTGCAGCCATAACAGATCAAATTGCGATACCATTTCTTTTTATAAGCACTTCTCACGGGCAATATTTTAAAAATCAAGGTCATTGCCGACAGCAGAAGTGCCCCCAGTGAAAAATATCCAAAACAGGCTATAGCAAACAATAATGCGAATAAATTGACAGGGAATTTGCGGAGTTTGCCTTTAATATAAAATAACTTGTCGAACAAAAACGGCTGTATTGTGAAGGCAATAAGCACCACTGAGCTTATGCCTATAATAGAGAGCAAAGCTATGGATTTCAATGCCGGGTGTTTGGCAAAAATCAGCACTCCAACTCCTATAAGGGTACTTAAACAAGATAACAATATTGAGCTTTTATAGGAAATGATATTTTTTGAGCCGAATTTTAACCTGTGCAGCAACCCTTTTGTAACAAAAATTGAATAGTCTATACCAAGTCCGAATATAAAAGCAGAAATAACGACATTGAAAATGTTGAATTTAATATCAAACAACCCCATGATGCCTAATGTCCAGCCCCAGCTCAGCACCATAGGCAAAAAGGTGATTGCAGCCAGTTCAATCCTGCCAAGAAAAAGAAGGATAATCAAAAACACAGCCAAAAGTGATGCCCCTATAAACCTGTTGAAATCATTTTTCAGTAATTCAAAAAGGCTTTGTGTAATAGATCTTTTGTCAAACACAAGCGTGTTTTCTTTATCACTCAAAGATCTTTTCACCGCCTCCGAAATTTCGCCGGAATCGGCTTTAACCAAATTTGCGACCATAACACGCTGTGGTGTATGTGTAATAAAGTTTTCGGTGATCAATCCCATTTTTTGAGCAAGCGTATCGGGCGAAACAACGTCATAATCTTTTTCTATCATCTGAAAAAAACCGGCATATGCTTTTTCATTGAAATGAAACTTCCCGCCGGCTTTACGCATAAGATGTTTAACTTCCCTTATTCTCTCATTTGTCCAGAAACTATACCACATCCTGATTTTTTCTTTCTGAACACTTTTTGACGGTATGATGCGCGAAACGGAATAGTATGAATCGAAAACACTTTTGCTTTGCAGATCTTGCAATTCTTTGATGATTTTCCTGTTATGTTCAAGACATTCATCAAGAGTTTTTCCTTCAGCCATGACATATACGGTTGTTTCGGTTATATCTGAAATCTGTTTCAACCGCTCATCAGCCGCAGCCAGCTCTTCTGTAAGATAACCCGATTTTTCAATATCTTCCTCAAAGTCGGTATATTGAGTGAAGTACAGTAAAAAGCCCGAAACAACCAATATGATGATCAAAAGAGGTTTAAAGGCCTGAAATTCTACTGCTGCTATTTTTTCTATAAAAGTATGGCTGTAAAGCTTTTCATGAATAATTTTCTTGTCCTTAACAAATTGCGGTATGAAAATCAAGGCACCAATTGCTGCACCCATGACTGCTACCGATGCAAAGATGCCAAGGTCTCTCAAGGCAGGTGATGTGATAAGGATCAAACATAAAAAAGCTGTTGTGGTGGTAAAGCCGCTCATCAATACCGGTTCGGCAATCGCTTTAAGAGTCTTATTTGATGAACCCGAGTGCTTATGGTGCGTCAGGAAATGTAACGAAAAATCTACGGTAATACCAAGCAGAACCGAGCCTATGGCAAGCGACAGGGCAGATATTTCGGGCTTAAAAACTGCGAAAAAAAACAATGCAACAACACCACCGACAACAGCAGGAACGAATATCAGTAATATATTACGCACCTTCTGGAAAAAGAACAACATCAAAAAGACCAAAAGAACAAAAGCTATGGACAGGGTAAGCTTAATATCGTCCTTTATTTGCCGTGTATTGGCAATTGCAACCGGCACCGAGCCATAAAAATCTATTTTAATTTCAGGATAAGCCTTTTCGAAATCCCCGGTAATCCTTTCCAACTCGCTGACGAAGTGTTCGTTTTGTGCTGTGCTGTGAGCATCATGGGGCAAAACAAAGAATAAGACATTCCGCTTGTCTTCGGTTATCAGGAAGTTGTTATACAACTCAAGGCCCTCTTCCAGTTGAATATCTCTTAATATCTCAAGCCTGGGCAGAACAATATGCAGCGGGTCATAAAGCAGAAAATCACGCGTAACGATTGACACCGGCGAGATCAACGACCTGAGGTTTTCTTCCATCTTGGCTTCAATGGCATCATAAGTAAGAAGCGTGTCAAGCATATGATAATCAGCACTATCAAGATAAAAAGGTATATGCTGATAAAAAATTTCAAAACCATCCATAAACAATTGTTCATCTGCACCTGATGTTATGGACCTTGCATACTCCGGTTCCAGGTAATAGCCAATACTGTCGGTAAGTTGCGAAGCAACGGAAGTTAACCTGCCGGGGTCGGCATCCTGCAAGGTGTCTTTTTGATAAACATTGAAAACTATCTGTTCAATGAATGTGGAGTTTGATATCACTTCATTGTAAATTTCAATTTCATCGCTTTGCGGGAAAACAGCGCTGAAATCATCAAAGAATTTGATTCCCCTGATGTTTAATGCTGCAAATACAACAAACGCAACCGCAGCTATAAGCATTACAACTCTGTACCTGCGAATAAAAGTGTATATTGCAACAAAGACCTTACCCATTAATGTTTTATCCTATATAATTATTAATCTTATTAAAATGTTTTCAATTGTCAACTGCCGATTGAGCGGCAGCGAAATTAAGGAAAAAATACGTAATTCTTTTAATTTTCCGGAAGCCGGAGGTCACGCTGCTTCGGGAGCTTTCAGTTCCTGTCGGCTGCATGGAAGTTTCGGCTGCCGAAAACCTTCGCAACCGGAAACCAGCTAAGGGCTTCTCCGGCAAACAGATAAGTTTTGACGGGTACGGATTATTGTGAAAAACCGAAAATTTAAAAGGCCTATTCGTTAAAATAGACCTTTTAAATAATTAAAATTGTTAAATTATGATGAACTAAAAAAAATCAATACAAATATAAAAAAAAATGACGAAATCAAGTTTTTTTTCACTTTTTTTATCAACATTGCTGAAAACTGCTGCCAAGATTGATGTTATATCAAAGGGATGCCATCCCTTTTTTAGCAATTGATCAACGACACCCTTCGCTCCGCGCTTCTAATGACAACTATAAGGCTTCTAATTCCTCACTTCGCTTTTTGCCACGTAAACCTTAAAGCCACGAGATACCTCACTCCGCTGGCGCTCCGTTCGGTATGACTTAAACCACTGAGGCATAGTCATTTCGACCGGCAGGGAGACCACGAAGTAGCAGCGAAGCTAAATCCTGTTATAGAACAGGAAGGCGTTTTAAAAGTTTAAACCTTTCTTGTGATTAAATTACGCGGGTATTCTTTAAAATATTCAGGCAGGATTTTAATAAGAAGCACATTTTGCAAAACGTTGTCATTAGTAACGAAACGCCGGCGGAGTGAAGGAACCGGTTGAACAACAGCCAATGGCAGAAACAAAGCGCCGGCGGAGTGAAGGAATTCGCTGAAGAACAGCCAATGGCAGAAACAAAGCACCGGCGGAGTTAAGGAACTCGACAAAGAACAGTCAAAGCCAGAAGCAAAGTTCCGGCAAAATGAAAACAACCCGCTGAAAAACCCAAAAACCCATTAACTTTTTAAAAAATTTGTTTTTTGATTTTATTTTTTTTATTTTGTATATACAATAAATAAGCTATATGCATTTTTTAATAAAAGAAAGGTTTTTATAAAAATTGCCGTATCACTTCAAAACTATTATTAACCAAAACCATTTATCTATAAAAAAACTTTTTTAAAAACCTCAAATCACAAATTCCGGTTTATAGCGGAAGACCTAACATTTTCTGAACAATCAATCAAAATTATACCGCAAAAGGAGCAAGCCGAAAATCCTGAAAAGAGTAGGCGGAATAAAAAAACTTATTACAATGAAAACAATAAAAAAAGTAATTTTATTATTATTAATCGCAAATTTAATAGCGATATGG
>PWZB01000167.1 GCA_003567625.1 Bacteroidales bacterium | reverse complement strand
TGAAATCGTTATTCAGTGCGTAATCGTATATACTGCGCCAGTCATTGCCCGTAAAAGCTGCGACAAGCAGTAATAGCGTGCTTGCGGGCTGGTGGAAGTTGGTAATAAGCACATCTGTCATCTGATATCTGTATCCCGGAACGATCATCAGTGATGTTGTGCCGGTAATATCTGTGATATTATTTTGTCGCATCCACAGGTATATGTGTTCCAAAACTTCCTTGCGTCCGGGTAGTTCGTCAAAGTCGTGTTGATAAGGCTCCCACTGGCTTATTTCAACAGGACATTTTCCCTCGATCCCGTTTCGTTTCAATTTTATTCCAAACCAGTAAAGGCTTTCCAGTGTTCTTACCGTGGTTGTCCCTACAATTACATAATTACGGTTGTATTCCCGTATTAGCTTTTCTATTGTTTTTGCAGATACCGAGAATTGTTCTGTGTGCATTTTGTGTTTATCAACATATTGGGTTGTTACGGGTTTAAAAGTTCCTGCACCAATATGAAGCGTAACCTGAAGTGTTGGGATATTTTTTTCTTTAATTTGCTTCAGGAGCTTGTCAGAGAAGTGTAATCCGGCGGTTGCGGCTGCTACAGAGCCAGGTTTTGTACTATACAATGTCTGATAACGAACCTTGTCATCGGGATTATCATCGCGTTGAATGTACGGAGGCAAGGGGGTTTTGCCAAACCGTTCAAGGATATATGCAAAACCGGCTGATGCAGGCTGCCATGAAAATTTTACCAGAAACGTATCTTCACACCTGCCAACCTTTTCAGCCCGTAAAATTTTATTGTCTTTTTCATTTGATTGTGTCAGTATTCCATCTTTCCATTTCTTTGCATTTCCCACCAAACATTTCCATACCACCGGCGAATTATTACCGTATGCTTCGTGAAGGCTTGTCAGCCTGTCGCCCGGCTCAAGGCAGAATATCTCGATACGTGCACCGGTGGGTTTATAAAATATAAGCCGTGCCTGTACAACCCGTGTGTTGTTAAAAACCATAAAACCCCCCGGTGGCAAATAATTAACCAGGTTGATGAATTTATCCTTATTTATAATTCCCGGGCGGTAAATGAGTAAACGCGATTGATCACGATCAGCAGACGGTTGGTATGCAATTCGTTCTTTGGGTAAATCATAAATATAATGGTTGACAGGAATATGTGGTGATATTTTCATAAACTATGCTTTGTTAGTCTATTTGTCCGGCAAAAAATTATTACTTCTATATTATGATTTCCCGTAGAAGTTTAGTTTTTATTTTATGTGAATAATAAGCGGGATATTAAACACAAAAATTCTAATTTTGCAAGGCTTTTGGAACAATTTTCACATTAAAACCGTATATGTATTTAAAAAAAAAGCAAATATTCAAATATTATTGATAAGAAACAAGCCACTGCAAAATTAAAATAAAATATTCACTATGTTTCATCCTGTTTTATTCAAAACCATAAGGGACTATAGCGGCAAACTGTTCTTTTCGGATTTGGCGGCAGGAGTCATAGTTGCAATAGTAGCCTTGCCGTTAGCCATAGCTTTTGCGATAGCTTCGGGTGTTTCTCCTGCCACAGGTTTAATCACTGCCGTTCTGGGCGGTTTTATGATTTCTTTTTTTTCTGGCAGCCGGGTGCAGATTGGAGGACCTTCCGGGGCACTTATTGTTGTTATATTTGGCGTTGCCAGTCAATACGGTTTTGAAGGAGTTGTTATTGCCTCGGTGTTAGCCGGCATAATGCTCGTAATACTTGGGCTGCTGAAAGCCGGCAGCGTGATACAGTTTATGCCATATCCTATTGTAGTGGGTTTTACAAGCGGAATAGCAATAACAATATTTACCTCACAAATTCAGGAACTTTTGGGTATTCCAGGCAATGATGTGCCGGCTGAAATAGTAGGCAAGTGGAGCTTTTATCTTAGCCATTTGCATAAAACGGATTTGCCGGCATTGGGAATCGGGATGTTGACCATTTTAATAATAGTATTATGGCCGAGGGTTTTTAAGAAAATTCCGGGATCATTGATCGCTATTATTGTATCCGTACTTCTTGTTTATTTTCTCAACATTGAAGTAGAAACAATAGGCAGTAAATTTGGCGAGATAGATACTTCATTTCACAGACCTGATCTGGCTGGTATTGATTTTGGATTAATAAGGGAATTGCTTGTACCCGCATTTACCATAGCCATGTTGATCTCAATTGAATCATTGTTTTCTGCCATTGTTGCCGATGGGGTAACCGGATACAGGCATCATTCCAATACGGAGCTCATCTCTCACGGCCTGGCAAATATTGTTACGCCTTTTTTTGGCGGTATGGCAGCTTCGGGAGCTTTAGCCAAAACAATGACCAATGTGAGAAACGGAGGGAAAACACCAATGGCAGGGGTTATTCATGCTTTGGTTTTATTGTTGTTTTTGTTGTTCCTGGGGAATCTGACAAAAATTATCCCTCTTGCTTCCCTTGCAGGTATCCTGGTAGTTGTTGCATATAATATGAGTGAGTGGCGATCATTTAAAAGTATTTTGAAAAATCCGAAAAGCGATATTGCAGTATTGTTGACAACTTTTTTTCTTACCGTATTTGTCGGATTGAATATTGCACTGCCATTTGGGGTAATACTTGCTTTACTCTTATTTGTTAAACGTGTAGTGGAGACATCCGGTGTTGAGGTTTTCGCCCGTGAAGTCGAAGATGAAAAGTCGCATGTGTCTGAAAAATTTGAAACAATTGAAATACCAGGGGGCATCCAGGTGTTTCAAATAAAAGGCCCATTCTTTTTTGGTATTACAAACAAGTTTGAAGAGATAGAAAAAGAGATGCATGAAAAAACTAAGGTAAGGATACTTCGGTTTAACCGGGTTCCATTCATAGACTCAACAGGTTTGAAAAACCTTCGCTCGTTTATAGACAGGTGTCATCGCAAAGATATCTTTGTTATATTTTCGGCTGTTGAGCCTAAAGTTTTGGATTCCTTGAAAAAGGATGGCATAACAGAGCTTTTGACATGGGAAAATATTTGTCCTGATATTGAAACGGCTGTATTAAGGGGAAAAGAGCTTATACATTTTATGGAACTTGAGCAAAAAATAAACAAGGACTAAACAAAATGATAGTTATCTTTCAAATGACTTACCGCCAGGCATGAATGTACAGGAATAACGCCTATCAAATCTCCCACGTTTACCGAGAAAAAATCATCATGTTTCATTCGGATAATACCATGCTCCTGGTATAGTTTTTTGACATATGCCGGGAGTTTGGGAAACTGCCATCCGTTTTTTGTAAAGAAGACAATCATACCCCATTTTGGTTGCTTATTGACAAGTACAAAATCTTTGGAAAGATGTATCGCTCCTCCATAAATAACAACTTCATAGCGGTCAATATATTTGGCAACCACAGGTGCTGCCACGGCTAACGCAATATCTCCGGATTTGCAAATGCCTGCTTTTAATTGCATAAAATCATAATAAACAAAATTGCCGGGTCGGATTTCATCAACATCCTCAAAATTGTCAATAACAGTGCACGAAGGAGTATCTCCCCATGATATTATAATGTCGGAATAACTTCGTGAAAAATAGTTTTTTAGCATCTGCAAACTTTTTACACATTTTTGGTATTGAGTCCGGATTTCCGAAACCCTTTTTGCCATGTAAAAATGTCCCGCATGGGCTACAAACCCCCTGAATCTTAACTTGTTGTTCATATATGCCAGGTCAAGCAAATTTTCAATACTAACTACGGAATCAGGATCATAGCCCGCTCGCTTTGAACCTACATCAATTTTTACATAAAAATCTATATTATTTCTTAGTTCTTTGGTAAGTAAAGGTAAAGTTTCATTACCGGCGAGAAGAATACTAACGTTGATTTTTTCTGACAATCTGTTGAGAGCATCAATTTCACGGGGGTTAAAAGGGAAAGCAATCATTATATCATTCCATTCATCATTGGCAAAATATTGCGCCATAGTAAATGATGAAACGGCAATTTTTTCGACCCCCTCGTCCTTGAACCATTTCCCAACTTTCAGCGACTGATGGGTTTTGAAATGAGGACGGAAAATAACATTGCTTTTTCGGCATTTTTCTGCCATTGTCTTGATGTTTTTCCGGCAAATGGATTCTTTAACTACAAGAGCCTGGGTTTGTATATTATCCATAATTTAAAGTTTAGGGTGTGATCATTGTCAATATTATTATATCACAACTGTACGATTAAAATTAATTAGTATCTGTCTATAATGTCAAACTTTTTGATTAACGAATATCGATTAACGATTTTTAATTTTATTTTCTACCATTGCGACTATTTCTTTTTCTTTTTTGATGGCTTTTTTCTCCAGTTCAACACCCTTTTTTATAATATTATCAACAAATTTTTTGTTTTCGAAGCCCTGGGCATTTATCTTGACATTGAGGAATGCACCCATAACGGCTGTTCTGGCACATATTGCACCAACTCCGGCATCGGTTACCGAGTTGGGGTTGCCTGTTTCAACCATAGCTTTTATAACTTCCATAGATTCAAATGCTTTTTCCATAACTTTGTATGGGACTTCTATTGCATATTTGGTGGCGTCATTAATAGCATTCTGCCGTAATTTCTTTTCTTTATCATTGCTTTTAGGCATAGTGAATGCATTCATTATTTTATTAAAAGCGTTTGTATCTTCATCGACCAATTTCAACAGTTCATCTTTTATTTGCTGGCCTTTTTCAGCCCATTTGCTGTATTTTTCCCAATGTTCGTCCCATCCTCTTTTATGTGAAGACAAATTAGCCACCATTGTGCCAAGCGATACTCCCAGTGAGCCGACATAGGCGGCTACCGAACCGCCACCCGGTGCAGGAGATTCTGATGCCGTTTCATCCGCAAACTCCTGTAAGTTCATGTTAAGAAGTTTTTTCGTGTCGTCATCTTCAAGCATGTATTCTATTATCTTTTCTTCCGGGTTGAATGGTTTTAGCTCATCCAGCCCCATTGATTTCACGGCTATTTTAATAAGTTCCGATTCCGATACTCCCAGGCTGCGTTTTTGTTTGCGCAAAAAATATTTTCCGGCATCAAGCATCGCTTTTAACGGAACAAGGCCTACGATTTCCGAGCCGCTTACCCTTACGCCACGACCATCGGCTTTCTTGCATACTTCATCAAAAGCCTCATGTATTGAAGTAACTGAAATGTTTGTCAAATTCATTGAGATCTGTGCAACGCCATATTCCTCAATGTACCATCCTATACCTTTAACTGCTTTAAGTGTTCCCGGTATATAAACCGGGTTGCCTTTTTCGTCTTTAACTATTTTGCCGGTCAGCGGATGTCCTTCCCGCTTTACACGACCCTTTTCACGTACATCAAAAGCTATGGCGTTAGCACGGCGGGTTGATGTGGTGTTAAGGTTTATATTGTATGCAACCAGGAAATCACGTGCCCCTACAACCGTAGCTCCTGACCTGGCATTGAACTCAGCAGGCCCGTAGTCGGGTTTCCATTCAGGGTCTTTCAGCTTGGCTGCCAAGCCCTCATATTCGCCCGAACGAATATTTGCCAGGTTCTCTCTTCCGGGTTTCATAGCAGCATTTTCATAACAATAAACCGGAATATTAAGCTCCTTGCCGACACGCTCTGCCAGCTTATAAGCGTATTTAACGGTTTCTTCCATCGAAATATTTGATACAGGAACTAACGGACAAACATCGGTAGCTCCCATACGTGGATGTTCACCTTTATGTTTACTCATATCAATGAGTTCCCCGGCTTTTTTTATAGCCCTGAAAGCTGCTTCAACAACCTCATCAGGAGTGCCCACAAAAGTAACTACCGTACGATTCGTAGCTTTACCGGGTTCTACATCCAGCAACTTTACGCCATCCGTATTGCCTATCTCAGAGGTAATCTGATCAATGATAACTTTATCACGTCCTTCACTAAAATTTGGAACACATTCTAGCAGTTTCTTCATAATTGTTGTTATTTTATGTTTGAGTACACTCTATAAAGCCATTTTGAACTACACAGATACACAGCTTAAATAAAAACCATATAGAATAAATAATTGATTTTCAATTATTTGCAAAACCATGTGGTTTGCCCTGTAATGTCATGACAAATCATATCTGTGTGAAAAAAATGCCTTTTGTACTTACTGGAGCATACTCATGGTTTGAAAATTATAAATTAAATGTTACGGTTTTTTAAAAAAACATAACATCAAAAATAACTAAAACATCATTATTTAAAAAACCTTTTTGTTTTTCTTTTTGAACGGGGCTTAACCGGGTTGGAATTAAAATATGGCAGGAGAATGCTTCCGGGCTAAGGTGTATGGAGGGTTTGTAAAAAAAGGAGGCTGTTTGAAATTAGTACAGCCTCCCTTTTGCACAACAGATATTTTATATTCTTTTTTCCTTAATACGTGCGCTTTTTCCACGTCTTTTCCTGAGATAGAAGATCCTTGCCCTTCTGACAACGCCATGACGATTAACCTTTATCTTTTCAATAAAGGGTGAATGTGCCGGGAATACCCTTTCAACACCAATGCTTCCTGATATTTTGCGGACTGTAAAAGTTTCGGTAGCATCCTGACCACGTCTTTGTATTACAATACCCTGAAAAGGTTGTATCCTTTCCTTGTTACCTTCCTTTATCTTGTAGTAAACCGTAATGTTATCCCCCGCGCCAAACACCGGCCATTCGCTTTTCTTAACCAGCGTGTCATTGACAAAATTCATTATTTCCCCCTGGTTCATCTTAAATATGCTTTTTAAATTATTATTTTTATGATTTAAAAGAGGTGCAAAGTTAGAGATTTATTTTAAATTAAAAAATATAATATTACTATTAAATAAGGCGTTAAAAAAAGTAATTGTATTATATTTGATTAATAATCCTTCTTGAATCTACATAAATAATATAATGACAAGTAATTATACCGGTATTTTAAAACCCTTTTTTATTGTCTTCCTCTTTTGCTGTTTTTGCGGTTTTATAACAGTTGATGCCTCCGGGTTGCAAAAAGATTATAATATAAAATGGGAAGGATTACAGGAAACAACATTTGAAGATGTAAAGAAATATTATCTGAGTTTTGACGGTGCATCGTTTTTGGATACTATGCCCGGGATACCTTATTTATATGAACGTTTCAAAACGGAAGTTCCTCACATTTCTTATAATATCACTTTATCAGGCATTGAAGTTGAGCCTGCCACTGCAGCCGAAAAGGCTTTTCTTGAAGATGCGGGGTTTACCGCAGGCGATTTTATTCTTAGAACGAAAATGGTTTCCTCAAGAGGTGAGCGCTCCCTGGAAATGAAGCTTGTTCCTTTGAGGTATAACAGTAAAACCGATCAATTTGAAAAACTTGTTTCTTTTACCGTCAACAAAGAATATATATATGATGAGACGTACAGGGATGAGCCGGTTCAGAGTTATGTCGGGGAAAGCGTTCTTGCGTCGGGTGACTGGTATAAGCTGTGTGTTGATGAGACGGGTATATACAAGCTGAATTATGCCGGCCTTGAAGAACTGGGCATAAATCCCGGGGAGGTGAAACGAGGTGATATCAGTCTTTTTGGTAATGGCGCCGGTATGTTGCCCGAAGCTAATGATGAATTCAGATATGATGACTTATTGGAAAATGCCATTTATGTTTCTGGTGATCCCAACGGCAATTTTTCAACAACCGATTATGTTCTTTTTTATGGTAAGTCGCCGCATCAATGGACTTTTGATGAAGAGGATGAAGCCTGGGAACATGAAGTTCATTTGTACAGCGATAAGAACTGTTATTTTCTCACCACAAACCGTGGTGAAGGCAAAAGGATTGAGCAGCGTAACTCTGTTTCCGATCCGGCAACGACAACTGTCACTACATTTACCGATTATGCGTATCACCAGGATGACCGGCGAAATCTTATTGAAAGCGGCAGGGTATGGTATGGTGAGATTTTCAATGTAACCTTATCACATGATTTTCACTTTTCTTTTGACGATCTTGTCGGGGGCGGACAGGGTCATTTAAAAATTCATGTTGCCGCACGTTCGCCTGTGGAATCCTCTTTTATGGTAAATGTGGTTAATATGCAGAAGCAAATCAATATCGAGGAGGTAAGCATGACCACCGGGGCCGGTGCTTATGCCGAGTACGCCGAAGGATCTTTTCATTTTTCGCAAACAGAATCTGATATTCCCGTGACATTAACATATAATCGTACTGCCACAGGAGGATTGGGATGGTTGAATTACATAGCATTGAATGTTCATAGAAAACTTCGTTTTCGTGAACCGCAGCTTTTATTCAGGGCAACCGGCTTGTCGGAAGATGTTGCAGAATACAGGGTGGCTAATGCCAATAATAATATTGAGGTATGGGATATAACTGACAGATTTAATATTAAACGACAGACAGGTGATTTGCAGGGAGGGGAATTCATTTTCAGGGTTTATGGTGACGGGATAATGAATTTTGTTGCCCATGACGGGTCAGATTATCTTACCCCGGAATTAAATGGTAAGATATCCAATCAAAATTTGCACGGCAAAGAGTCACATGACCTTGTCATTGTTACACATCCGCGATTCGTTGAACAAGCTGAAAAGCTGGCATCTTTCCGGCGTGAGAATTACGGATTGTCGGTGCTGGTAGTTATTACAAACCAGGTTTACAATGAGTTCTCGTCAGGTATTCCTGATATAAGCGCAATAAGGAATTTCATGAAAATGTTTTATGACCGTGCCGGTAATCCTGAGCAGATGCCCCGGTATTTGTTGCTGTTTGGCAATGGGACTTATGATAACAAAGATATCCTGGGTTATGGCGGCAATCTTATCCCGACGTTTCAGACGGAAAGCTCGCTTGCCCGCGGGAGTTCATGGATATCGGACGATTTTTTCGGGTTGCTTGCCGATGGTGAAGGTAAAGGTGCCGAAGGCGATCTTGATATTGGGATAGGCAGATTCCCCGTTCGTACAGAAAATGATGCATCGGCAATAGTTGAAAAATTAATAAGATATGATAAACGTATTGAGGGATGGGATTACCTGGGAGACAATTATGGTTTTGCAGGCATGGTGCCAAATTATGGTGACTGGCGCAACAGGGTTGCACTGATAGCCGACGACGGTGATAATAATACCCACTTTAACGATGCGGAAGGGCTTTACGAGCTGATGAATGAAAATTACGGTGTTTATAATATTGAAAAAATATATCTTGATGCATACGAAAAAGTTGTATTGGCAGGAGGTGAAAGATATCCTGATGTTAACCAGGCTATAAATGACCTTGTCAATAAAGGCGCTTTACTTATCAATTATATCGGGCATGGCGGTTTTAATGGCCTTGCTCATGAGCGGGTATTGACTTTTGATGATATACAAACCTGGACTAATTATTACAATCTTCCTGTTTTTATGACTGCAACCTGTGAGTTCAGCGCTTTTGACATACCTGATCCGTCCAGGCTGTCGGCAGGGGTCAGGATTTTTCTTAAAAGAGACGGCGGAGCTTCAGCTCTTTTCACAACAACACGCCTTGCATGGGCAGGTCCTAACAGGGAATTAAACCGTGAATTTATGACGAATGCTTTCAAACGTATGGACAACGGTGAGTATCCGGGGCTGGGCGACATAATAAGAAAGGCTAAAGTTGTAAGCGGTTCGGGAAGCGCAATTATGAATTTTGTGTTGTTAGGCGACCCGTCAATGAGGCTTGCTTATCCTGAGCATAAGGTTGAAACAACATTTGTGCCCGACACCATAAAAGCTTTGGAACCTGTTACTGTTAAAGGCAGGATTGTTAACGAGAAGGGTGTTTTACTCGAAAACTATAATGGCATTATTTACCCGACTATTTATGACAAAAACCGCACATTTAAAACCCTTGGCAACAGCAGTGATAGTTATCCCGAAGAGTTTGAAATGCGAACAAATATTCTTTTCAGTGGTAAATCTACTGTGCAAAACGGAGAATTTGAATTTGAATTCATAGTACCTCGTGATATAGGTTATAATTTTGGCGAAGGAAAGATCAGCTATTATGCTGATGATAGCTACACCGACGGTCATGGTTACTATGACCAGTTTATGGTTGGAGGCACTTACGATGATTATGAACCCGATCATGAAGGTCCGCAAATAAGTATGTATCTTAATGATACAACCTTCGTTTCAGGCGATGAAGTAGATCCGGATGCATTGTTGCTGGCATATTTATACGATGAAAGCGGTATAAATATCACAGGCCAGCTCGGGCATGATATAGTTGCCATTTTGAATGACAACACAGCTAACCCCCATGTGCTGAATGATTATTATGAGGCAGACATAGATACATATCAAAGCGGCAGAGTTACATATCCCTTTTCAAACCTCGAAGAAGGCAAATATACCCTTAGCCTTAGAGCTTGGGATGTGCATAATAACCCCTCTACGGAATCTATAGAATTTATTGTGGCGGAATCACAGCAATTTGCTCTGCAAAATCTTTTTAATTATCCAAATCCTTTCTCTCATAATACGACTTTCACGTTTTCATACAGCGATACCGATGCCTATGATATGGATGTTAGAATTGAAATATATAATATCCTTGGACAAAAGGTGACAAGTATTAACAGGTCAATGAATATTACTGGTTTTGATGATTTCAGAATTGACTGGCATGGTGTGGGCGATGACGGCAAAAGGGTTGAAACGGGGTTGTATATATACAGAGTTATCGTTTCAACACCTGATGGAGAAACTGCCTCTGAATCAAGTAAATTTGTCATTATGAGGTGAAGTAAAAATATTTTTTGATTATCTATTTTTGTATATTTGCCATCGAAACCGGGTTGGTTGTATTTTGAAAAGGTTTTTTTATTCATTCTTTGTTATTATCAGATAATATTTGGATATAAATTTTAAAAGCATAATGAAACAATAAGAATTTTAACTGTCCGTTATATAAAAGCTTTGGCATATAAAGGTTATAGAAATTGTCAATTTAACAAATAATGAAGTTTAACATTAAAAAAATAATAAAAATAATGAGTTCTTTTGTCAAATATTTTTTTTCGGCACTATTGTTTGTCTTTTTTTCCGTAAATATTGTACAAAGCCAAAATGGTGGTCATGCGGAAATTCACCGTGAAGACCAAATAAATTCTATAACGACCGCTGTGCCGTTTCTGATGATTGCTCCGGATGCCCGTTCGGGCGCATTGGGTGATGCCGGTGTATCATCATCGCCGGATGTCAATTCGATGCACTGGAATCCCGCTAAATATGCATTTATAGAGCAGGATTATGGCCTGGCAATGAACTATACTCCCTGGCTGAGGTCTTTAATTGATGATATCAACTTTTCCAACTTAAGCGGGTTTTACAGGATTGATGAGTTGCAAACCGTTGCAGCCAGTCTAAAATATTTTTCGCTTGGCGATATAGTGTTTACCAATGAGAATGCCGAGGAAATAGGCACATTCCGTCCGAATGAGTTTTCAGTAGATGTTGCATATGCGAGGAAGCTTGGGGAAAATTTGTCAGGGGCGGTTGCTGCACGTTACATATATTCTAATCTTTCCGGTGACGGATATATCTCGGGGATAGGCGAAACCCGGCCCGGGCAAGCTATAGCAGCCGATGTGGCTGTCTATTATCAACGGGAGTTGAATTGGGATACGCCAACAGAATTTGCCGCAGGCTTGAATATCTCCAATATAGGCAATAAAATCTCCTATACCGATGATCATCATGCCAATTTCATCCCGATCAATTTAAGGCTGGGGCCTTCACTGACTTTTGCACTTGACAGGCATAACACAATAGCTGTAATGCTCGACCTGAATAAGTTGCTGGTACCAACTCCACCGGAATATAAACGTGATCAAGATGGTAATGTCGTGCTCGACGATGATGGTAATCCAATTATAGAAGCCGGTAAAGACCCCGACCGTTCGGTTGTAGCCGGCATGTTCGGGTCATTTACCGATGCACCCGGAGGATGGCGTGAAGAGCTACGGGAAATCACATATGCCGCAGGGGTAGAATATTGGTATGATAAGCAATTTGCCATAAGAGGAGGGTATTTTCATGAACATGAAACAAAAGGAGCCAGAAAATATTTTACACTTGGGTTGGGCTTGAGATATAATGTTTTTGGTATAGACTTTTCTTATATTATCCCTGTCACACAAAGAAGCCCGCTTGAAAATGTCCTGAGATTTTCGCTCCAGTTTGATTTCCAGGCACTGCAAGCTCAAAGACGTGAGTAATAAAATAAAAAAAATTGTTGGTTATATTAAAGTGGTTTATAATTTTGTTTGAAAAATGATAAACCGCTTTTTTTTATGATATCAAGAATAGGGTTTGGATATGATGCACACCGCCTGGCAAAAGGAAAAAAATTAATTCTTGGTGGGGTGGAAATAGGATCAGAGTTTGGAACATTAGCTCACTCTGATGGCGATGTGTTATTACATTCGATCATTGATGCACTTTTCGGGGCACTGGCAAAAGGAGATATCGGCACTCACTTTCCGGATAATGAATCGCAATACAAAGATATTGACAGTAAAATTTTGCTGAAAAAAGCCAGCGATATTGTTTTAACCGGAGGATATAAAATTGCAAATGTTGATTCTACTATTTGCCTTCAGACACCGAAATTATCACCCTATATTGATGATATGCGAAAATCTGTAGCGGGAGTTTTGGATATTCCGCATGAAAATGTTTCCGTTAAAGCAACCACAACAGAAAGGATAGGCTTTGTGGGTTCGGGTGAAGGGATAGCTGCCTATGCTGTGGTTTTGTTGGTAACTGATAATGAGGAGGCAAAATTAATATAGGTTTGATAAAAATATTAGCGTGGTTAAATATTATAAAAGGAATTGATTTAGGAACCCCGGTACGCTTCGCTACCCCGGTACGCTTCGCTACGGGGCAGGCGGGACAGGCGGGGCAAACAAGGATTACTCACTTAATATTTTATTTTATTTGTTGTTCGTGAAATCGCAATGTTATTCCCTTCGGTCATTGTCTCCCTTTGGTCGGCACGCTAAGTTAACGATTTTTGATTTATGAAACACAAAACATCTATTGTAACGGGCAGTTATGGTGCTATTGGCAAGGCTGTAGCCCGGGGCCTTGCTGAAAAAGGTTATAAGGTTGTACTTGCAGGCCGCGACGAAGCTAAACTGCGGGAAGCAGCCGAAGAGATTATTAAAATAACCGGTAATGATAAAATAGAATTTGCCGCTGTTGACCTTTGCAGAAAAAGCGAGGTTGAAGCTTTTGCCAAAAGCCGGAATGAACCTTTGCATATTCTTGTCAATAATGCGGCTGCCACACCACGTTCCAGGGAAGAAACACCTGGGGGTATTGAAATGCAGTTTGCAACAAATGTGTTGGGATATTTCTGGATGACGCAATATTTTCATCCTTTTATGGAAGGGCTTGATGATGCGCGCATTGTCAATGTTGCAAGTTACTGGGCAGGGGGGCTTGATTTGGAAGATGTTGAAACCCGTAATGGCATTTATGACAACGACGATGTTTATCGCAGATGCAAACAAGCCAACAGGATGTTGTCAGTTGCTTTTGCAAACAGGCTTAAGGAGAAAAATATTTCAGTGCTGGCGTGCCATCCGGGTGATGTACGTTCGAAGCTGAGTACCAATCTTGGTCATGGCGGATGGGAGTCACCGGCACAAGGCGCCGATACCCCGCTTTGGTGTGCAACAGCACCCGAATTAAAGGGTGAAACCGGCAAGTATTATGAACACAGAACTGAAGTAAAATGCAGGTTTGCCGCAGATGAAAAAGCTGTTGAAAAACTTTTTGCGATTTGTCAAAGGTATTAGGGTTGTTGCGAGTTGCCGGCCCCGGTTATTTCAACTTCATATCCCGCAGCCTTCCACGCCAGCCAGCCATCAGTCATCAGGATTATGTTTTCAAAACCATTACGATACATGATATTAAAAAGAACAACTATTCTGTTTCTTGTTCTGCAATAAATAAGGTAATTGCCGGAAGTGTCAAACTTTGAAAGCTTATCCAATGATCCTGATATTAAAGGGTCGATATGTATAGCATTTGGAATATGACCTTCAAGATATTCGGATTCCCTGCGTGCATCAATAATGTAAAAGTCTTCGGAGTTGATGTTTTCTTTTATTATTTCGCGGGCTTGTATCACATTAACCATTTTATAATTTTGGCTATAAAGATTTGCCATTGCAATTGTCATGGTTATAATCAGTAATAAAACAGTTTTCATTTGTATTGTTGTTTAGATTTTGGATTTACAATTTTGAGCCTGGGATTAATTTAATTAGCCATCCTATTGCTCTATACTTTATTTCCTATGCTTAAAATTCAATGCCTTTTATACTCGTTACCCGTTACCCGTTACCCGTTACCCATTACCCGTTACCCGTTACCCGTTACTAATTCAAATCATCTTCTCAGTTCAAAGCTGGCGCCAAGATAGACTTTCCGTACTTGTTCGTCTTCGGCAAGTTCTTCGGCGGTGCCTGATTTCATTATTGAACCTTCAATAAGCAGGTAAGCCCTGTCGGTTATTGATAATGTTTCATGCACATTGTGGTCGGTGATCAATATTCCGATATTTTTCTCTTTCAGTTTTGACACTATAGTTTGAATATCTTCTACCGCGATCGGGTCTATGCCTGCAAAAGGCTCATCGAGCAGGAAAAATTTAGGGTCAACGGCAAGCGAACGGGCAATTTCGCACCTTCGTCTTTCGCCACCGCTAAGTGTAATGCCTTTGCTTTTTCTGACTTCGTGAAGCCCGAATTCACCTATCAGGCTTTCAAGTTTTTCTTGTTGCTCTTTTTTTGTTTTACCGGTAAACTCAAGAACGGCTTTTATATTGTCTTCAACCGAGAGATGACGAAAAATGCTGGCTTCTTGCGAAAGATATCCTATGCCTTTTTGAGCCCGTTTGAACATGGGTTCTTTGGTAATATCCTTGTTGTCGAGAAATATTTTCCCAAAATTAGGCTTTATCAATCCTACTATCATGTAAAATGTAGTTGTTTTTCCTGCTCCGTTCGGGCCGAGCAAGCCAACAATCTCTCCCTGCTTGACGTCAACGGAAACATTATTAACAACAGTTCTGTTTTTGTATTTTTTTACCAGATTTTGAGTATGTAGCTTCATTAGTTTCTTTTTTATTGTAACGGCTAACGGATAACGAATAAGGTGTATTGAGTGTTTATTATTCTATTTATCAGGTTTTTTCAG
>PWZB01000131.1 GCA_003567625.1 Bacteroidales bacterium | reverse complement strand
TTTTTGTTTATTTCTGACATCATAATTTGTGAGTTTTATAAGTTTTTTTAATATTCTATGAGTATTGGTTCTTATGTAAAGCTGAAAGTTGAAAATTGAAAGCTGTAAAATGCATTTTTTTAATTTCAGCCGGCTTTTTGCTTCTCGCTTTTAACAAGTCTTCAACCGTTGTGCAATAGCGAAATAATGATTTTTCGCTATTACCCTTTACCCGTTTGTGCATCATTCAATTTCAGCACAAAGTTAATGCTTTATTTTTTGCTGTTTTACATAAAAACAGATTTATTAACTTTGCAAATGATTTTATAATTATTGATTTGATGATTTAATGCGGGGGTTTAGTTTCGTATGTAAACGTAATAAACTCCGCATAAATCAGCTGTTATAAAATAAATATTACGGGGTGTAGCGCAGCCCGGTTAGCGCGCGTCGTTCGGGACGACGAGGTCGCAGGTTCAAATCCTGCCACCCCGACAGAAATAAAACGCAATTATCTTATTTATAGGTGATTGCGTTTTTTGTTTTGGAAATATGCACCACGAGGCTGGTAATTTCTTATCCTTTTTCTTTACTGTCATTTGATTTTTTCGCCTGTGGAATCAGTCCTACTTGTTTTTTGTTTAACAAGGGTGGAGTTCAAAACTCAAAACCCCAGGCACAAAATAAACTCCAAGCTCAAAGCTCAAAAGAATTGGGGAAAATTTACATTATTGAGTTTTGGAATTTGGGATTTACCCCGTTAATTTTTTTTTATTTAACGGGGTAAATTTTGAACTTTGAATTTTGGATCTTGAGTTTTTCTGCTTTATGCAGGTTAGGGAACCTCCAATGTTTTATCCTGTTTAGCGTATTACCTGGACACGTTTTGTTATCACGCTTTCACTGGTATGTATCTGCATTAAGTAAACTCCTGCATTGAAGTTGTTTACTTTGATCCCGGTGCTCAGGGCATCCACAATGATATCTTTGATCACTTGCCCGTTAATGTTTATCAGGCGTATTTGCCTGATCATTTCATTGGCTTTAACAATAAACATGTCGCGTGCAGGGTTGGGGAATACTTTTACTTCAACGGCGGTTATTTCTTTTACGAATATGGTGACGTCAATACTCAATTTACTGACGAAAACATCACCCCCACCATTAAACGTCTCATCATATGCCCCCGGGGTGGTAGGGAAGTCAACTGACCATGTCATTCCCGTAACATACACATTATCCTCTGAATCAAGGGCAAGGCTATTACTCCAATCCGGACTACTACCCCCGAGAAATGTGGAGTATAAAAGCTCGCTTAAGTCGGAGCTCAAGGCACTGACGAAAACATCAGATTCATAATTATAACTATTAAACGTCTCATCATATGCCCCGGGGTGGTAGGGAAATCAACTGACTCTGTCTTTCCCGTTACATACACATTATCCTCTGAATCAAGGGCAAGGCTATTAACCTCATCCCAACCACTACCCCCGAGAAATGTGGAGTATAAAAGCTCGCTTAAGTCGGAGCTCAAGGCACTGACGAAAACATCCCAACCACCATTAAACGTCTCATCATATGCCCCCGGGATGGTAGGGAAATCATCTGACTCTGTTTTACCCGTTACATAAACATTACCCTCTGAATCAAAGGCAAGGATAGAACCCCAATCCGAATCACTACCCCCGAGAAATGTGGAAGCAATTAACGGATCAATGATAAGGGGCAGTGTCTCATCTTTCCTCTGTACATTAAAACCTATCTTGCCATTCTCATTCAATTGAAACCTCCCCGGTATTTCTGTTTTTTCTCCTCCTATCTTCTGGTACGCCTTAAGTCCTTTATGCCGCACCTCTCCCAGGCTCGTCATCATTACAAGCTCATCATCGCTGCTCAACCACACACCGTCAGCACCTTCAAGTGTGAACGCGATGTCCTCTACACGCGCCCCGGATGCACAATGAAATCATACCGCAATCCCCCGGGCTCGTAATAATACCGGATGTCAATCCCCTCATAGAGACGCTCAGCGATAACTTCACCGTACAACGGTACAAACCTCGCCCAACGGGTAGTATCGCTCCCAATAAAGTAATTGTAATAGGTCGTTTTTTGATCATAGGGACAAAACACTGATTCATCCTGTTGTGGAGAAATAAAATTCATCTTTACGACATGACCGTGCCGACGTACTTCTTCCGGCCCGGCTGACATACCATGGCGGTCCCGCCCGGGGAATTTTTCAAACCCCTCTTCGTTTCTCTCAATCCTGTAAAAATCAAACACAATCCCTCCGTCCGTTATCCAGGCATTCATCCCGCCGGTCTTTGTCAAAAACCTCACCTCATCATCCCACTGACCTTTGTTTTCAATAAATACTTTACCCTGATCCACGACTTCCCCGGCGATGTCTTTTTTATCCTGCAACGGCATTCCGAAAAATAAGGAATGGTTAACGGCAAGAACTAAAACGGAAATAATTATACTTAACTTTTTCATATTATTTTTTTTTAATGGGTTCTGATGCGATGTTTTTTATTTTCTGTCAAAGAACAAAGATAAGTATTAACAATAACATTGTATGTTATTTTTCAAAGTTTACAGTCGTACCCAGACTTTTGTTCCGGGTGTTTGAGTTAGATCTTAATTTTTATGTTCTTATCTGTGAAGTCGTGCCACGACTTATGGTTAACAGAGCGATGCCATCCCTTTTTTGGCAAATGATTGGTTTTTCTGTGTATATTTGTGTGGTTTTGATGAACAAGACCCTCTTATATCTAAAAAAACCGGTCAAAGCATTAATCATCTTAACGTTCCAACCCCGCAACGTCAGCTATCGCTCTTTGCAGGGCAGTCAGTTAAACAAAATAAAATTAACCAAATATCTGACTTATGCAGAAATTAATACCGCTATTATCATTATTGTTTCTTTTTACAGCCGGCTGTAACCAGGGAGTACCTGTTCAGCCCCTCGAAAATCCGCTGGAGTACACTACGGAAGAAATACAAGATATGAAAAAGGAAATTGTAATAGTGTCGTTAGACAGAGACGTGGTATATATTTTTGATGAAAATAACCTGGTAAGATACAAAATAGTAAATATGTACAAACCGGGCGACCGGATGATCCTGATACCTTTACATGTAGTTTTGATTTTTGCATTTTTAATAACAACTTTCCTGGTATTTGTTTTCAACAAACTCCGTTAAAATCAAAAAAAATCTGCAATTTTGTCATTAATTATCAAAAAACGGCTAATTCTTTTTTTGAGGAACTAAATAAAGAAATCCGAAATTAACAATGGCTACAAAGATTTTGATTTAAGGGCCCCGGCACGCTCCGCTTCGGGGCAGGCGAGGTAAACAATGATTAATGATTTATGATTTAAGAATTGAATGTTTTTATTAAATGTTGAGTCCGTTCTGAAAAGTATTTTCCCGCAGATTCACCCCTTTGGATAATTTATAAAAAAGGAAATTTATAAATGGCAAATATCCAACGGGGTAAATCGGCAGATTTTCGCTGATAAATGTAATTGATTATCAGTAATTTATAATATATGTATGCCCTGTTGGATTAATTATTTTTGATACATCTGCCAGTTATTATAATTAAACATTATCCAACAGGGTAAATCAGCGAAATCTGCGGAAAACAATATTTTTAGACTTTTTATAACGGATTCAATGTTGAAATTTTTACAAAAATTTTAATCGGGCAATGGCAAAAAAATAATAATAGCATCTCAAAAAAAGAATTAATACCAAAAACAAGAAACACGATGAAAAAGAAAAATATTGCAGTAATTGCAGGTGGTTACTCAGGCGAATATGTTATCTCGATAGACAGCGCAAAAACCATATGCAAAAACCTTGATAAAAACAGGTACAATGTTTTTCTGATACTTATCATCAAAGAAAAATGGGTTTACCTTGATGATGATCAAAACGAACATCCTGTTGATAAAGATGATTTTTCGATTACCTTAAAAAATAAAAAGATACAATTTGACTGCGCTTTAATCACGATACATGGTTCTCCCGGTGAGGACGGCAAGCTTCAGGGTTATTTCGAAATGCTCGACATTCCTTATACTACAGCCGGTTTGCTTGCTTCAGCTTTAACTTTCAATAAATACTTCTGTAAACTGTTAATGAAACAATGGGGTGTTAAGACAGCCAGGTCGGTCAAGTTTCATGTTTCAGAAAAACCTGATGTTTCTCTTATTCTTTCCTCTGTTAATCTTCCAGCCTTTGTGAAGCCCAATAAGGGCGGCTCAAGCCTTGGCACGACTCTTGTAAATGACAGGGGCAATCTGATGAAAGCTGTTGGAGATGCTTTTAACCACGATGACGAGGTTTTCATTGAAGAATATGTTGATGGCACGGAACTCACCTGTGGCGCTTTTTTACAGAAAGAAAAAATAAAGGCGTTGCCGGTTACTGAAATAATAAGCAAGACAAAGGCACAATTTTTTGATTTTGAAGCTAAATATACAAAAGGCGCCGCCGATGAGATCACGCCTGCCAGAATTTCCAAAGAGCTTACCGTCAGAATACAGGATTTAACGGCTCATCTCTATAATAAGCTTGAGCTCAAAGGCATCGCAAGATTCGATTATATCAGTAAAGAGCAGGAAATATTTTTTCTTGAAGTCAACATCACGCCTGGCATGGCAGCCACCAGCATTGTTCCGCAACAAGCCGAAACAGTTGGTATAACCATTACCGAATTGTTTACCATGGTTATTGAAGAAGCATTGCACAATACAGGTTATTAGATGCAGATTGCAACCCGCCTCAATCAAAACAACTAACCTCATCGGCTCAAAAAGTAATACCTTTTTCGAAACACATAGACATATAGAGCACATAGTTTTCACATAGAAATATGCATGCAGAAACTCTATGTGTTATCCTATGTGTCCTATGTGCCTATGTGGTTCAGGTAACAGAATATTTTATATATAATTCATTTTCTTAGCTTGACAGCTATGCTTCTCACGCTCTCACACTCTCACCCTCTCACTCTCTCACTTCTATCCTATTACCCCGGTCAGTAAATATTCAATAAGTTTTTTTACAGCAGCTGTTCGGTGACTGATTCGGTTCTTCTCATCAAGCTCCATTTCTGCAAAAGTTTTCTCATAACCGTTGGGAATGAATATCGGATCATAGCCAAAACCCCCGCAGCCTCTTGGCTTATCAATAATTTTGCCACAGACGTTTCCTTCAAACAGCTTTTCTTTTCCGTTGATGATCAGGGATATTACGGTACGAAACCGTGCTTTACGATTCTTTTCATTTATAAGCTCTGAAAGTACTTTATCTATATTGGCTTTATCATTTTTTTCAATACCGCTGTACCTGGCAGAATGCACACCCGGTCTGCCGCCGAGGGCTTCTATTTCCAGACCCGTGTCATCGGCAAAACAATTCATACCCGTACATTCAAAAATATAGTTTGATTTGGCAGATGCGTTCCCTTCCAGTGTAGATCTATTTTCAATGATGTCATTATCAAAACCTATGGAATCCAAACCTGATATTTTGATCTTATTACCGGCAAAAGCCTGAATCTCCCTGATCTTATTGCGATTTTTCGTTGCAAACAAAAGTTCCATATTGCTCAGGAAATCAATTCAAGTTCAATCAAAACATGATTTTTTGGCACCATCTGCCCTTTTTTAACATTTACATTTTTTATATAGCCGGCAGCGGGAGCAAACATAATATTTTTCATTTTCATAGCTTCAAGCACCAGAACCTTTGAACCTTCTTTAACTTTATCACCTTTATTAACATATATCTTTTGAACTACTCCGGGCATGAAAGCTTTTATCTGGTCAGGAGCTGCAGGCTTATAAGGCTTTCGTAATAAGAACTTCCTGTTAGCAAAAGTATCATACCTGTCGCCCTCTATGTTGAAGGTTATATACTGTGCAGAGTTTCCCGGGTTATTATTTTCTTCGTTTTTTGCCATACTATTTTAAAAATTATTACCCTACAAATTACAAATTGTCATTGATCTCTTCGTCGTATGGGTTTAACCTGTCTAAATTGAGTGTTTTTTCTTAAAATGGCGGTATTCCGTGTTTTTTCTTCGGTCCGCGCTCAGATTTTTGCGATGATATTTCAAGGGCATGGATCACAAATTTGCGTGTTTCTGAGGGTTCTATAACTGCGTCAATATACCCATGCGCTGCAGCTACGTATGGATTGGCAAATTTTTTTCTGTACTCGCTAATTTTTCTTTTCCGGGTTTCTTCGGGGTTATCCGAATTAGCTATTGCATGTCTGAAAATAATATTTGCGGCGCCCTCAGGACCCATAACGGCTATTTCTGCAGTGGGCCAGGCAAAGACAAAGTCTGCTCGCAGGTGTCTTGAACACATGGCAATATAGCCACCGCCATAGGCTTTGCGTAATATAACAGTAGTCTTTGGTACGGTAGCCTCACTATAGGAATAAAGAACTTTTGCACCATGACGTATTACCCCGGAATGTTCCTGATCTATGCCGGGAAGGTATCCGGGAAGATCAACAAAAGTTACCAGAGGTATATTGAATGAATCGCAAAAACGTATAAACCGTGCAGCCTTATCTGATGAATCCACATCAAGAACGCCTGCAAGAACCAATGGCTGATTGGCGACAAAGCCAACCGTTTGCCCGTTGATACGTCCAAAACCGATGACTATGTTTGCAGCGAAATTCTCCTGTATCTCAAAAAATTCGGAATCATCGCTAACCGCCTTTATAATATTGCGAACATCATAAGGCTGCCGTGGATCGGTGGGAATAATTTTTTCTATGTCATAAAGCTTTAAATTAGGCGATTTTTTGGGAAACGGATCCGCTTTTTTCGAATTATTCCATGGAATATAGGTGAAAAGTTTCTTTATTTGTTGAAAACATTCATTCTCAGATTCAGAAAAAAAGTGAGCATTTCCACTTATCTCTGAATGTACTTTTGCTCCGCCCAGATCTTCCATGCTTATCTCTTCACCCAAAACAGATTTTATTACCTCCGGACCTGTTATGAACATCTTGGATATCTTGTCAACGACAAAGACAAAGTCAGTCAGCGCCGGTGAATAGACTGCTCCTCCGGCACAGGGTCCTAAAATAACTGAAATTTGTGGTATTACACCTGAAGCTTGCGTATTGCGATAGAAAATCTCGCCATAACCGGCAAGCGAGTTTACACCTTCCTGTATCCTGGCCCCACCGGAGTCATTTATACCTATAATGGGCACTTTCAGTTTCAGCGCATGATCCATTATCTTAGTTATCTTTCGTGCATGCATCAGACCCAAAGAACCGCCCGCAACGGTAAAATCCTGTGCATAAATGCACACGGGAAAACCGCTGATCGTGCCTGTGCCGGTAATTACACCATCACCGGGAAGGAACTTCTTGTCCATGTCAAAATCCTTGGCAGCATGCTCGACAAAAAGATCATATTCATGAAAAGAATTGGGATCCAACAAAGAAACAATCCTCTCACGGGCCGTCATCTTGCCCATTGCAACCTGCTTCTCGATAGCTTTCTCCCCGCCCCCCTGAAGCGCCTGCTGCATACGCTTTTTAAGATCTACCGTTTTTAACTTTATTGACATATCTCCTCAAAGTTTATTTTTAAATGGTTTGCCAAGGTTGTAAACTTAAAATTGTTTTGAAAATTATAATTACTCAAAAAAATATTACAGCCAAACAAGCTGTAAAAGTAATAAAATTAATTAATAAGGAAAAATATTATAACATACTCATTATCAAAATAAAAACAAAGTTTACCGGAATTATGTAAGTGAAAAAGCTAACAAGGGTAAACCGCACAACAACAGACCCATCAAAAAACAATTTTAATAAACTAATACCGGTTAAGCTCAAACACTCATAACAAGCGGCAGATCTATAGGTATAAACAGATTGGCAGCGAAAAATAAAGTTAACGGCAAATAAAAATAAAATGATCCATAAATGCCCAAAAATCTTAATCTATAATAGTTACCTTCAATGTTTCATGATAATCATCACTAACTACATTAATAAGGTAAACCCCTTTGGAGAGGCCTGTTAAATTTATGCTTACCCTTTCGTCTGCCTCAATAATATCATAATTATATAATGCAAGCCTGCTTCCCTGCAAATTCATAACACTTATAACCACATTTTTCATGGGCTTGCTAAACAAAACATTGTATCTGTTTCTGGCAGGATTAGGGTATCCCGCTAAATATCCGGAGGGCATGGTTTGATCATCAACCGGCAGAACACTTGTAAATATTGCGCTTAAGCTAAGGCTGTTAGAGGGCATAGTAAACGTGTATTCCTGCTCTGTACTGAAAAGTTCATTGTTTTTTTCCCATTTTTTAAAAACATATCCGATATCAGGCTCGGCTTTTACCGTTACGGGTTCTCCTTCCATATACAAACCCTGACCTGTTGCCATACCGGAAAGCTCGGGTTTGACTTCAAGTGAAACGAAATACAACATAGCAGCATCCAAAAGTTCAATCTTGTCAATTGCAAAATTTTCACCATTCTTACCTTCATACTGAAATGCTATTCTTACATTGCCTTCATTTGCAAATTGTATAAGATTAACACTTGTTTTCAACCATTGATAATCGGTTTGCGGTGAGTCAAAGCCGGGATGCATAGTATGATTCCATACTTCATGAAAAGCACCTCCGTCAACACTCACATAAGCTCTGAGAGAGCAATTTCCCTCTATCACCGAACTTGTATAGCTGCCGTTGAAGTGAAACCTGAGTGCCGGTCTGCTGGCCGATGAAAAATCTACCGGGGCGGTAATCAGCCATTCGTCCTGAGTCTCTTCATCAGTACCGGGCACATATATAAAATAATCACCCTCAACAGGATTTACATTACCATTATCCGTAGGATAGCCGGTGGTGAATTGCCAGGAATATGCTGATTTTTCCACTTTTTTCCAGCATTCATCCAGTTTGCCGTCTTCAAAGATTTCCTGAAAAGGGAACTCGCTAATATACGTATCACACGGCTCATCAAGCAAAACATAAGCTGCATTTGACGGATCTGATTCTATCATGCCTTCATAAACAGCTGTTGCATGGTACTCATAAAAACCAAAACCGGGAACATTATCGGTAAATGTTGTCACCTGGGCTGTAGCAGACTGAAATATCATCTCATTATCACGGTAAAGCCTGTAATATAGAGGTGTATTTTCGTATTTTTCATAAAAGACGGCATAATTATTATTTAATGACAAGCTTTCCGTTTCGGTAATTTCACTTTCCTCCAAAGCCCTGTGGTCTGTCTTTGCCTGTTTTATTGTTGCTTTCGATGACCTGCCATCCTGGTCGGTGATATATATTTTGATCAGAAAATCAAATTGCTCGGTTTTTTGAATATCCATATATGGAAACCATTCGCCGGGAATACCGGTAAAAGAATGTCCTGCTCCGTAATTGACCATTTTCATCAATGTAGAAGGATGACCGCTTTCGTGAACCGGTTTTACGGCAACATAAAATTTTTCATCAATTTCCAGGGGATTGCTGAGAATATGTTGACTTTCCTGCAAATCTTCCGCATAAAGCAAGGGCGATTCATAAAGAAGTGCTTTCCCGTCATGTCCGTATATCTTAAATCTGAATTTATTATCGGGCCACTGATGGTTCTGATGTTCGGCAAAGATACCCGAAACTTTTTCCAGTATGAGCGGAAAAGTGAAATCAAAATCTTTGTCATCAAACAGGGTTGCTCTTTCCGGACCTTTCCATGTAAGGTGAGTATAATCGGTCACGTGAGAATACCAGCCTTCGGTATTAGGTGTACTTCCGGGTTTATGCCACTTTAATTCAATGCTTTCGCCGTCTATATCTTTTGTTGTCAGATATCCCGGAGGCGGGTATTCGGTATAATACGGGTCAAAGCCCTGCAAAGTCATAACCCCTTTATTCAGCGGATCGAGGTAGGGCTTCAGTTGTTTCATCACGTTATCGGGGTCATTTGACTCCCAGTGATAACTCATTTTCCCGTAAAAATCGGGTTTTTGCGGGCTGTAACAATCGGAAGTACCTCCGGTCAGGGTTCCTACGATCAACCCCTGGCTGTTAAAAAGCGGTGATCCTGATGAACCGCCCTCGGGAACGCTCCAGTTTGTTTCTGTGCTTTCCCATTCAACACGCCAGGCGGAGTTTTCCGCCATTTTGCTGTCGTTTACCTTAACAGTGGCACTGGTCAGGGTCGTGCTGTAAGTAGAGATCTTTTTTGTATCGCCGGCGGGGGGATGTATTCCCACACCTGAATTGCTCGGACTTTCGCTGACGCTCCATCCGCTGAAATAGGGATTCCAGCCGGCAGGAGGTGATTTTTTGAGCAACACCAGCCTGAAATCTGAACCGCCATCCAAAGGTCCTTTGGATACAAGATCACAACCATGAAGCATATCATATGCCGGAGTCCCGACTGTATCCTGACATCCCGGCCTTTCAAAATTAAAATAAAACTGCCAGTATATCATATCCTGAAAATCGGCACCCGTACCACAATGAGCAGCCGATAAAAGGTAAGGTGTTGTATCCTTGGCCGTATTATTGACCAAAGCACCGGTACACCACCAATAATCCCCTCCAACCTTCATCAGCATCCGTGCTACGCTTCGTTTATGGTTTTGCCAATCATCGCCTTCAGGGCAATTTATATCTATCTGGCACCATCCCGAATTGCCTAAACCCCAGGGACGCCCGCCATCAGAAAACAAACCTCCGCCTCTCGTTATATGAATAACATCTCTTATATTAAATGGCGACTCGGGCGGTATGTCTGAAACACCCCGCTCAATATTTAATTCGTATTCTATTACTATTGCGTCTGCAGGAATAATATGAGAGGTGAAAACGTTATGAGCATTATTGTTACGAGAGTCAAAAGCTCCAACGATAAATTGTTTGTCAACACTGTAAACAAACATCCTGGCATTTTCAGGAAGCTTAAAATCATCAAATACAAGACCCAGTGCTAATGCCCCGGGCGAGCTTATCTTTAAACGCCATATCTGAAGCGAGTCGCCAACTAAATCCCAGCTTCCCGAACAGGAAGGACCAACACCGGCAGGTAAAGAAAATCCGGCATGAAGGGCTTCACCCGGCTCAGGCGGAAACGAATAATTGCTCATCCGCCGAAACATCTCATCTGTCAAACTGACATTTAAAACATCAATATCATCGCCCGAAACCCCCGTCAAAATAGTAACAGGAGTACCACCATATTGTACTTGTGATTGTAAACGATAACACGGAAAAAACAGGAAAAAAATAATTAATGTAAATGATAAGAATAAGTGTAGAACCATTTTGAACATCTTGTGAATTTTTAGATTATTATTGATCAAATCCTATCTGTTTTTAAATCTTATCTCTTGCCCGAATCGATTCGGAAATCAAAATTAAAAAAATTTTTATTCAGTTACCGTCTATTTTTATAGAAATACACCATTAACTGATTATAAAATTATCCCGCATTTTGCCAAACCACCAAAGTATTATAAAAATTAACTGAAAGTCGTTTTAACCGGTTTTTTGATGATTTAAAAATACTAAAAATCGTTCTTATTTACAGGATTAAAAAATAGCCGGTAAGGAACACGCCCCATTTCAAAAGGATCACATTATCCCTGATTTTTTAAAATATTTGATTTTATTTTGTTTAGATCAATATTTTTTTTAATTTAGCATCGATTATTGTAATTTTATACCGGGCAATGATATGTTAATTAACTTTTTTTTTATAAAAATTGTCGTTAATAAAAAAGTTTTAGTTATATTTGCCAACGCAAATAATGGTCGTTTATGTCAAAATTACAAACAAATCGACATCCTGATATGGTGAATACAAAACCATGTTTTCAGCAAATCAAGGCTATGCAAGGTTTCCATAACCTTACACCTTCCGCAGAACCAGCAATCACTGCTTCCGGTTTCACAATTTACCTACTGTTATCGCTAATGATACCAATGGCGACTATGCACAAAACTCTCCGTGAATTTGAAACCTGCATACCTTTTTCAGATATAATAAACTTTAACTTTAATTATTTTAATTATAAAAATGATTTAAATACCAAATTTTTTACAAACATTTTATGATAAAACCAGAATACTAAACGAGTTATTAAAATTATTTTAATCTTTATTTTTACAATTGTTAAACCAAAATTCTAAAACAATGAAACAACTATTAACAATTTTTATGGTTCTTGCTGTCACTGTTACTTATGCACAGCGGCAGGAAGCAATCTTGGAACAAAAGATACTTGAATCCCCCCGGGAAGTTTCTACGGAACACAGGGATGATCCTGTCGGTTTATGGATTCATTGGGACGATGGTATATTATTTGGGGCTGTGGGATTTGCTGCGCCTGCCGAATGGGTTACTGCAGCTCGTTTTACCCCCGGAGATATTGAAGCATTTGATGGCTGGGAACTTACCCGGATGAACGTTGGTGTCGGTACCGGAGCAGACTATACAAAAATTGCCGTTTGGCAGGGAGAAGACGCAACCAGCCTTGAGAAAAAAGTAGAGCAGGAGTTTGACTTTGTTGCAGGATATGAGTGGAATATGGTAGAACTTGACGAGCCCTACATCCTGGATGCCTCACAGGAGCTTTTCATAGGTGTAATATGGGGCGATCCGGGCGACGGTGTATTCCCTGCTGCTAATGATGCAGTTACTGACCATCCCGGCAAAGGCGACATGATGAGAACTCCGGCCGGTGACTGGGTGCCATTGACAGAAACTTATGGCATTGATGGAGACTGGAGCATCCAGGGATTCATCGAAGGCGATTACTACGTTACATTCAACCTGGAAATGACCTATGCCGAATTCAACGGTAAAGCTTTCGACCCGCTAAACCATGATGTCTATGTTTCCGGTACTTTTGCCAAATGGTATGATGGCGAAGAAGAAAAAGACTGGGCAATGCCAGGAACTGACGATCAATACAAGCTTGAACGCATGACAGCGCTGGAACCGGAGGTAGTGTTTTTTGAAGACTTCAGCGGCGGCCAAATACCGGCAGGCTGGGGCAATATTGACAATAACGGCGACGGTAAATTCTGGCAAATTGCACCATACCCATCCTACAAACCATATTCCGGCGATTACGCAGTAAAATCCCATTCATGGGAAGGAACCGCACTTAACCCGGATAACTGGCTTATTACACCGCAAATTTACACGCCATACGACGATTACGAACTGAGCTTCTATGTCAAGGCACAAGACCCCAATAATGTTGCTGAAAATTACTCGGTATTGATCTCAACCACAACGCCCGCCATTGATCAATTTGAAACTATCCATACCGAAACCCTCAGCAGTGCAGAATGGCAAAATGTAATCCTGTCACTTGAAGAATATGCAGGTGAAAGAATATTCATAGCATTCAGGCATCACGACTGCACCGATCAGCTGAATATTCTCCTTGACAATATAGAAGTTACAGGTACTCCACCACTTATGTACCAATTAGAATTTGAAAACCTCGATATCGGACCACAAGAATACAAATACTTTATTGTCGAGGACGATCCTACATGGGATAATCCTGAGTGGACATGGGATCCGGTAAACAAAGAGCCCAATCGCGGAGTTGTGGTAACAGGTGAAATGGAAGTGAATGAAATGTGGGGAGACCTTGTTACACATAATCTTGAAATTACAGTCGTCGACGAAGCAGGTGACGCACTTGAAAATGTTGACTTTGAACTGAACAAGCTGCCGTTACCTCCGGCATACAGGGTAAGGTTTATTATCCAGAGAGAAGTACCGCCTCCCCCGGTAATTATGGAAGGAACCATTGTGTCTATGGACGGCCGTGAATTATACCAGGACCCAGACAAACCCCTGCCATTTCAAATGGATTTCCCTAATGTTGAACCCGGAGTATATGACTTTTCCGCAGCTAATGAAGATTTTCTGACTGAATTCGGAACAGTGGAAGTAGTTGATGAAAACATTGAGGTAGATGTTTTCCTGGCCGAAGGTGACGCTCCGCAGCACAGTCTCACATTCAGTGTCGAAGATACACAGGGAGCCGCCGTTCAAGGTGCTACCGTACTTGTAGCCGGCAGTGAATACCAAACCGGAGCCAACGGACAGGTTAATATCGACGTTACTGAAAGAATGTACGTTTACAATGTATATAAAGAAGGGTTTTACTTTTATAAAGACGAGATAATTGTTGACGGCAACGTTACTGAAAATGTTGTTTTGGAAATAGACGAAAACCCCGGTGTTTTTGATTTTGTCCTTATAGACGGCCAATATGAGTTCTCTGCAAAAGCATTCGGATACCAGCCGGCTTCAGATGAAATCAGGGTAACGGGCGACAAAGAATTAACGGTTACATTGCCGTTATATCGCACCGTAAAATTCGAAATTCTGGATGAACAAGAAAATGACATTCCTGATGCTGTTGTTGTATTCGCAGGCATAGAAAATGAGCCTGGCGATTATGTATTTGAAAACATTGTAGCCGGCACTTATAATTACAGCGTAACAGCCGATGGTTATATGGGTGTTCAGGATATGGTACTGGTAACCGATGATGTTGAACAGCTGGAAACTAACGTTACGGTTACTATGAAAGATGCCCACGAAATTACTTTCAATGTTGACATGACCGACGTAACCTTTACGGCTTACGGAGCAACCGTACCTTTTGATCCTGAGTTTCATACAGTATATGTATCAGGTCCTGAATGGCCGATACCCGGCAGCAACGCAACGTTTATGCTGGAGCTCGAAGCATATACCGTAACATTCAGTGTAATGGATGCGGAAGGCGATCCAATAACCGATGCAATTATCACTTTTGACGGTGAAACATATGCCGCGGGTCATTATGTCTTTGAAGATGTAATTCCGGGTACTTACGCGTACATAGTCGAAAAAGAGGGATACATTTCTGTTGAAGACGAGGTTACCGTAACTGATGATATTATGGTGGAAGTTATACTGGGAGAGGAAAGATCCACCGTTTCCTACACCGTTATGAATGAAAGCGGGGAAGGTAACAGAGGTAACGGTATACTGAATTTCAAAGGAACTGTACCGTTGGCAGAAGGAGAGTATGAATACAAGTATTATATTGTAATATATGGTGAAACATGGAATTATCCTGACCTGCCTGAAGATGAGTATCGTCCGCTAAACGTAGATGCCGATTATACTCCTTTTTCAATTTTCGATATCTGGGGCGAATACGAAGAAATTCCCGATCCTGTCACTGAAATTTATGAGATCTTTGAAGACGGAACATTGCCGGAATACTGGCAAAACATTGACTACAGTGGTGATGGTTACAGATGGAATATTATTCATCAAGAGGCAGGTTATTCACCCAAAGAAGGCGATTATGTAGCTATGTCGGAATCATGGGACGGCGAACCCTTACAGCCCGACAACTGGCTGATAACCCGCCAGGTAGATGTTGCAGGCACCGACTTTGAACTGAGCTTCTGGGTGAAAACACAAGACCCTGACTGGCCTCACGAACACTACTCAGTATTGATCTCAACCGGCGAATCAATAGTTCCCGGAGTTTTTGAGGAAATTCACTCGGAAACACTAACAGCCGAAAACGTCGATTGGCAACAAAGAACCCTCGACCTGGCAGGGTATCACGGCGAATTAATATATATCGCTTTCAGACACTGGGATTGCACCGACTGGTACCAGATACTGATAGATGAAATAGAAGTTACCGGAACCGTTGGCATTAGCGAAGTTGCGGAACTGACATCTAAAGTATACCCGAATCCTGTACGCAACCTGCTTAACATAAAGAGTGATGAAAAGATCAGATACATACAGGTGTACGACTTGACAGGACGCGTTATATACGATCTAAACGTTGATAATAGCCAGGCTGTTATCAATGTTTCTAACTTTAGCCATGGAGTTTACTTTTTGCGTATTCACACACAGAAAGGTATAGAACACCATAAATTCCAGGTAACCAGATAATATCAAAAGGGTTTATCTGCCCGGCCAAAACCGGGCAGCAAAACCCTTCAAAATAAAATAAACAATAATGTTCAAAAGATCAATTTTTATAAAAGACAATAGATTAAAAAGGAAAGAATCAAATTCTGTTTCTTTTACTTGCAATTTTATTGTATTATTTATAAATTTGAGATTATATAATTGAAATGAAAGAAAACAAAAAAGTAAAAAATTTAATTACTAACTAAAACAAATCAACATGAAGCGAATTGTTATATTAGGATTCATGCTGCTCTCAATGCTAGGCACACATGTATTGGGGCAGACGATCACAATTACAGGTACAGTTACCGACGCCTCTGACGGAAGCACTCTTCCAGGTGTATCCGTAGTAATACAAGGCACAACAATAGGTACCATTACAGATCCTGAGGGAAGATATCAGATTGATGCTCCCGAAGATGCTGTGCTGGAATTTTCTTTTATCGGTATGATGACAGAAGAGGTACCTGTTGATAGCCGGTCAGTTATTAATGTGGAGATGGTTCCCGAACTTGTACCGCTCGAGGAGGTAATCGTTATTGCCTATGGTACTGCTCGAAGGGAGTCATTTACGGGCGTTGCAGACGTTATTTCTTCCGACAAGATTGAAAGGCGCCAGGTATCGAACATTACAAGAGCATTAGAGGGCGCAGCACCCGGTGTACAGGTGACCAGTGGCGGGGGACAGCCCGGCGCCGGCATCAGCGTACGCCTGCGTGGCTTCGGCTCAATGTCAGCCTCAAACGAACCTCTCTATGTGGTTGATGGCGCTCCTTTTTCAGGTGCCATTAACTCAATCAACCCCGACGATATCGAATCAATCACTATTTTGCGTGATGCTTCGGCTGCGGCACTTTATGGCGCCAGGGGAGCAAACGGAGTGGTTATGATAACTACCAAAAGCGGTTCGGTTGACAGACCACCAGAAATGAACTTCACCGCAAGAGTAGGTACTACAAACCGTGCATTACCGGAATATCCAAGATTATCTACAGACAACTGGATGGTATCTCACTTTGATGCATGGCGTAACTACAGGCATTTCCAGGGAGGACTTTCTTTGGATGATGCCAACGCCGATACCAAAGCCGGTCTGCTGGCTCAACTGGGCGATTATAATGCATACGGAATGGATTTTGACGAACTCTTTATCGTTGACCCAGAAAATCCATGGAAAGTATCTTTAAATCCTGATGCTAGCCTGTTATGGGACGAAGACTTTCAGGACGAACTGTTCCGTACTGCCCTGCGCCAGGAATACATGTTTAACGTATCCGGTGGTACTGATATGAGCGATTACTACGTATCGCTGAGCTATCTTAACGAAGAAGGAATGGCAATAACATCAGGATTTGAAAGAATATCAACCCGCTTAAACATCAACTCCAAGCCGGTTGACTGGTTCGAAACAGGTCTTAACGTTAATGCTGCATTGTCAGATTACGACTTCCTGCTTGCTCAGGGAACCTTTACCACAAACCCATTCTTCTATTCAAGGATGATGGGGCCCATTTACCCGGTATATTTGAAAAAAGAGGATGGTAGTGATATTCTGGATGATGACGGTAACAGGAAGCTGGACTGGGGTGTCGGCGAAGGGGATCAGGGTACAAGGCCTTATGCGGCAATGTCAAACCTTGTTGGCTCGCTTGTACTTGATGACCGCTCTTATAAGAGGGAAACCGTAGGTGCCCGTTTATTCGGACAGCTCAATATCCTGGAAGGCCTCAACTTCCGCACTACACTAAGTACGGATTACTACAGCCAGTATGAAACTATGTTCCAAAACCCGGAATATGGCGACGCTGCAGCATTTGATGGCCGCGGTAGAAAAATCCACCGCCGCAACATAAGTGTTACTTTCAACCAGCTGTTGAATTATGCACGCTCTTTCGGCGACCATAACATTGATTTTCTTCTTGGTCACGAAGCATATTTCCTGAATTACAACTATGCTCAAGCTACAAGAACAGGATATCCGATTCCGGGTATCACCGAAATCGGCATTGCCACTACAATGGAAAGTTCAACCTCATTTGCACACGAATACAGGCTTGAGGGATATTTTTCACGTTTGAGCTATGACTACGACAACAGGTATTATGCTTCTGCAAGTTACCGCCGCGATGGTTCTTCACGTTTTTACAAAGATGCACGCTGGGGTGATTTCTACTCAATAGGACTCTCGTGGAGAGTAACACAGGAAGACTTCATGCAAGGTATCGACTGGATGGACAACCTGCGTCTGAAAGCAAGCTACGGCGAGCAAGGTAATGACGCACTTCCATCCTACTACGCTTGGCAAAGTTTCTACAGTCTGGGATGGGATAACTACAACATTCCCGGAGCTGTTTATACGTCGCACGAAAACAGGGAGCTTGTCTGGGAATCAAGCGAAAACACAAATATCGGATTTGACTTCCGCGTATTCGACAGAGTAACAGGTGAATTTGACTATTTCATACGTCAGTCAACCAACCTGCTGATGTCAGTACCACTTCCATTATCAACAGGTGTTCCTGAAATAGACATGAATGTTGGAGCTATGCAAAACAGGGGTGTCGAGTTCCGTACTATCATTGATATTCTGGCACAAACAGACCTGCGCTGGAGCCTCGACTTCAACATCACACACCTGAAGAACGAGATAACAGATATGCCCGAACAGCTTGAAGGTACAATAGTCGGTACAAAAAGATGGGAAACAGGCCGTTCATATTACGAGTATTATCTTCGTGAAGTATCACATATATGCCCTGAAACCGGCAGTACAATGTTCTACTATAACATAGTAGACCCGGAAACAGGTGAAGAAACAGGTGAAAGAGGAACAACTGACGATATCAACGTAGCCGACAGGTACTTTATCGGGGAAACATCTATCCCGGATTTCTTCGGAGCATTCACAAACAACCTTGCCTATGGTAACTGGGATCTCTCTTTCATGTTCACTTATGGTGTAGGAGGGAAAATGTATGATAACATTTATTCCTGGCTAATGCATGAAGGACGCCTCGGGTATCATATGCATGCTGATATTGACGATAGGTGGAGAGCACCCGCAGAAAATGTTAGCAAGGAAGATTACAAAGATTATGCTCAAATTCCCAGGTTAGAGCATGAGAACCGCTATCTCTATCCGGGTGTTTCTGATCAATACCTGAAAGATATGACATACCTTGCACTTAGAAATGTTACACTGGGTTATACACTTCCTCGCAGATTATCCGAACAAATTGGAATTTCCAATTTAAGGCTGTTCGTTGCAGGCGAGAACCTCGCTATATGGAATGAAAACGAAGGTATGGACCCGCAACATTCATTTGCAGGTGTTACTGACCATACGTACGTCCCGGTAAGAAATATTACTTTCGGTGTTAATTTACAGTTTTAATAATATAAAATCAGAATAATATGAAAATTAAAAATATAATATTAAGTTTTTTAATGCTCAGTTTTGTTCTGAGCAGTTGTGAAAAAGACTTCCTCGAAACAGCACCGACAGATGCTTTGTCATCGGAGGTTATGTTTGATTCATACGATGGTGCACAACTTGCACTAAACGGAATGTATCGTATTCTTTATTCATTTGATGATTCATTTTACGGCTCCTCCCTGTTACGCCATCATGGTTGCGGATACCACGGCAACGTATTGGATATTGATCTGATGGGAGAAGATATGGCTATGTGGGACCGTGGTTATGGATGGTACACCGGCGTATATGGTTGGATTCCCCATGGAGTAGCAGATGCTGCACATCCCACAGGTCGTTGGTTTTTCTTCTACAACCTTATCAACCAGGCTAACATTATCGTGTTGTATGCTGACGGAATAGATGATGCAACAACAGCACAAATTAATCATGTTAAAGCCCAGGCACTGGTTATGCGGGCACTGGGATACTACTGGCTTGTTCAGAAACATGCCCAGGCTTATCATTTTGGCAGAGACAACCCCGGTGTTCCACTTTACCTGGAACCCGCACAGGAAGGAAAGCCAAGAGCAAATGTCGGAGTAGTATATGACCAGATAGTTGAAGACGTGGAGCTGGCTGTTGAATTATTTGAAGGACTCCCTGATCCTAACCGTCAACAACACAGATCACACATTAACCTGGATATAGCTTACGGTGTGGCCGCGAGAGTTGCTTTAGCCATGAACCTTTATGGCGATGCAGCCGATTATGCCGACCAGGCAATCAACAATACCAACAGAACCTTGTTTACTGTTGACGATTTTTCCATAGATGGATCACACAATTTGTTTAATACTCTTAGTGAATCCGAATGGTTTTGGGGTGTACAGATCAGCGAAGAACATTCTTTGATCTATGCTTCGTTCATGAGCCACATGGATGCTCGCTTTATGTCTTATGCATCACTTGGCGGTCATAAGCTGATCAATGCAGAGCTGTACGATGATATGGAACCGACCGATGTCAGAAGAAATCTGTGGGTATCAGCGGAAGAACATCAAAATCCGCCTCACGATGATTATGATGACGGTTACTGGAGGCAATACAATAACAAGAAGTTTCTTTCTAATGAAGTAGGCAGTTTTACAGCCGACCTGCCATTGATGAGGCTGGCTGAAATGTACCTCATTAAGGCAGAAGCTTTGGCAGAAGAAGGACGGTATGATGAAGCACAGCAAGCTCTGTATGATCTCATGATAAACAGAGACCCCGCGTATACTTTGTCCACAAGAACAGGTCCGGCACTCATAGAAGAGATCATGTTCCACAGACGTATCGAGCTTTGGGGCGAAGGATTCAGGAATTTTGACCTGCAACGTAAAGGGCTTGACCTCGAGAGAACAGCCGAACAAGGACATAACATGGCACTGGCACGCATCCATTATGTGGCTTACGATGACCCGAGCTGGCAATGGAAGATACCTCAAGATGAAATTGATGCAAATGATGCAATTTCAGGAGGCGACCAAAATCCGTAATAACAAGGATTATTCTCAATAAAAAAACGGGTGTTGTTTTTGCAACACCCGTTTTTTTAATCGTCGTAAAACACCAACCATGTCATTCCACATCCCACCACACTCTGTCAAAAATATCAATATCATGTGCATAATCGGGTATGTTCAGGTTAAAATCAAGTTGATCTCTTGGATAAACATATCTTCTGGGGATCTGAGCCTCAGGGTCATCCTCATGATCAAAGGGCTTTAATTCGGGGTATCCTGTTCTGCGGTAATCAGCCCATACTTCCGGTTGAAGGAATAAAGCAACATATTTTGCCGTAATGATCTGTTCAAGGGACACATTTTCGACAGATGCATATTCTGCTTCCCACCCAGGGCAAGAAACTTCATGATAAGATAAAGATGACTTGACCGCGTCCTCAAAAGCCTGATCAGCTAAGGATTGCTGTTTGGTGCGATAATAAACTTCTGCCTTTATAAACTTCTGTTCTGTATATGTGATAAGTTGAACCGGCGATCTCTTCGATGCAAGTTGAGAACCAATATATGATGCTGATGTTAAAGCTTCACCAGGAGCAGTACCCACATATTCATTAGCCTGATTCCACTTCACATAAACAGGCAACCTCGGATCATCATTTTCTTTTAACAAATCAACAATATGGCTGCCAACACGGGTATTTCTAATATTATAATCAAAAAAGTAATGCGGGTTGATCTTGTCTCCTCCCGGAAAATGATAAATCATATTATCATGGTTACCTCTGAAAAGATCATTATCAAAAGCATTCAAAAGGGTATTATAATCACCCGAACGATTAGCCATACGTAATAAATATCTTAGCCTTATGACATTTGCCGCTCTTTTCCATTTATCCATGTCCCCCTCATAAATAGGATCTTCAGCCAGACCAGGCTTAATACCATCACCGCCTGCAGCTTCATTCAAATCATGTATTGCCTGTCCCAAAAGCTCCATGCCAATAACAATTAAATACTTCTGTTCATTATAAGACGGACTTGCCTTTTTTGAAGCCTCTTCATAAGGTATATCACCCCATGCATCGGTCATCATACCAAGACTGTAAGCCATAAGAATACGTGAAATACCCCTGTATGCTTTAGCATCCGAATCGGTAGCATGTTCGATCATCTGATTTATATTTGGTAAAATATGATAATACTCATAAGTATGGTAAAAAACATTCCAAACTTCATCAAGATATTCAGGAATCAAATCATATTTGTCAACATGAAGATGCTTACCGCTGACACCTCCAAGATGCTGCATCCATTGCAGTGAAAACCTGGCATTATCCGTGCCCGTCCAGTAAGAGACCAGGTATTGTGTATATGGCATCAGTTTTTGTAATTCACTTTCAGGATCAGGAGGCTCCGGCGATTCAAACATATCACAGCAAACAAATACTAAGGGGAAAATCAATAATATAGCTGTTCTTCTAATTAATTTTTTCATATCTAATACCTCTTATATTAAAAATAGTTTTTCTTATTTGTTTTATTGCAAAGTTATACCTAAAATATATTACTTTAAAGAAAAACTTAACTTAACCGGTTAAAAAATAATTAAACAAACTTAAGCCTCACTCATTTTATACAAAAAAAATTACCCTTTACCTTGACCAAATTATTCTTAACTTTGATGCAAAATTTTACCGTATGGAATTTGAATTGCAACTTGTTGAAAAAATAGCTGAGAAAGAAAATATCATATATTTGATTGAGCATGAGAATACCCTTACGAATTGCAGGCTTAGTGACGAGGAAAAAAGTTACGTGCTTGAAAAGCTGCAAAATAATGAAAAGCATTACTTTACTTTTAATCGCCTTGCATATTATCAGCTAATCATATTCGTAAAATCCGGGAATTCATTATATGAAACGCTGGAATTTTTGAGAAAAGAAGGTGATAAAGCGGCAACATTTCTGAACCGCCATAAACAACGATCGGTAACCATAAAAGGTATCAATATTGACCGTTGTAAAACAGAAGCATTTGTTGAAGGTTTGATTTTGGGTAATTACGAATTTGTTCAATATAAAACCGGTAAGAAGCCGAATACTTTAAAAGCTATCCGTATTGCAGCCAATGGTTTTACAAATAAAGACCTTTATGAACTTGAAGCTATTACGGAAGGTGTTTATCATTGCCGGAATTTGGTAAATACTCCTTCTCAGGAATTGCAGGCAAAAGAATTTGCAAAACGTATTACCGGTTTATGCCGCTCCCTGGGAGTTAAGACCGAAATTCTTAACAAATCGCAAATTGCTTCGCTAAAGATGGCCGGTTTGATGGCTGTTAACAGGGGTAGCAAAAATGAACCCACATTTACGCGGCTTGAATGGCGCCCGGCGAACTGTAAAAATCAAAAACCGGTAATCCTGGTAGGCAAAGGCGTTGTTTTTGATACAGGTGGCCTGAATCTTAAACCACCTTCAGCAATGGAAGACATGAAGTCAGATATGGCAGGCGGTGCAGCGGTTTTTGCTGCTATATACGCTATTGCAAAAACAAAGATGCCTGTACACGTAATAGGCCTTATACCTGCTACCGACAATCAGCCCGGCAATAATGCCCTGGCACCGGGAGATATTATTACCATGAATAATAACATAACAGTGGAAATATTTAATACCGACGCTGAAGGACGTCTTATCATGGCTGATGCACTTATCTATGCAACAAAATTTAACCCTTTGCTGGTCATAGATATCGCAACCCTGACCGGCTCAGCTACTCGTGCAATAGGTAAATATGGTATAGTTGCCGTTGAATCGGATGCCGAATTGCAAATGTCTTTACTGAAAGAAGCAGGCATGGAAGTTTATGAAAGGATCGCTCAACTGCCTTTCTGGGATGAATATGACAAAGAAATAGAATCCGATATTGCCGATATACGTAATATCGGAAAAAGCAATAACGCGGGCGCTATAACTGCCGGAAAGTTCCTTGGCCGCTTCATCAGTTACCCGTGGATACACCTCGATATTGCAGGTACGGCATATATGGAAAAAAAAGAATCATATTTAGGCAAAGGTGCAAGCGGAATAGGTGTAAGACTCTTATACAGGTTTATAAAAAAGTTGACAGTCGGCAGTCAGCTGTCGGCAATAAATATTCGTAATTCGTAAATTCGTATTTAATTCATTATTCGATAATATTAATAAAAATCAGAACTTTAAATACATTTTATACGCAATGGAAACACAAACTCCTCCAAAAATAGGAATAACCCACGGCGATGTTAATGGTATAAACTACGAAATAATATTGAAATCCCTTATGGATTCAAGAGTGACGGAAATGATGACACCGGTTGTTTACGGCTCATCAAAAGTAGCATCTTATTACCGTAAAACTCTCAATTTTCCTGATTTTCATTTTAATATTATCAAATCCGCCGATAAAGCTGCAAAAAATAAGACTAACCTCGTAAATATTTATCCCCGGGAAATTAAGATTGACATAGGTCATAGTACCGAAATTGCCGGAAAAATTGCATATATTGCATTGGAATCGGCTATCGAAGACCTGAAGGACGGTATTATTGACGCTTTGGTAACAGCACCTATAAACAAAAGAAATATTCAAAGCAAAAGCTTTAATTTCCCGGGGCATACTGAATACCTGGCACAGAAGTTCAATATTGATGATTATCTTATGTTGATGATCAGCCAGAATATGAGAATTGGAGTGATTACAGGCCATGTTCCTATAAAAGATGCTCCTTCGCTCATAACACAAGATTTGATTATAAAGAAGATCAAAGTGTTAAATCAAACATTAACAAAAGATTTTTATATTCGCAAGCCAAAAATAGCTATACTGGGGCTTAACCCGCATGCCGGCGACAAAGGCGTTATTGGTAATGAAGAAGATAACGTAATAATACCTGCAATAAAGCAAGCTTTTGATGAAGGGATTCTTTGCTTTGGCCCCTATCCTGCCGACGGATTTTTCGGATCATCTACGTACCGGGATTTCGATGGTACCCTTGCTATGTATCATGACCAGGGACTAATACCTTTTAAAGCGCTCTCATTTAAAAGTGGCGTTAACTATACTGCCGGGCTGCCGTTTATCAGAACTTCACCGGCTCATGGCACAGCTTATGATATTGCAGGAAAAAACCTCGCTTCACCCGATGCATTTCGCCAGGCATTGTACCTCGCTGTTGATGCCTGTCGTAACAGGAAAGTTTACGAAGAAATAACGGCTGATCCATTAAAAGTTTCAGCTCTTGAAGCCGACAGCGACAGCGACAGCGATAAAGACTTTATGGAAGACCTTAAAAACGACTATAATAAAGACGAACCATTATAATTTGGTGACCTTTGGAAAACCTATACAATGAATTTTACAACAGGATATACAATAGAAAAGATAACTGAAATCATTAAGGGTCGTCTTATTAATAAGCTACACAAAAAAAAAAGAATACAACACTTTCTAACCGATAGCAGGCGCTTGGTATTCCCTGAAACCACAATATTTTTCGCAATAAAAACGAAAAAAAATGACGGACATAAATACATCAGGCAACTAATAGACAAAGGCGTTGGTTGTTTCGTCGTGTCGAAACTGCCGTCATATGCAAGTGAACTGAAGCAGGTAAGTTTCATTATCGTTGACGACACACTGGACAGCCTGCAAGAAATTGCTGCTTATCATCGCCGCCGGTTTAAAATGCCGGTAATTGCAATCACCGGAAGTAACGGCAAAACAATAATTAAAGAATGGTTAGGACAACTGCTTTCCATCGACCACAACGTTGTAAAAAGCCCGAAAAGCTATAATTCTCAAATTGGTGTACCACACTCCGTATGGCAAATCAATAAAAACCATACAATTGGTATTTTTGAAGCAGGTATTTCAAAAACCCGGGAAATGAAGAGGTTGCAAAAAATCCTTGCCCCGGACATTGGTATCTTTACCAATATAGGCCCGGCACACGATGAAGGATTTAGCAACCGCAAAGAAAAAATCCTTGAAAAGTTAACCTTGTTTGAAGAAGTTGATACTCTGATTTTTTGTGCCGACCACAAGGATGTTGAAGAAAAAATATCCCGGTGGGCTAAAAAATATCCTTATGTGAAATTATTCCGATGGTCAATAAATCCCGGCTACGAGTTGCAGGTTAAGAAAATTGAAAAACAATACAATTCAACAAATCTTGAAATAAAAAGAGATAGTGATTCCCTGTCAATGAAACTGCCTTTCACCGATTATGCATCCATTGAAAACGCCATACAATGTATTGCGCTGATGATACTTTTGGATTATGACAATCACCGGATAAAAAAACGTATTGCTATGCTGCAGCCTGTTGCGATGCGTATGGAACTTAAACATGGGATCAATAATTGCACATTGATAAACGATAGTTATAACTCCGATGTTTATTCACTTGGAATTGCATTGGATTTTCTCTCAACACAAAATCAACATGATAAAAAAATATTAATACTTTCCGATATTCTTCAAACCGGTATTCCCGGCAAAGTCCTTTACAGACAGGTGGCAAACCTGTTAAATGAAAAAAAAGTATATCAGCTTATCGGTATTGGTCCTGAAATATCAAAACAGTCAGGGCTTTTTAACAACGCAAAATATTTTTATAACACCACCGAATCTTTCTTGCAAAATCACGATTTGAATTATTTCCAAAACCATGCTGTTCTGATCAAAGGTGCTCGTGCTTTTGGCTTTGAAAAGATCATAGAAGCCCTTCAGTTGCAGGATCATCAAACCATGCTTGAGATCAACCTTGATGCAATGGTTCATAATCTGAACGTGTTCCGCTCATTTTTAAAACCGGGTGTCAAAACCATGGTTATGGTCAAGGCTTTCGGATATGGCAGTGGAAGCTATGAAACTGCAAGTATGCTGCAGTACCACAATACCGATTATCTTGCGGTTGCATATACCGATGAAGGGAAAGAACTCCGTAAAGCAGGTATCAGAACACCTGTTATGGTTATGAACCCTGAGGCTCAAAGCTTCGAAGGACTGTTTAAATATAACCTTGAACCCGAAATATATAACTTCAGGCTGCTGAAATCTATTTTGGAAGATTATAAACGAAATTTCCCTGTTTCAAAACAAAATCCGCTTAACGTACATATAAAGCTTGATACTGGTATGCACAGGCTCGGTTTCGATACTGATGATATTGATGAATTGGCTGCGATATTACGCCAAAATCCATTTGTAAAAGTAAAATCGGTATTCTCTCATTTTGCCGCAAGCGATGATCCCGGGTTCGACTTTTTTACAAAAAAACAACTTGCCACGTTTATAAACACCTGCAACATAATAGAAAAAATGCTCGGGTACGTTTTTCTAAAACATATTTGCAATTCGGCTGCAATTACAAGGTTTTCCGAAGCACACCTGGATATGGTCAGGCTGGGTATCGGGCTTTACGGTGTTACTGCCGACAAAAGAATTCAACCCTTGCTGAAAAATGTCAGTACTTTTAAATCAATAATTTCACAAATAAAAAAAGTTAAAAAAGAAGAAGCTATAGGTTACAATCCAAAACACAAAACAACGAGTGATATTACCATAGGGATTGTACCGGTAGGCTATGCCGATGGATTGAATCGTAAACTTGGAAATGGCAAAGGCAAACTGTTGGTCAAAGAAAAGTTAGTTCCCATAACAGGAAATATCTGTATGGACATGTGCATGATCAATATTACCGGAATTGATGCCAAAGAAGGTGATGAAGTCATAATATTTGGTGAAAAAAATCCTATAAATAAACTGGCAAAAAGCCTCGGTACCATCCCCTATGAAATACTCACAAACGTATCAGCCAGGGTCAAAAGAGTATATTACCAGGAACGATAAGTGGCAATTAACTCCTAACAACCACCATACATCCAATTTTTAAGTAAAGTTACGCCCAGCTTTGTCATAACAGACTCAGGATGAAATTGCACGCCCCTGATATTAAATCTCTTATGCCGGATTGCCATTATATGTCCGTCTTTGTCAACCGCTGTAACCAATAAGCAATCCGGCAGGGTATCTTTTTTTATTACCCATGAGTGATACCTGCCCGATTGAAAAGTCGCAGGCATATCTTTAAACAAAGGATCATCCGTATCAACAATATATGTATCAACCTGCTTTCCATGCATTACTTTTTCCAGATTCTGCAATCCTGCACCGAACACTTCACCAACTGCCTGATGCCCAAGACAAACACCTAATATACTTTTCTTCTGACCGTGCTCTCTAATGACATCACACGTGATACCTGCCTCGTAAGGTAATCCGGGACCCGGTGATAAAACAATCTTATCATAATTTTTTAACTCACTAAGCTCAATCTTATCATTACGGTAAACTGAAACAAAATCACCGGGTAAAAGAGCAACATCAATCAAATGATAAAGATTATACGTAAAAGAATCGTAATTGTCTATTATAATAATTCGCATCTCAAAATGTAAATAAAAAACCCTCAGTAACTAAACGTTCACAAAAATAGTGAAATGAAATTCTTCGTAAAATTAAAACTTATCAGCTAAAATATGTAAAACAAGAAGCATTCATGAACATTTTTTAAAACAAACTGCAAAATATTATTTTTAAGGATAAATTATAAATAATGAATAAATATTAAATTTGCACTTTATTGAAAGTTCAAAATAAGATAATAGGTATAGGCATTCAGAACGCATAAAATATTTAACTTTGTAGCGTTTTTTGGGTTACACAGAGAAAATATATGGATATCAACAAAATAACAGAAATTATAATTGGATTGCTAATAAATTTCAATGTACCAATGTTAAAGCATGGTATCAAACGATTTAAGCGATGATTCTCTGTGCTTCTCTGTGACTACTCTGTGTAACAATAAACCAATAAATTAATTAACAAATCAGAACTTTAAATATATTTTATACAAATGAAACAATCAGTAAATACAGACAAAGCCCCTGAACCTATAGGTCCGTACAATCAGGCGGTGAAAGCCGGCAGCACACTTTATATTTCAGGGCAATTGCCAATAAACCCGCAAACAGGCAAATTGGAAAAAAAAGATTTAAAACATCAGACACTATTAGTGATGGAAAACATAAAAGCCATACTGGATAAAGCCGGAATGGAATTTTCGCACGTAGTAAAATGCTCTATTTTTATTTCGGACATGAAAAATTTTCCGCAGATCAACGAAGTTTACGGAAACTACTTCAAAGACGAATTCCCTGCACGCGAAACCATAGCAGTTGCAGGCCTGCCTTTAGGTGCTGACGTGGAAATAAGCTGTATAGCTATCAAGTAGTGGCTTATTTTTCCGGATTTCTCTTTTTTGGTAACCAATGAAAAATTCTGCCCAACAGGAACCCAAGAATAAATACTATTACAATTACAAAAAACAAAGGTCCTGTTACTTCAACAAACAGAAAATTGATCTCTGTTGCAGCTGAATTTTGAATGGCAAATACAGATGCCAAAACAACTATTAAAATTGCAAAAACCCAAAACAAGGTCCTGTTTTTCTTTCGTGCCATATTAATTGTATTTGTTTTTCAAATATAATATTTAATTACATGGTCAAAGCATTAAAATTTTATCTGTAAAATTAAATGATTTAACCTTTGAATATTTTGAAAACCAAAAAAATAAATACACTTATGCCGTACAGGGATACTGATTTAAATTACCTTAATGAACATTCTTCGTATCCTTTGTGAGGGTACCTTGTGTCCTCGTGGTTAAATTTTTTACCACAAAGGGTTGTTATAGCCGCATAAAGATTTTAATGCAAAACTGTATCTGTTTGTTAGGAATATTTCTTAACTTTGAACAAAACCACTCTGTTTTTTAAACTATAAATAATCTTAAAATATAAACCAAAATTTTATCAAATGAAAAAAACTGTTTCTTTAATCACAGGGATCATTATTATAGTAATTTCAGCATGTGATCCGCCAAAAGATGAATACACTGAAAAGATGAAACAAAACGTTGCAAAGTACGAAACTGTAAAGCTGACCACCGACTTGTCATGGTTGAGTGAGAATGAACGGGAGATCATCCGTATATTAATTGATGCGGCAGACATCATGGATGATATTTTCTGGATGCAGTCATATGGCGATAAAGATGCGTTACTTGAAAAAATTGATAACAAGTATGCGCGTAAATATACAAAGATCAATTATGGCCCTTGGGACCGGCTTGACGGAAACAGCCCTTTTATTGAGGGTTATGATGATAAGCCGCTGGGTGCAAACTTTTACCCTCACGATATGACACGTGAAGAGTTTAAAGAATGGGACGATCCTGGTAAAGCAAGCCTTTATACTCTTGTGCGCAGAGATGAGGAAGGCAACCTTGTAGCTGTTCCATACAACCAGGCCTATAGAGAACTACATGACGAAGCAGCATTTCTGATAGCAGGAGCTGCGGAACTAGCTGAAGACCCCGGGTTGAAAAAGTACCTCGAAATGAGAGCGGAAGCACTAATTACCGATGAATACCGGCCCAGCGATTTTGCATGGATGGAAATGAGAGACTCCAATATTGACTTTATTGTCGGCCCTATTGAAAACTACGAAGACCGCCTGTTCGGGTATAAAACCGCACACCAGGCTTTTATCCTTGTTAAAGACTGGGAATGGAGCGAACAACTCGATAAATTTAACGAAATGTTGCCAAAACTACAGGAAGGGCTACCGGTAGAACAAAAATATAAGGATGAAGTGCCTGGAACTGAATCTGACATCAACGTCTATTACGCTATATATTATGCCGGCGACTGCAATTCCGGAGCCAAAGCCATAGCAGTAAACCTGCCCAATGACGAAATTGTTCAGCAGGAAGCAGGCAGCAGAAAGCTGCAGCTAAAAAACTCCATGCAGGCAAAATTTGACAAAATAGTTATCCCCATTTCAGAAATATTAATTGATGAACAACAACGCAAGCATATTACTTTTGATGCATTCTTTGAGAATGTGACATTCCATGAAGTTGCCCATGGTATGGGCATCAGGCAGACCATTACAGGCAAAGGAACGGTTAGAGAAGCCTTGCGAGAATACTACTCCCCTATCGAAGAAGCCAAAGCAGATATACTTGGGCTATATCTTGTAAATGAACTTTACGAAATGGGAGAGCTGACAAGCGGGGAAGTGATGGACAATTACGTGACATTCCTGGCCTCCATTTTCCGTTCATGCCGCTTTGGTGCCGCCAGTGCACACGGAAAAGCAAATATGATGAGGTTCAATTACTTCGAACGCGAAGGAGCCTTCAAAAGACAGGATGACGGCACATACAAAGTGAATTTTGATAAAATGAAAGAAGCCATAACATCTTCTGTGCAACAAGTACTCATTATACAAGGAGATGGCGACTATGAAGCTGCCAAAGAACTTGTGGAAAACGAAGGAATTATAAAAGAACAACTGCAAGAAGACCTCGACAGGATCAACGAGGCCAATATCCCTGTGGATATCGTCTTCGAGCAAGGTCCGGAGATTTTAGGATTGTAAATATCGGTTTGAATATATAAGTAATAATTTAATAACCAATAAGTTGTCGGGGAGGATTGACCCTCCTGCATCGAAACAGTAAACTTTTGTGGTAAAAAATTTAACCATTTAAAAATCATTTATATGATTGTTAAATTCAAAATTCTTATTGTTGCTTTATTATTTTTAATTGTAAATGTTCTGAATGGGCAATCGATTTCCTTAGATTTTTCAGAAAACAGCATTATTGAAAGGCTACAAAAAGATGTTTCAACCCTTGCCTCCGAAGAGATGGAAGGCCGTGAAGCAGGTACTCCCGGCGAAGAAATGGCCGTAAATTATATTAAAGAACGGTTTAAGGAAACAAACCTTCAGCCGCTTTTTGAAAATTCATATTTTCAATATTTTGATTTTCCGGGCGAGTGGATGTATGCAGAAAACAATAAGCTTCAAATAAATGGTTCAGAATATAAACCCGGAGAAGATTTTTTCCCTATGGTAGAATCAGGCAATGTTTCCATAACTCAAAAACCGGTTTATGTTAACTACGGCCTTAAAAACGACCCATTGGAATGGAACGATTTTGAAGGAATGGATAACATCTGCGGAAAAATTTTCGTTGCCGAGTATTACCTGCCCGATACGCTGTATGAAAAGCTTGATATTTCTGTTAATGAAGCTATACAATTAAGAATAGAAACAGCCCTTGAGCATGGCTCGGAAGGCATAATTTTCGTAAACTCCCAAAAACCAATGGGTGATCCTGATATAAATATGAGGAGACGTGCCCAACGATGGAATATTCCTGTAGCTTTTGCCGGTTATGAAGTCTATGAACACTTTGAAAAAAAAGAGTTTGATGTAAAAACAACTTTCGGTATCGAATTAATTCGTGAAATGTACACAGGCATAAATGTTGCAGCTTATCTTGATAATGATGCCTCCACCACAGTGGTAATCGGGGCTCATCATGACCACCTGGGTTATGGAGGTCCTACCTCAAGACACACAGGAGAGCCCGAGATACACCCGGGAGCCGATGACAATGCCAGCGGGGTTGCAGGAGTATTGGAAACAGCAAGATACTTATCAAGCCAAAACCTGGCTGAAAACAACTACATTTTTATTACCTTTTCTGCAGAAGAAAAAGGACTATTTGGCAGCCGCCATTTTACCCAAAGTGATGCATATGACATGGAACGGATTAATTTTATGTTCAATTTCGATATGATAGGAAGAATGGAAAACAACAACCTTATCCTGATAGGTGCCGGCACAAGCCCGGAATGGAAAAAAATCATACCGGAAACCCGGCCCGAACATCTGAACATCAGAATGGTACCTTCAGGTATAGGAGGATCAGACCATACCTCTTTCTATTTTAAAGATATTCCTGTTATTTTCTTCTTTACAGGTATCCATGACGATTATCACAAACCCGGCGATACTCACGAAAAAATAAACTACGAAGGGCAAAAGCAAGTTTTACATTTTGCATGGGATATGATTGAGCAACTTGAACAAACCGACAGACTGGCATTTACTGAAACACCGGTTGATGTATCACGCAGACGACGAGCAGGCAGTGTGACAATGGGAATTATGCCCGATCATGCTTTTACCGGTGAAGGACTACAAATTCAAAAAGTTATTGAAGGACGACCTGCTCACGAAGGAGGCCTGAAAGACGGTGACATAATCATAGCCATGGGTGAACACAAGATCAAAGAAATACACTCATATATGCGTGCTTTGCAAAATTTTGAAAAAGGTGATGTTGTCACCATTATCATTTTACGAAATGATGATGAAATTGAGATAGAAATAAAGTTTTGAGATGAATTATTAATTGCAGGGTAATCAATAATAATTAATGTCTGCACGAAAACTATAATCTTTCGTAAGTGCTAAAATAAAAATGTCTGCACCATAAAATTAATTTGTTTTAATCAACCTTTATTTTTACAACCAATATTCCAAGCAATATATTATGACCCATTACCGGGTTAATAAACATTACTCCCCCCGGATATTCTTTCTTAACCAGCCTGTTTACATTAAAATCTTCCCCAGGGACAACTTCCCCCTCATCCTTTTTATCAGTTGACATTGTAATTTCAAAGCTTTCAGGGTCAATTAGCTGAACTTTAATGACATTAAGCACCTTGATTAACTCATTAAATAAATGATTAACCTCTTCTCTGTTGTTTCTGATTAATTCGCTTCTTATAGACCACGAAAAAACCTCGGTTACAAATTTCATGTTTGAAATGTTCAGACTGTCAATTTCAGCCTTATGCTCGTATATTAATTTTTCGGTTTTTTCTTCATGCGTTCTTTCAAGCATATTGACCCTGATCATTGAATAAAAAAACAACCCGATAATAACAAGCACTAGAAGTAAAACAACTATGTGTTTTTTGATAAACTTCATAACCATGTTTTCACTTTTGCGCATTTCATCCGAATAATTATCTTCTTTTTTTGCTGCCATGATGTTTTTGATTTATTTATTGAATCCTTATTAAAAATCCGCTAATATTTTTTCCCTCAAAAAAAAATTTTTGCAGTGGTATGATTTCAGGTTTAAGTTTATTTCCGGTTGCTAATCCCCTCCACTCCACCTATAAATGCCTGCGATTACGAACGGAACGAAGTGGAGCGAGGAGCCCGGGCTTGCGAACTCCCCGAAGGCAATCTCGCAGAGTTACTTATAACTTAACCGGACAACAATGTAAAAATAACCATTTTTTTTAATACTATAATAAATGTAGTATCAATTTTTCCCTGAATTATTCTTAAGCAAAAATATTCCTGTTAATGCCGGGACGGCTCCTGCTCCAAAATCACCTGCATAACCTTTGAGTGCGAAAGCAACTTTTTGCCTTAATCAGCTAATTAAAAAAAATGAAAAATTAGGTTTAAATTTGCCGTGCTTTTAACAAAAACCCCGCTATAAAATAATGATAAACCTTAGAGAGCATTTTAAATTAACATCGGTTTACACTTTTTTTGCAGCATTTCCGGCTTTGCTTCAGCTCATAGTTTACCCGATAATTGAAGGTAAAGACCGTCTTGGTGCTGAAGATTTCGGATACCTGGCTATTACGGAAGCTATTATTTCCGTTGTATTTATAGTTTGTTTGTTTGGAACAGGTAATGGTATCGCAAGGCTCTACTACGACAATAAAGATAATATCACGGATTACAACCGGCTTGTATCTACAGTGTTAAGTGGGATACTGGGACGGGGATTTTTGCTTATCGGAATGTCGTTGGTTTTTGCCCCATTTATCGGAAATTTGTTTCCGCAACCTGCACTGCAAAATTTTAATGAATATGGGCCATCATTATTTATAGCAGGACTCAACAGGGCTGTTATTCTAATGGCAGTTATTTTATACAGGCATGAAAAAAGATTGCTGCTATTCATCATAATAAGCTTATTTTCCGGATTTTTGCGGGCAGGTTTCCAGGTTGGAGGTGTATTGTTATATGAATTATCTTTTGTCGGGTATGTATATGGTACAGCTATAGGAGGTGGTATCGTTTCCCTGGGAATTGTCGTTTTCTTATACAAAACATGCGGATTTCATAATAATAAAAACATTAACACAAATCTCTATCCTTTTTCATTCCCATTGTTTTTTTCCGATCTCATTTTCTGGGGTTTGCTTTTTGCCGACAGGTTTTTCCTGTTGGATCAACCCAAAGAACTCGGTATATATGATAATGCTGTAAAATTTGCAATAGGTATTCAATTGATAATTCAGGGGTTATCAAGTGCGGTACAACCCGAAATATTCAGGTATCTGAAAGAAGGCGTCAGATTCAAGGAGGGTGAAATAAAACAATTGTCAAACATTTTTATTGCAGAATCATTAAGTATAATTGCAATAACTATACTCCCGGTTATGGTTTTCATAACAGTTTTTTACGAAACCCAACTTATATTATCGTCAAGCCTGATTTCAATTATTTTTATACGTTATATACTCAGAACACAGTACATGGTATTTTCATGGCCGGTAATGTTTAGCAAAAAAACCAACCTGTTTTTTTTGATCAATGCGGTTGTACTCATTATAAGCCTTATGATAAATTGGTTTTTAACCCCAAGGATAGGGTACTACGGTGCAATAATTGCTTTTCTTGCAGCTTTTTTAGTACAGGTAATAGCTTTTAAAATTGCCCAGCAGAAGGTTCAGCCGATTAAATGGAACCATAAGAAAATTTTCTATTTCCCTTTGGCAATTGTAATAGCTGCAATACTACTGGAATTAACAAAGATCATCTTTGAGCTTAACCCTTTTATAACTTCTTCATTGCTGGTATTTATAATATTAGGCGGATTGTTTAAGATGTACAGGAAAGACCTGAAAGAGCTTTTAAAGCCCGGTAATCTGAAATAAAAGATTGCCCAGGTTTGCACAAAATGAGTAATTTTATATATTGAAAAAAAACGGGGAATACACAAAACTATTCAATCTATTATCAAACTTCGAGATTTTATTTAATTTAGCAATACAGTATAAACAAAATTATCTGTATCATATAACCGTTATCTTATAAGATATTTTTAATATATGAAAAAGATAGATTCTCACTTACATGTTAATTTCTATGGATTCGATGCAGAAGGAATAATGAATTATATGGATTCCGAAAACATTGAAAAATGCTGGTTGTTAACATGGGAAGAAAAGCACCCCGCTTTTAAAGACTTATACGAGAATCTTACGATAGAAGATATCCTTAAGTTATACCAAAAACACCCTGACAGAATCGTGCCTTTTTACGCACCCGACCCCGGAAGACCCGACTGGAAAAGCATTATGAAATATTATCATTCAAAAGGTGTTGAAGGATGCGGCGAACTGAAAGTAACTTATAAATGGCTTGACAATGAAATAGAAAATGTGCTTGACGGACTTCAAGAACTACGGATGCCCGTGGTATTTCATATGGAAGAAAGCAATTATCACTTCTTTATCAAACGAAACAACCTATTCAATAATTTACTTGATAAGCTGCTAAATGGAGCTTTTAATGGACTTTCCAGAAAATATATAGAAAAGTTTATCAACAAAACCGGTTTTTTTAAAAAAACCTTTCAAAGCAGGCTTCACTATTTTCCGGGATATATGATGGATTTAGCCGGTTTAGAATACCGCCTCAGACAATATCCCGATGTGAATTTCATAGCACATGGTCCTGCTTTCTGGAACCAGCTTGAAAAAAACCCTGACCCATACCTGACCTTAGGAAAAGGTAAAATCAAAAAAAAAGGTATAACCGTGAGTTTGCTTGAAAATTACGATAACCTTTATGCTGATATTTCAGGCAAAAGTGGCTTTTATGCATTAAAACGGGACCCCGCTTTTACAAAAAAATTCCTTAATAAGTTCTGTGAAAAGTTGCTTTTCGGAACCGATAATGAATATAAACTACCATTTGAAGAGGTTATCCGCAGAGCAAGATTACCCGGAAACAAGCTGAAACAAATAATGGGAGAAAATGCAGAAATGTTATGTAAGTAAATAATAAGGGTCTTTGCCCAGTTTTTCATCCAAAAACACCCTTAAATCCCTCAACTTAAATGCATAAACCCTAACACCGTCAAGATCATAATAATCCAGAATCCCGCTTTTCAACAAATGTCTTGATATTTTATACCTGTTCCAGATAACCGATACAAATTTGTTAAACCAGTAATTATTAACATAATTAACCACAGATATATCTTTATGCTTATGTTCATCATAATATATTATTCCGTTGTATTCAGCTTTATTTATATAAGGAACCATATTTTTATACTCCGAAAAATGGATTTGAGAACTTACCGCCCACTTTGTTCCGATATTCAGGCAAAGGATATTGTCTTTGTCGAGTTGTTCAAAACAACTCCCGACACCAAAAGTTTCTTTCGCATAACTGTTTTCAAAGTCATAACTGCCACGAACCAGTAATGAATAAATCGGATCGTCAGTTCTGTATGTTGCATCACCGAGAAACAACCACGAAAACATTCCATACTCCGGCCTGGAGTATTTTTTATGATAAAGGCTTGTTTTTCTAAAAGATGGAGTAAATCCCGGTGTAATAATGTTTTCAAATCTTTTTGTTAAAACATCCATAACAAAATCATATGGGTTAACCCGGTATGCACTTTTTATCTGGCTTAAGCCTATATGTACAAAAACTGTGTTTTGTTCACTGTATCTATCCAACACATCTTCCAATAATCGTAGATCTGATTTTGCTGTTACACTTTTTTTACGCATCAGATAGTTATATCGTAATGTGTTGTAAATTATTTTTAAAGATTTTATTCCTTTTGGCATATACAAAACCATTTTATTTTCAACTGTATAAACTCTCCGCCAGAAAATGTCACTTATATAACTGCAAGTTTATAAATAATTTACTGTATAAAATATTTTTATACCTTTAATTGATATCCGGTAATAACTTGGTATAAAAATCCCATATCACTATGGCTGCGGTGACGCTGACATTAAAAGAATGTTTTGTTCCGAACTGTGGTATTTCCAAAAAGCGATCACATAATTTAAGCGTGTTATCCTGCACGCCTTTCACTTCGTTTCCAAAGACAACAGCATATTTATTATTTTCCTCAGGTTGGAATGAATTTAAAGAAGCCGAGTTTTCCACTTGCTCCATAGCTATTATTGTATAATCTTCTTCTTTAAGTTTCAGCACGGCTTCTTCCGTTTTTTTATAATATTTCCAGTTCATTGACCTGGTAGCGCCAAGGGCGGTTTTCTCTATTTCTTTATTTGGCGGGCAGGCTGTAATACCGCAAAGCAATATGCTTTCTATACGAAATGCATCGGCGGTACGAAAAATAGACCCTGTATTGTACATGCTTCTTATATTGTCAAGCACCAGTACTAACGGAAATTTCTTCCTTTTTTTGAATTCATCCTCATTAAGCCTTTTGAGCTCATCCATTGATAATTTTCGCATATCAATCACCCAGCTTTGGATAGCAATTCTTCGACAAGTTTCGGGGTGCCATGGCCGGCTTTTTCCTTTATAAATTTAACATTTGGAATGTGAGTTGCGTAGACTTCGCCCGGATCAATGATATAGATGGGAACCCCGGGTTTTACATAATTAACCAGGCCGGCTGCCGGATAAACATTCAATGAAGTGCCTATAATAATGTAAATGTCAGCAGTTGAAGTTATTTCAGCTGCCCTGGGTATCATAGGAACCGGCTCTCCAAACCAAACAATATGCGGACGCAATTGCGACCCCCTCTCACAAGTGTCGCCTTTTTTCATTTCCCACCCCTTCAATTCGTAAACAAGATTTTCATCAACCGAGCTGCGAACCTTTTTTAATTCACCATGCAAATGCAAAACTTTGGATGATCCCGCCCGTTCATGAAGATCATCAACATTTTGAGTGATTATATCCACATCATACTTCTCTTCAAGTTTAACCAATGCATAATGACCGGCATTGGGCTTCACCTCATGAAGCTGTTTACGACGCGAATTATAAAAATCAATAACCAGATCCATGTTACGTTCCCAAGCCCCAGGTGTAGCAACCTCCGAAATGTCATACTTCTCCCATAAACCACCGCTGTCCCGAAAAGTACTTATACCACTCTCTGCACTAATACCTGCACCTGTTAAAACTACGATCTTTTTCTTAGTCATTTGAAAAACAGGTTAGTTAATTAAAATATCATTTAAAATTATTGTACAGAACAAATGCTAAATTACAAATTTATCTCAACAAATTTTGTATAAAACTTTTTAATCGTAAAACAATAAACATCATTAAGCATTAATACAATAAAAATATTTTTTTATAACAAAAAAATCAAGTTAACCCGTTTTATAGATGTAAACAAGGCAATTACGTAAAAGCAATTTAAGTGTTTTACTAATGTTTAAAAAAAAAAATCAAATAACTTTGTAATGGTCAAAATAAGTTTTGTCTAAAGTTTTTGTTTTTTCAAAAATTGACACTACAAGCATTAATATGGAAAACTATTATGTAGTTGAGTCGGAAGATAACCCCAGCATTTTTTGTGATGCTGAAAAGGGAGTAATTGAAATCAATGGCAGGTCTTTGCCCGAAAATGTTGATACTTTTTATGATCCTTTGATTGAATGGGTGAAAAAATATATTGAAAATCCAAGGCCAAAAACGACAATAGAATTTGGATTTATATATCTTAATTCATCTTCATCAAAAAAGATACTTGAATTATTAATGGTACTGAAAAAATTATTAATTGACCATAAGTTGAAAATAATATGGAATTACAAAACACATGATGAAGATATGCTTGAAGAGGGAAAAGATTTCGCAAAAATGACAAAACTGGATTTTAACTTTAAGGCGATTTCTTAATAATTTTATTTTTTTGTATTATGTATAAAATAATACTGAATCTGTTTTTACTTATTTTGGGATTTTCGGTATTTACTACTGCATTTTCATATTCGGCATTTTCCGGCATCCGGGAAAACGATCCCGCAACCTGGGAAAAACATGCTGCCGAAAACTTTTCCCAGGGTAATTATTCTGAAGCTGCAAGGTTTTACAACAAGCTGGCTTTTTATTATTGGGAAAACAACCGGTTGCAAGAAGCCGCCGCTAATTTTATTGCTTCTGTTGATGCAAACGAAGAAATAGGAAATGTTAATGCCATTAAACACATATATAATAATCTTGGGCAAATATATTTTGACAAAGGCGAATATCAAAAATCGGAAAATTATTTTAAGCTTAATCTTGAAATTTCACGACAACAAAACCGAAGGTATGATATTGCCAGCGGATTGATAAATTTGGCTAATGTCAGAAATGAAAAAAATGATTACGAGGGGTCAATAGTTGCTTTAGAAGAAGCCGAATCAATTGCCAGGGAGATTAACGACATAACACTTCTGCGAACCAGTTGTGCAATGCTGGCACAGGTTTATGAACGGCTTGGAAAAGACAGCAAATCCAAGGAATATTTTGATATTTTTTATGCTTTGGAAAGGCATCTTCAGCGAGAGCAAATGGAACGAACACGCAGGGAGGCAAGCGAAGATGTTTCACGGGCCGAAACCAAAGTCGAAAAAGCCGAAACCGAAAAACGATTAACCCGGGAAGAACTTACAGAACGTGAAAAAGATCTGCAGATCACCCGCAAAACCCTTGATGAAGTCGAACAAATATCACTCGAAAGACAGCTGCAAATAGACCTGCTTAATAAAGAACGGTTGCTCCAGGAAGAAAAGCTCCGAAGACAACGTGCTGTACGTAACGGATTGATCATTTTGGGTTTTTTGCTTGCAATTGTAGCTGCATTAATTCTTTACAACTATCTGCAAAAGAAAAAAGCCAATCGTTTACTTTCTAAAAGAAATGAAGAAATTTTAAAACAACGCGATGAAATTGTTCAAAAAAACACAGAATTAAAGAAAACTTATTTCCAGATAAAAAAACAAAACCAAAATATAAGTTCATCAATAGCATATGCACAAAGGATACAGAAAGCTATGTTCCCGGATGAAGAAAACCTGAAAAATTTTCTTCCTGATAGTTTTATATTTTACAAGCCACGCGATATTGTCAGCGGCGATTTTTTCTGGTTTTCCAAAGTTCAAATTATAAATTCCGGTAAACCAAATAATATACCGGAAAAAGGATTCGTAATCGCTTGCGTTGACTGCACCGGCCATGGCGTACCCGGAGCATTTATGTCAATGATTGGTATTAACCTGCTGGAAAACATCACATTAAAAGGCGTTAAATCGGCAGGGCAAATCCTTGAAGAGCTACATACATCAATCAGACATTCGCTAAGACAACATAAAAACGACAACCGCGACGGTATGGAATTGTCAATCTGCTTAATTAAAGAAAACAAAAAAGTGCTTGAATATGCAGGTGCAAGAGCACCACTCTTTTATATTTATAAAGGCAAAGAACATTTTATAAAAGGCGACCCTGCCCCTATTGGAGGAATACAACCCGAACCAAAAAGAAAATACACCAACCACAAGATAAATATTAACAGCCATACATACTTTTACCTTTTTACAGATGGCTATGCAGACCAGTTCGGAGGACCTAACGGCTATAAATTCTCAACCAGAAGACTTCGTAAATTTCTTTCTGATAATAGTATTGATAAACTCGAAAATCAAAAAGATAAACTTGATAAAGGATTTGAAGCCTGGAAAAACAACAAATACAAACAACTCGACGATTTACTCGTTATGGGATTTAAGATTTGAAAATTGATCATTTATATCATAGTGTCAACTGTTTCCCGTAAATCTTAAATACGTTGGTTGATATTATAAAAATCTATAAATAATAACATATCAAATAAGGCACGCATAAATCTTACCGAATATAATAGTTAAATGATTTAAACGTTAAAATTAAATAAGAATATATCTTAAAAATATTAATTAATGATAAAATATCAGGCTAAATCCAGCCTTCACAATTTTCTTTTTTTATACAGAGCACTATTGTATTTTGTTTTATTATGTTTCAGCACTCAAAGTTTTACACAGCAAATAGTTGAGTCTGAAAAGACCTTTTTTGTTGATTCTGCCGGTAATGTTTTTATTAATGAAAAAATGCCTGTTTATTTATTTCTTACACCCGAATCTGATCCGCAAGCAAAGCATCTTTTATCATCGCCTTCACAACACGCAAATCCGATGTACCTAGATGGACATGGAGAACACTTTATCATACATCATGATCCGGAAACAGGAAAAAAGATCCGCCATAAAGTATTTGCAGACGGATCGCCACCCGTAAGCAAGCTTGAGATCACAAAAGGCCTTATATTGCATTTTGAAAACAGGTTTTATTGTGAAGAATCTGTAATAGTTGAAATTCAAGCCACCGATGAATATTCCGGCGTTAATAATACATTTTACACTATTGACAACAGTGAATATAAACTTTATGAAACCCCCCTGATATTTGAAAAAGAAGAATTTGAGCAAATTACTTTCTTTTCTGTTGACAATGTGGGTAATGCTGAAAAGCCAAACAAAGCAAATTTTATCTTCAACCTTGATGACGTTATCGAACTGGAAAACATATATTTTGCATTCGATTGTGACCGGCTTAATGCAGATGCCCGCAAACAACTGGATGAGCTTGCCGCTTCATTAAAAGAATTCCCCGAAATAAGAATTGAATTACGCTCACATACCGATGCACAAGGTTCATCAGCATATAACCAACGTTTGTCTGAAAGAAGAGCTAAATCAACAAGAAATTACCTGGTTAACAAAGGTATTGCACCCAATCGTTTGGTTGCAAAAGGCATCGGCGATTCCAAAATAATAAACCATTGCCACAAAGGTGTAGAATGTACAGACGAAGAACATCTTGTAAACCGTAGAACAGAATTCCGTTTCATACCATTTGAAGAAAAATGACCTTTATGAAATCTGCATTTTTAAAACATATAATTCCATTTTTATTTTTAATACTGCATCAGGCATTAATTGCCAAGCAATTACCAGGTTTTCAGGAAAAAATCATACTCGACAGCCTCGAAAACCCGGTTATAAATGCTCAAATACCGGTAATTTTACATATAGCAGATAACCCGGAGGGAAAAAAAAGTGTAAAATTAATCCCCGAAAAACCCGATAGTTTACCATTGATTTTTCAAAACTCAGGAAAACATAAATTTACACATTTAAAATCTAAATTAAACAAACACATACCGTTTTACTTCACCGTTGACGGAATCACTCCCGAAACCGGGTGGTACTCCGACATGCCAATGTTTATTAAAGAAGACACAATCTATGGAGGAAAAGACTTCGGAATCCACCTCATTAGCCATGATGAATTATCGGGTGTAAAAAGTATTTATTATTCCATAAACAGCCGGGATTACAAAATCTTCGAAGATAGTTTGCTACTAGACGGCGAGGGTTATTATGAGATTGATTTTTTTGCAGTTGATAATGTAGGTAATGTTGAAAAGCCCAAAAAAATAATCACCATAATTGACCATACAGCCCCGGAGACAAAACTGGAGATCATTGATGATCAATTTGAAAACATTCTTTCACCACGTTCAAAGATCAGCCTTGAAGCGTTTGACCAAACCGGGGTTAAAGAAATATTTTATTCAATAAATGATGAACCGGCTAAAGAATATTCAGAAAAAATCCCGGTTAATAATCTGCCAGAAGGTTATCATACATTGCAATATTATGCTTTAGACAAAGTAGATAATAAAGAACCCCTGAAATCTTTTGAATTTTTCGTTGATAAAACCCCTCCTGTCATTATAGAAGAAATAATAGGGAACCGCTTTGTTGCAGACGGAAAAGAGTATTCATCGGGAAGGTCGCAACTAAGAATAACTGCCGTTGACAATAAAGCCGGCGTTAAAGATATCTATTATTCAATAAATGATGAAGAATATGAACTATATGAAAGGCCTGTTTTTCTGTCAGGCCATTCCGGTGAAATAAACATAAGAACTTATGCTGTTGATAAAGTGAATAATAAAAGTGAAGGCCGAACTTACCACCAGGATGAAACACATATCCCTTATGTTGACCTCAACGCTCCGGAAATTGACTATGAAATAATAGGCCCTCAGATTTATTTCAGGAACACATTGTTTATCAGCGATAAATCAAAGATAAAGCTTATTGGCATTGACAGGGAGTCAGGTTTAAACCGCATTGTTTACAGAATCAACCAGGGCGAGGAAAAAATCTTCGAGGAACCTTTCTCAATTAAAAAGCCCGGTAACCACAATATTAATTACACCGCCTTCGATAATGTAGAAAATGCCAACAATGACAACTTTAGCTTATACGTTGACATGCAGGGGCCGGAAATAACACACAATTTCAGCATTCCATCGTACGATGTCTATGTCGAAGATGATAACAGCTATCAAACATACCCTCCACATGTAAAACTATACCTTTCAGCCACAGATGAAAAAACCGGCGCTGATGAAATATTTTACAGTATTAACGAACAGCCGGAGCAACTTTACAATAAGCCTATTACAGGATTCTATGCCGGCCAGGTTAATAACATCTCCATAAGAGCTACAGATATGCTTAGAAATGAAACTGTCAGGGAAATTTCTTTTTATATAACTGACTCGCACTAAGATAGATTCACACCAAATTATTATTAATTTATTAAACCCTTTACTTCGCCGGAGTTTTGTTCTGAGTTTTCGCTGTTATTTTACGAGTTGCTTCGCTATGCTGACAATTTGTTTCAGCCTCTGGCTGTTCTTCAACAAGTTCCTTCACTCCGCTGGCGCTTCGTTTCAGCCTCTGGCTGTTCTTCAACAAGTTCCTTCACTCCGCTGACGCTTTGTTTCAGCCTCTGGCTGTTCTTCAAAGAGTTCCTTCACTCCGCTGGCACTTTGTTTCAGCCTCTGGCTGTTCTTCAACAAGTTCCTTCACTCCGCTGGCACTTTGTTTCAGCCTTTGTCTGTTCTTCAACAAGTTCCTTCACTCCGCTGACGCTTTGTTTCAGCCTCTGGCTGTTCTTCAACAAGTTCCTTCACTCCGCTGGCGCTTCGTTTCAGCCTTTGTCTGTTCTTCAACAAGTTCCTTCACTTCGCTGGCGCTTTGTTTCAGCCTTTGTCTGTTCTTCAACAAGTTCCTTCACTTCGCTGGCGCTTTGTTTCAGCCTTTGTCTGTTCTTCAACAAGTTCCTTCACTTCGCTGACACTTTGTTTCAGCCTTTGTCTGTTCTTCAACAAGTTCCTTCACTTCG
>PWZB01000169.1 GCA_003567625.1 Bacteroidales bacterium | reverse complement strand
TGATGGGCAGTACAAACCAAATGCCCGGAATGAAAACGATGATGTATATGATGCCTGTTATGCTGCTGGCTATTTTTAACAGTTTTGCTTCAGCACTCAGCTACTATTATTTCCTAACAAATATCATTACGTTCGGGCAAATGGGCTTGTTTAGAAAATTAATCAATGAAGATGCTATTCATAAAAAAATAGAGGAAAGTAAGAAAAAGCCCGTTAAAAAATCGAAATGGCAGAAAAAACTTGAAGATGTTTCCAAACAGAGAGCAAATCAAGCAAAAAGAAAGAAATAACATTATTACCTAACAAAACAAAAATCCTTTCTTACATAGAAATGCCGTTTTTTTATTTTAATTTAACTTCGCAAAGCAACAGCATTTTAAGCTATTTGTTAACTTTGCCAAAAAAACTATCATGCAATACCCCGGGTTATATAATATTTCACCCGTAGATGGGCGATACAGGGAAACGACAACCTCGCTGCAAAAATATTTCAGCGAAGCGGCACTTATGAAATACCGGGTATCCGTTGAAATAGAATATTTTATATCTCTGTGCAAATTGCCTTTATCACAATTAAAAAATATTGATACTTCAAATTTTGAAAAATTAAAGGATGTTTACAGATCGTTTTCTGATGATGATGCCACAAGGGTTAAGGAAATAGAAAAAACCACCAATCATGACATTAAAGCTATTGAATATTTCCTGAAAGAAAAGTTTGAAAAGTATGGTTTGGGTGAATACAGGGAATTCATACATTTCGGGCTTACCTCACAGGATATTAATAATACTGCTATCCCGCTTATGCTTAGAGATGGGGTTACACATGAATTATTGCCTAAAATCGAAAAGCTGCTGGCTGTTCTGAAAAACCTTTCTAAGCAATGGCTTTCATATCCCATGCTGGCACGTACACACGGGCAACCTGCCACACCTACAACCGTGGGTAAAGAGATTTACGTTTTTCACAACAGGCTGGAAAAGCAATTACAATGTTTGCAATCTTTAAATTACCCGGCTAAATTTGGTGGAGCCACAGGAAATCTCAATGCGCATTACGCCGCCTATCCGGAGATTGACTGGGTTGAATTTGCAAACAAGTTCGTCGAAAAAAAACTGAAATTAAAACGTTCAAAAGTAACAACCCAAATTGACCATTATGATGGCCTTGCAGAGATTTTTGATTGTCTGAAGAGAATCTGTACAATTATTACTGATCTTGACAGAGACTTGTGGACATATATTTCATTGGATTACTTCAAACAAAAAATTTCCAGGGATGAAACGGGTTCATCGGCTATGCCACATAAAGTAAACCCGATAGATTTTGAAAATTCCGAGGGCAATTGCGGTATCGCAATAACACTTTTTGAACATCTTTCTGCCAAACTACCAATCTCAAGATTGCAAAGAGACTTGAGCGATTCTACAATAATAAGGAATACGGGTGTTCCATGTGCTCACACGCTTTTAGCAATTGAAGCTACATTAAAAGGATTAAGCAAGATCATGATTAATAAACCGGCAATTGATAAAGACCTTGAAAATAACTGGCAGGTCATTACTGAAGCTATTCAAACCATCCTCCGCAGGGAAGGATATCCAAAGCCTTATGAAAAACTAAAAGAACTTACCAGGGTAAATAAATCAATTGACCGTAAAGTTATTCATGACTTTATTGATAATCTTGATATCAGGGCTGATATAAGAAATGAATTGAAAAACATAACTCCTTTTAATTATACCGGAGTTATGCCAAATATTTGATGTTAATGAAAAATTTTAAAAAGATACTTCGATATATATATCCTTACTGGGGTAGAATAACCTTTAACATATTTTTTAATCTTCTATCTGTTATTTTTTCGGTATTTACCCTTACCATGATCATACCTTTCTTAGGTATTCTTTTTGATGCACAGCCTATGATTGAAGATCCGGTTCCTTTTGCACTTACCGTCAATTCAATTGAGCAAAATTTCAACTATTATATCGGCACCCTTATTAATAATTATGGTGAATTTTACGCATTGCTGTTCATTGGATTAGTTGTAGTTGTTTCCAGCCTGCTTCGAAACGGCTTTAAATATTTAGCCATATTTCACCTTGCTTTTATACGAACCGGAGTAGTTAAAGATATTCGCAACGCCCTTTATGAAAAAACTATAGACCTCCCCCTTTCCTACTATTCGAATGAAAGAAAAGGCGATGTTATATCAAGGATGACCAATGATGTACAACAGATTGAGTTGAGCATTATAAGCAGCCTTGAAATGGCATTTCGCGAACCGATAACCATAATCGTTTATTTGATTACACTTTTTATCATGAGCCCCATACTGACACTATTTGTTTTGGTACTTCTTCCGCTCAGTGCACTTATTATCGGGAGAATAGGGAAAAACCTAAAAATCACGGCATTGCGGGGGCAAAGCAAACTCGGAATTATATTGTCAGTAATTGAAGAAACGATTACCGGGCTTCGTATTGTTAAAGCATTCAATGCCGAAGAAAAAATCAAAAAACAGTTTTACAATCTTAACAGCTTCTACACAAGGGTAATGACCAAAATGTACCGCAGACACTATCTTGCCACCCCTACCAGTGAATTTCTCGGAACATTTGTCGTGGTTATTATTATGGTTTATGGCGGAGCCCTGGTACTTGGAGGTCAAGCAAATCTCTCCTCACAAGCATTTATAGGATATATTGTAATCTTCTCACAGATCATTAATCCCGCTAAAGCGTTTTCCAAAGCATTTTACGATATCCAAAAAGGCATGGCTTCAGCCGACAGGATCGATGATATTATGAAAGCCAAAAACACCATAGTCGAAATCAAAAACCCTATACCTATAAAATCCTTCGACGATTGCATAGAATATAGAAACGTATATTTCAGATACGAAAAAGAAGATGTATTGAAAGATATTAATATTAAAATCCCAAAAGGGAAAACTGTTGCACTGGTAGGTCATTCGGGTGCCGGCAAATCCACCTTTGTTGATCTGTTGCCCCGTATCCTGGATGTAACAAAGGGTGAAATATTAATTGACGCAACAAACATTAAAAATCTTAAAATAAAAGACTTAAGAGCTTTAATGGGAAATGTTAACCAGGAAGCAATACTGTTTAATGACAATTTCTTTAACAACATAGCTTTCGGCACAGAGAATGTTTCCGAAGAACAGGTCATAAAAGCTGCAAAAATAGCCAATGCACATGAATTTATTATCAAAACTCCCAATGAATATTACACAAATATCGGCGACAGTGGCGGTAAGCTATCGGGCGGGCAACGCCAAAGGCTTTCAATTGCACGTGCCATAATACACAACCCGCCCATACTTATACTTGATGAAGCTACTTCAGCTCTCGATACCGAATCAGAAAGACTCGTTCAAAAAGCCCTGGCAAAAGTGATGGAAAACCGTACCTCAATAGTAATTGCTCACAGGCTCTCAACAGTGATCAATGCCGACCTTATTTGCGTACTCCATGAAGGAAAAATAATCGAAAAAGGAACCCATGATGAACTATTAGCGAACGACGGAGTTTATAAAAAACTCCATAATACCCAAATGTTCTCCTAATTAGAAACACCTTATTATCGAATTACGAATTTGTTACGAATATGTAATGCCGACTGCCGACTGCCGACTGCCGACTGCCGACTGCCGACTGCCGACT
>PWZB01000005.1 GCA_003567625.1 Bacteroidales bacterium | reverse complement strand
GAGCAATCTTTTTCATCAAATCTGTCCCCTCATCTTTCCCCATCATCTGTTTAAAAAAATAAAAAGCAAATAACAAAGCTAAAATAGCACTAAAAGGTACTAACCAAAATATTACAGGCATTTCATCCTCCTTTTTTTAATGTTCCTGAAAAAATCTAATTATCACAAAGATCTTTTTTTTTGGCTGTAAATATAAAAAATTAATATTATCAAAAATAATTTTTTATATTTTATTATAGCCGCTACTTTTCCATCTGAAAAATTGGCGGATAAAATATAAATTTTTATATCTTTACAATAGAATATTTTACTTGTTTTTTATCCGAACCATTAACAAATTAAAATTATAGATTTAAAAGCCACTCTAAAAAGTAAACAAGATTCACCACGTTGGATAATCTAATAAAAAAAGAATAAGTTGAAAAATAAAACATCCAACGGGGTAAACACAAATTAAATCAGATTATAAGTAATTGGGATTAAAATACTTATAAAAATAAAGTCGTGGAAATCTGTTTAATCTGTGGCACAAAACACTATTTAGAGCAGGCTCATTCAAAGAGTTCTTGAAAAAATTTCATTTGCAAAGCGACAACAAATTGGCAAAGGTTCTTTTAAAGAAGATTTTTTTATACTACCTTTGTAATTAACAAGTTCAAAAGAATTATAAATATAAGGAAAAACAGCCTTAGACAATATATGGAAAAAATAAAACTGGAGATTTTGGGTATATCATACAGTCAGTCACAATCGGGTGCTTATGCTTTAATTTTGGGTGAAGCGGGAAAGAAAAGGCGGCTTCCTATAATCATTGGCAGTTTTGAGGCTCAAGCCATAGCAATAGAACTGGAAAAAATGAAGCCGAGCCGCCCGCTTACACACGATCTTTTCAAAAATTTTGCCGAAACTTTTAATATAACCATTAATGAGGTAATTATTTATAAATTCAGCGAAGGGATATTTTTTGCAAAATTGATATGTTTTGACGGCAATAAAAAAATTGAAATAGATTCCCGGACTTCAGATGCAGTTGCCCTTGCTGTCAGATTCAAAAGTCCCATATACACATACGAATCCATCCTTAAATCAGCCGGCATTGTTTTGCAAGACGAATCAAAAGAGCCCTCACCTGAAAATATCAACGAACAAAAGAAAACCGATGATGGTGAATTCTCACAACTGAATATTAAAGAGCTTAAAGAAATGCTTTCACAGGCTGTTAAAGAAGAGGCTTATGAAAAAGCATCAAAAATCCGCGATGAAATAAACCGCAGAAAAAGCAAAAAGAAATAAACATCTCCCAATAATTATAAATTTTTTCTTCCCTTCATTTTCCTGCCTAAAGAAAAAATTAATAGGTTTGCAATCGGCTTATTATATAAATGACAATTAATGTTTTTTAAAACTTATGCCGATGAAAACTCCAACATTTCGTAATGTTGCCTTTTTGATGTTATTCTCGTGGATAACAATTTCATGTCAGCCGGCAAATGACAACGAAGAAATTGCCGAAATAGCAAAAAACTGGGTTCTCGAAAACATTAAGGATAAAAAAACGGGTGAAATAAAAGAAAGCAAACCGGAAGAGTTCATATGGCTTTTTTATGAAGAAGAAGAAAACAGGTTTGAATTTATATTCTGCGATTTTTCAGAAGATAAGATCAATGGATCATGGTTTTTATCGCATGATACACTTTCCCTGGTACCCGACACGGATGATATCACAACCGTTATTGACTCGCTGGTCTATATGGTTGAAGATAACAAGCCGAAGATCATATATTATAATAAAGGAGTTGAAGTTGCCAGGCATTATGAAGATCACCTTAAAAGTGAAAAAAAGCCTGTAAAATTTATAGTGAAAGAGCTCACGGAAGACAAGATGGTTCTTTGTCATAATAACAACATATATTATTTTAAGTATCGCCCTGCAGAATTACCCTTTGAAGAAAGCTTTGGTGTTATAAGTGTTGTACGAGGTTTTATTGGCATTTTATTGCTCGTTGCTATTGCTTATGTATTCAGCAGTAATCGTAAAGCAGTATCATGGAGTGTTGTTGCTAAAGGATTGGCCATACAAATATTTTTAGCTATTGCCATTCTTAAAGTTCCTTTCATACAACATTTTTTTGAGATAATTGGCAGTATATTTGTTATTATTCTTGACTTTTCCCGTGAGGGGGCAATATTTTTGCTTGGTGATTTGCTTGATGTTGATTCATATGGTTTTATTTTTGCTTTCCAGGTTCTTCCGACGATCATATTTTTTTCTGCACTTACCAGTGTTTTATATTATTTGAAAGTAATACAGTTTATTGTATATATTCTAGCTTGGTTAATGGTGAAAGCAATGAGGTTGTCCGGAGCTGAGAGTTTATCGGTTGCGGGCAATATTTTTCTTGGGCAAACCGAATCGCCTTTGCTTATAAAAGCCTACCTTCCCGATATGAACAAGTCTGAAATACTTTTGGTAATGATCGGAGGCATGGCTACCATTGCCGGGGGTGTTTTGGCAGCATATATTAGTTTTTTGGGAGGAGATGACCCTGCTGAAAGATTATATTTTGCGAAGCATTTGCTGACAGCATCCATTATGGCAGCACCCGGAGCTATCGTTGCATCTAAAATACTAATGCCACAAACCGAAGATATCAGTAAAGTAATATCTGTAAGTAAAGAAAAAATCGGGGATAATATACTTGAAGCAATGGCTAACGGGACCGGTGAGGGACTCAGGCTTGCCGTAAATGTCGCTGCAATGCTGCTTGTCTTTGTTGCTTTCATTGCTATGATGAATTATATTTTAAAAGATTTTATCGGCGGGGTAACAGGTATTAACCCGCTGATAGTTGATCTTACCAACGGACAATACGAAGGGCTTAGCCTGCAATTTATCCTTGGTTATACTTTTGCACCGCTGGTATGGAGTGTCGGTGTAACTCCCCAGGACATGGCTTTGGTAGGTCAGCTGTTGGGCGAGAAAATTGTTATGAGTGAATTTATCGGTTATATCAGCCTGGCTGAACTTAAGGACGAAGCAATGTTTGTTTCCGAAAAATCAATCGTTATGGCAACATACATGTTGTGCGGATTTGCAAATTTCGCTTCAATAGGAATCCAGATTGGAGGTATCGGCTCGCTGGCCCCCAGCCAGAGAACTTTGCTCTCAAGATTCGGTATGAGAGCACTGTTGGGCGGAAGTATTGCATCATTGTTCTCTGCAACTATGGTTGGAATGCTCTTTTGATATTGGCCGGCAAAAGGAAAATGTATTTCTTGTTTGGTTTTAACATCCATTAGAGTTAAATTTGAATTAAATTTCAATCTACGCAAAAAAGTATTTTTACATTATTAATTGAGCCCGCTTTATTAAGTAAAAAAGATTCATAATGCCACAGATTACACAAATTAACTCAGATTATAAGTTATTGGAATTAAAATATTTATATAAAATAAAATCTGTGTAAATCTGTGTAACCTGTGACACAAAACACTATTTAGGGCAGGCTCTTAATTTCCATATCAAATGAAGCAATACCTTGATTTAATGACACATGTTCTTGAAAACGGGTCAAAAAAGCAAGACCGGACCGGTACAGGCACTATCAGCATTTTTGGATATCAGATGCGGTTCAACCTTGAGCAGGGTTTTCCTTTGCTGACCACCAAAAAGCTTCATGTACGCTCTATCATTCATGAGTTGTTATGGTTTTTAAAGG
>PWZB01000198.1 GCA_003567625.1 Bacteroidales bacterium | reverse complement strand
TTTAAAAGGCGATATTGCGGAAATCGTTCTATACAACAGGCTGTTAAGTACAAATCAGCAAGTAACGGTAGAAAATTATGTGAGGAACAAATATTTCCCTGGGCAGGAAATTATCAACCCCGTCAATTTAGGTTTAGACACAATAATTCCATACGGCTTTTGTCCTATTGAGCTTGCTGCCGGCGACATCTACGAAACCTACCTTTGGTCAACCGGCGAAACCACGCAGAGCATCGAGGTTGATGAGTCGGGTATGTACGGCGTTACCGTTACCGACATCTTCGGTTTTGAGAGCAGCGACTCGCTGCTGGTGAGCTATCCCGATATTAAAATATCGCCCAACGATACTATAATATGTTATGGTGATACTGTCATACTGGAAGTTACGGGCGATGTGCATGAATCGTACAGCTTTTTGTGGTGTAACGGCAGCGTGGAGCAATTTATCGAGGTCAGCGAAGAGGGTGAATATACGGTGGAGGTGTTTGACAGCCTTGGATGCAGCACTACATTGAGCGCTTACGTGGCGGTGGATATGTTTTCAGAAATGGTCACTCTTGGCGAAGACCGCCCCTTCTGTATGGGCGATGAGCTATGTGTGCAGTATGAAAGAAAAATGGTGAGAGGCGAAAGCTGCGGGGCGGAAGCTGAACACTCAATGTTCGACATTTATCATTTAAGCAGGAATGACACTTTATACTACTGGAGCACCGGTGCTACCACACCCACCATAATCATCCATGATCCGGGAACTTATTCGGTGACGGTCACCAATCCCATTGGTTGCATCGGGATAGATACCGTAGAGCTTAGTTTTCAGGGTTATACGCCTGAGCCTGCTTTTGAGGCTCCGCCTGTTTGTTTTGGCGACACCACCTGTTTTACCGACCATTCAACAGTGGAGGAAAGTGATATAGAACAATGGTTCTGGGATTTCGGCGATGGCAGTGTAAGCTACGAGCAAAACCCGAAACACACTTTCCCGCAGCCAGGAATATTCGATGTAACCCTTGAAGTTATAAGTGAAGCGGGCTGCGCAAGCGACACCATACAGCCCGTGCAGGTCTATCATCTGCCTGAACCCGACTATGAGCCCCTCAATGCCTGCCACGCCAAAGAGATATTCTTTACCGACCTGTCAACATCTCTTGACGGCGACCCGGAGCAATGGCACTGGAGCTTTACAGACCCTTATGGCGATACTCTCTACACCACAGATATGCAAAATCCCGCTTATGAATTCATTGAACCGGGGGAATGGCAGGTTGACCTTGTTGTTCAGGCTACCACAGGCTGCAAAGACACATTGCTTCGTGAAATTCCCGTTCGTACCTCGCCAATACCCGATTTCGACTATACCACAGCGTGCTACGGTGAGCTCATCTACTTTACCGATCTGACGGAAGCACCCGCCTGGGCTAAAGTATATCAATGGCACTGGGACTTTGGCGATGGAGAAACATCGTCGCAGAAAAACCCGTCGCATCTTTTCCAGACCGACGGCAAGCATGAAGTGACCCTCACGGTAACAGCCATCAACGGATGCATAATGTCCGTCACAAAGCCCGTGACGGTACACTCTTTACCCGAAGTGGATTTTACGGCTCCCGACCTGTGTGCCGGACAGTCATATCAATTTACCGATCAAACACATATCCCAGGCAGCAATCCCGTAAAATGGGAATGGGATTTCGGCGGCCAGGGATACAGCGACGAACAAAACCCATGGTTTGCTTTCCATGAGCCGGGCCAGTATGACATAACGCTTACGGTAACATCGCAGGAAGGGTGTACCGGCCACAAGGCCAAGGTTATCAATGTTATGCCCACACCCGGGAGCGCGTTCAGCTATAACCCGCGTTTCGGTGCTTCACCGCTTACCGTGCAGTTCATCAACGAAACCCAGGGTGCCACATCATATCTTTGGGATTTTGACGACGGCTCACCGCCATCATCACAGAAACATCCAGAACATACATATACGGATGACGGGAAATACTACCCGCAACTGGTAGCCTTTGATGACATGGGATGCAGCGACACCACCACAAAAGTCATAAGTGTCGTGCCCGTAGCCGTCGAAATCATTGCCGGCAATATCAGCTACAAGGTCATTGACGGATATCTGGAAGCATCCTTTGAGTTTACAAACCTCAGCTCCATACAGCTTGACACCCTTTACATGAAAACCCGGACCAATGCCGCAGGGCCGTTGCGCGAAACATGGACAGGGCTCATGATGCCGGGAGAATCCGAAAAATATACCTTCTCATCACACCTGCCGTTCCATGATCCCGGAAAACATGATTATCTCTGTGTCTATGTTACCTTGCCGGAACGGATAACAGGAAAAGAATATACATCTGAAGATTGCATCAGCTTTGAAGATGATTTCCGGGTATTGAAGCCCTACCCGAACCCCGCCCATGATTATATAAAAATAGGATTGGTGCTGCCTTACAGCGACAATATATATATTGAGGTTTTTAATATCCACGGCAGCAGGGTTATCGAACAAATAATCCCCGCGTCAGACACCAATAAGGGAATAAACTTTGTAAGGCTTGACCTGAAACATCTTAGCAATGGTATTTATACTTACCGGATACGATTCCGTGATGAAGTGAACACCGGGAAATTTGTGAAGCCGTAAATGAGTTTCTCTTAACTTATTATTGCCACGCTGATCCGGTATATGTGCCGTCTGCAAAAACGATCATTCTATATTGAGTGGCTGTATTGGTCATGGAGGCTTCATCATTTATTCCCTTCTTCGAAAGATAAAGTCGCCTCCTTCATCGCCTGTTCCTTTGATATCGCCATATTGTGGTTCTGTGGATGTTTTGCTCATCACGATCGGTTTAAAGCTGCTGAACAGTTCTTCTGCCAATATGTAGCTTCTTGTATTTTCTTCAAGTCTTTTAACGAGATATTTTAAAAAGATGCTTTCATCGGGCACTTCTGACAGATTTCCGCTGGTCATAGCTTTACGGCTTGGTCTTGTATAGATACGGTCGAGTTGGTCTGTCGGTTCGCCATATGCTTTCCTGGTTTGGAAGATACCGCCGCTAAAGCATGCGTCGGCGATCAGCAGGGTATGCCTGCTCTTTATTGCCCCTATATAATCACGTATCTGGCTGTTTGCCATCCAGTTGGCCGTACTAATGTAAGATGCATCTTTGAGGAGCCAGTAGCCGAGCTCTGTTTCCAGGTCAAAAAATCCATGGCCTGCAAAAAATATCAGCAGATTATCGTTTTCTGTCACTCTTCTTGTAAGCCTGTCTAATTCATCTATCAAACCGGCTCTTGTGGCGTTTTCCATTAATATGACGTTTTCCCTTTCAAACATATACTGTTCGGTAAGCACATTTGCAAGTCTTTCTGCATCGCTGATGGGATTTTGCAGGGGTACTATTCCCGGGTCGGGGTATTCGTTAACACCCACGATGAAAGCATAATATGTTGTCGGGCGTTTTACAGCCATCATCATATCAAGCTCCTGGATATCCGATAAAGCATCTTCTCCGGGCGGGGCTTTGCGGTGAACAAGAAGCCTGTGTTCAATACTATTGAAACGGGTATCTATTGCACGGACGGTTATCTCGTTATTTCCGGGCTGCAGGTTCACTTGAGCCTCAAAAGTGCCGTCAGGCTTTAATCCGGCGTTACGTCCGTTGACAATAACCTGCGATACGCCGCTTTCATCCGTTGCCGTTCCTATTACAGGAAGTATCTCCTCGGTGACTTCCAGAATGTCGTCCTCGGAAAAATCTTCGGGTTTTGGAGAAACAAATGTTACAACCGGCGGGATAGTGTCAATAACTTCAACGGGTTCAATATCGAAAGCGGCGGTTGTAGTTGTCTCAAAGCTGCGGACGAACGGTTTTCTCATTTCGGGCAGGGGTTTGTCTGACACCGGCAGGTCACGGAACTGCATGTTGCCTATTTCCAGTTCCACGCCATATGTTATGGTAAGTAGTTCGGCACCCACATCAAGCCTCATTACACGGTCAAAGTCATCAGGTATGCGATGAAACCTGAATACTGCTTGTATTGATTCGCCTGTTTCTAATGTGCGCTGTGGTGCAGAATAGCGTTCACGGCCAACAACACCGCCGACATCACCCCACTGAGCTTCATATTTGCGCATGTTAAAACCTGTAATGGATATCAAACGGTTGAAAATCTTAAGGTCACGCTCCGGGCCCTTATTAGTGATGTTCAATACCAACTCCAGGCGGTTGTTTTCAATCCTGTGCAAACTGATAAGCTCAAAAACAACTTCGCTGAACTCTTCCCCGAGAGCCTGTACCGAATGGTGTTTGCCTTTCAATTTAAACGTAACGTCGCCTCGCAGTTCATTAACATCTTCCAGTACATCCCAAACAAAAATCTGGTTTTTTCCTCCCGGCACTCCCCGGCCTATATTGCCCCAAACCGTTCGCATCGGACGAAAAGTGCGCTCACCGTCCAACGAATAATAAGGTTCAAAACTGAACAACTCCCCCAGTTGCTCACCTTCAACAGAATAAATCAAACTGATGTTATCGCCCATTTGACGGGTTTCAAAACCGGTAAATTGCTGGGCTGGAAGATCAGGCCGGCTTGCATAAAGCATAGCTAATGTAAGAATTAAAGGAAAACAAAGTCGCTTCATAATATATTGGTTTATAGTATTTGATAAAAAATAATAACAATAATCAAGCCAATAATTGACACAACTAACCACAATCAACGTTTTCCGGCTGAAATATTGAAAAATTTGATAATATCAATTTAAATAACTGCACGGCAACAATTGACTGTTTCAAAGGTAACATTTTCAAAGATGTAAATATAACTTTACACTACTGTCCGATTAAAAAAAAAATTCAGTATTTTAATGAATTTTACAATTCTCCTTTTGCCGATATTTGCAAATAACTGATGTTTCACATTTAAATTGAAAGTTTTTCATTTTTTGATGAGCTGAAATTTGCAATAATAAAATCATCTTACATTATTGCGTTAATGGTCTTGAAGGATCAGTATCATTTTTAAAGAACATTCTGAAAATAAATGTTTTCCCGTGAATAAAAACAAACAAAAAATGCAACGATTACTAATTACATTATTTTTTCTTGTTTTGACATTAGTAACATTTCCATATTTTATACAATCTCAGGGACCTGAAGAGATTGGTGATAATACGATTACCTGGCATTCTTTTGAGTGGTTGCCTTCCGATGAATTCGGCGGATTGTCAAATCCCCGGGCCATAATGTTTTTCTCACCCAATATTGAAGGTGTGGGAGCTTTAAAAGGTTTTCAGATCAGTCTTGAAATAAGGGGCAATTTTATTTACGAAAGTGCTTTCAACCTTTTATTGTGGCGCAGGCCTGATCTTGAGAAAAAAATTTTGAGTCTTCATGCTGCCGGGCGGACCCGTGCAAGGGTACTGGAAGATGCTGAGGTTGCTGTTGATGACAACATGCTTGGTTATGCTGACTTCAGGGTGATAGAGAGACATGCAGAGCCTGAAGATATTGAAATAGGTGGCTTTATAGGATACGATTTTTTCAAGTCAATGAACACAATCCTTGTTATAGATCATCCTGCTTCACGATTTGCATGTTTGGATAAACTGCCTGACAAATGGGAAGAAAAAGCTCATTTTGCCGCGATGGGGTCATCTTTGAGTTTTACTGGCTTGAGGTTAAGAACAAATGGCCGGAGGTTAAACTTAAGTTTCGACGGTATGCCTACCCCGGCATTGGTCCTGTACAGAAACCGTGATTTCAGGCGTATGGCATCCGATAATTCCGTAGCGGACAGCCTTAAATATTACCTTCCGCAAAGTCACAACCATATTATGTTGGAAGGAAAAAGACCAAAACAGGATATTTTTTTCGGCCCTTACAAACTCAAAAGCCATAATGTATATCTGATGCCGGAAAGGGAGCACCGGCTCGGTGATGACGACGGACTTATATCACAAGCGTTTTTCGAGGATTATATTCTCATTCTTGACTTCAAGACAAACCGGCTGGGTATTGTGCCGCCATCGGTGGCTAATGAATAAAAGCCCGGCAATATTATGGTTGTTTAGCGCAACGTTTCTGTAAAATCCCAACCCGGTAAAAATCAGCATTTTTGCATCATCGGGTTATCTTTTTATTATCTGATTCCGGTTTGACCCGGTCGATACCATCCAAACAGGTATTTCAACATGGTCTTCTATATATTTAACATAATCTTTAAGTGGTGTAGGGACTTGTTCAAAAGTATCAATATTTTCGAGTGATTTTTTCCATCCTTTTAATGTTTTATAAACCGGCTTCAGGTCTTTGTCATCAATATTAAAAGGCATATAATCTATTTTTTGATTTTTGATTTTGTAGTGTGTACAAACGTCTATCTTATTGAAAGAGTTGAGCACATCGGCTTTAGTCATGATGATTTTATTAACGCCATTGAGCATTACAGCGTATTTCAGTGCTGCCAGGTCGAGCCAGCCGCATCTTCTGGGTCGTCCTGTTGTTGAACCAAATTCCTTGCCCATTGTTCTGAGTTTTTCTCCTTTTTCATTAAATATTTCGGTAGGGAACGGGCCGCTTCCCACTCTTGTGCAATAAGCTTTGAAAACACCGATTACCTCCCCTATTCCGGAGGGAGCTATGCCGAGGCCTGTGCAGGCGCCTGCAGTGATAGTATTGGAGCTGGTTACAAACGGGTAAGAGCCGAAATCAATATCAAGCAATGTGCCTTGTGCCCCTTCTGCCAATAAGCTTAATCCATTGTTAAGCGAATTGTTGACAAACACTTCCGAATCAATCAACCGCATCTCTGAAAGCATTTCCAGGCTTTCGAACCATAATCTTTCATACTCTTCAAAATCCATTCCTTCAATTTGAATTTTATCCGTACAATCAAACGAAGCAATATGTTTAAGATGTATTTGTTTTAAGGAATCATATCTGTCGCCGAAATCTTTTTGTATAATATTCCCTGTTCTGATACCCGAACGTGCTATTTTATCGGTAAATGCAGGCCCAATGCCTTTAAGGGTACTGCCTATTTTATTTTCTCCCCTGGATCTTTCATAAACAAAATCCAAAAGCCTATGTGTCGGCAAAATCAGATGTGCTTTTTTTGATATAAGCAAGGAATTTAATATAATATCCTTATCAACATCAAGGCTTTGAACTTCCTTATTAAGGACCACAGGGTCGATCACCACACCATTTCCGATAAGATTTATAGCGCTATCATGAAATATTCCTGAGGGGATAGTATGCAAAATGATCTTTTTATTGTCAAATTCCAAAGTATGACCCGCATTGGGTCCGCCCTGAAACCTGGCAACAATATTATAGCCGGGAGTTAAAACATCAACAATTTTACCTTTGCCTTCATCGCCCCATTGCAAACCAATCAGCACATCAGCTTTTTTTCGTTTTTCATCCATTATTTTTTGCCTTTTATGACAGCATCCTTTTCACCTTTTTTCTCTTCTTGTGCACAGTGTTTGCAAATACCAAAAAAAGTAAGAGAACGTCTTGATACATAAAAATTCAACAGGTTTTGGACAGATTGTTGTACTTCCCCGAGTCTTGGGTCGCAAAACTCAAACACTTTTTTACATTCCTCACAAAGCAAATGATCGTGTTGTTTATGTTTAAAAGATTTTTCAAACTGGGATATGTTGTTATTGAACTGATGTTTTACAACCAAATTACAATTAAGAAGCAACTCAATGGCATTGTATAAAGTTGCACGACTTACCCTGTAATTATTGTTTTTCATTCTTATATACAGGGATTCTATGTCGAAATGCCCCTCTGCATCATACACTTCTTTAAGAATTGAATATCTTTCCGGTGTTTTCCGGTGTCCGTTATTTTCAAGATAATCGGAAAAAATTTTCTTAAACGTTTCAAAATTATTCTTTATCTCTATGTTTTTTTTCATAATATGAAACACATTAAACCTGCCAATTTGTTGTTCCGGGTATTTTCTTGTTTTATATTCAAATTTAATTACCAATAAGCAAGATATTTCCGGGCTATTGGCAAACCGGCCTCAAGCCATAAAAAGAAATTAAAAAACCTTTGCGGGTTTTAGCTTATTTTATAATTAATTGGCAGATATATCTTTTAGTTCTACATTCAGGCGATAAAGATAAAACTTTTTAATCTTATTTTATAATTAAGGTCAATAAAAAAACGCCGGGTTTTAATTTTATTTCATTACTGTATTCATCAAATCCCGGGTGCAAACCTCAATCCTTGCCTATTCTTGTAACAGATTTGACGCCTTTTACTTTACTCAATTTTCTAATCAGGCTTTTAAGGTGCTGTGTATCTCTTACATAGAGCATAACAGAACCGTTAAATGTTCCGGCATTGCTTTCAATATCGATTGACCTGATATTAATGTTATGTTCTTTGGAAATTATATTGGTAATGTTGTTTATTATTCCTATATCATCAATTCCTTTAATGTTAAATCCTGAGAGGAAAGCGATTGATTTTTTCGTGATCCATTTGGCTTTAACAACCCTGTAGGCATACTTTGACAAAAGCTGAATTGCGTTTGGGCAATTATTGCGATGTATTTTTATTCCCTCACTAACTGTAATAAAACCAAAGACATCATCTCCCGGGATAGGGTTACAACATGATGAAAGTGTATAATTAAGGTTTTCCAAGCCATCGCCAATAAGCAGTGTGTCGGGATGTTCTTTAAGCTGCTGTCTTATTACATCACCTTCCTTGTCAAGAATAATTTTATCCGGATCTTTTGATTTTGAAAAAGGTTTTTTCAGATAGCTAAGGAATCCACCGGTTTTATCCGTATCGTTTATGAAATTCTTGATCTCTTTAATAGTAATATTTCCTTTGGCAACCTCATAATAAAGATCAAGGTGAGTTTTCAAGCCAAAATATTTAACCATTTGATTGAAATAGTTTTGGTCAGTATCGGCTTTTAGCTGTTTTAATTTTCTATTCAGTATTTCTTTACCTTCTTCGGCAAGTTTTTTTTGTTGCTCTTTGAGGGCTGCTTTTATTTTTCCTTTTGCCCTTGCTGTTATGGCATAATTTATCCAATCGGGTTTGGGTTTTTGTTTTTCGGAGGTAATTATTTCAACCTGGTCTCCACTTTTCAATTCATGATTTAAAGGCACCAGCTTATGATTGACTTTAACGCCAAGGCAATTATTACCTATTTGAGTATGGATGCTGTAGGCAAAATCGAGTGCTGTTGACCCTATAGGTAAAGTTCTGAGCTCTCCTTTCGGGGTAAAGACAAATATTTCGTCGGAGAACAGGTTGAGTTTGAAATCGTCAATAAAGTCGAGAGCATCTTTTTCGGAGGTTTTTAATATTTCACGGATTCGCTTAAGCCATTTATCTATTCCGCTTTCACCCGGTTTTGATTCTTTGTATTTCCAGTGCGCTGCATAGCCTTTATCGGCAATTTCGTCCATTCTCCTGGTACGTATCTGCACTTCCACCCATTTACCGTCGTTGCTCATTACCGTGGTGTGCAGGGATTCATAACCGTTGGCTTTAGGTGTGGATATCCAGTCGCGCAGTCTGTCGGGGTTCGGGCGATAGATATCGGTAACTATCGAATATGCCCGCCAGCAATCGGCTTTTTCCCGCTCTTCGGGGCTGTTAAGAATAATACGTACGGCAAATATATCATAAACCTCTTTAAAAGGAATTTCTTTTTTTTGCATCTTGCTCCAAATTGCACTAACAAATTTTGTCCGCCCTACTATATCAAAATCGAAATTTTGCTCCTTTAAAGCTCTTCTTATCGGAAGGTTAAATTTTTGAATGAACTTTTTTCTTTTTTCTGCGGTATCTTTGAGTTTTTGCGAGATAGTAAAATAGATTTCGGGGTCAGTGGTACGCAAAGCCAGATCTTCCAGCTCGCTTTTTATGGCATAAAATCCAAGCCTGTGAGCCAGTGGTGCAAAGAGATAGAGTGTTTCATGTGCAACTTTAAGTTGTTTTTTGGGCGGCAAAGCATCTACGGTTCGCATATTGTGCAGCCTGTCGGCAAGTTTAATCAGGATAACGCGCACGTCGTCCGAAAGCGTTAGCAACATTTTCCTGAAATTTTCCGCCTGGACATAATCGGCCTGATCAAAGATATCTGAAATTTTAGTCAACCCGTCAATGATACGGGCAACCTCACTTCCAAAATAATCTTCGATATCGGATAACGTGTAATCGGTATCTTCGGCAACATCATGTATCAAAGAACATATTACTGATGTTGCACCCAGCCCGATCTCTTCAACGGCAATCTGCGCAACCGAAATAGGATGGTATATATATGGCTCACCGGTTTTACGGCGATGATCCTCATGGGCTTTTAATGCAAAATTAAATGCCTCACGAATACGCTTGCGATCCTCAGGCTTTATAGTAGACCTGCAAACCGATAAAAGCTTTCGATAGCGTTTAACTATCTCATGTTTTTCTTCCTTTGAATAAAAGGTTTTTTTATTTTTTACACTTTGTGCTGACATATCTGCTGATTAATTATCAAAAATTAGCCTGAAACCATATTGTTCCCCTTAACTGTTGCTCATTACTAATCCGCCAATCACCTTATACCCCCATAAAAACCGAATATGTGCGGTATATACAAAAACATTGCCCATCAACCCCCCTGTAATTATAAACGTTTAATATATCAAAAGTTTATTTCACAAAACAACTTTTAAAAAATTTTTGTATTTAAACATAGCTAAAATTAATAATTTTTTCTGAAAAAAATAAATGTATTTTTAAAACAAAACAATTATGACAAAATTTTTGTTTTGGTGTTTTTTTGCGATTCGCTAATTTCTTTGTACATAAGAGTAACAATTCCGTCGGAAAGCCCGATTTTAGGCACATAAATAAACTCCGATTTAGTATGTTTCATAATAAACTTGAATATTTTGCCTGCAGGGACTATCACGTCGGCTCTGTCGGGTCTGAGCCCAAAAACATATATACGTTCATTCAGGGTATATTTTTTAAGATTTTTCACTCCTTTTTTAAGATCTTTAAGTGAAAGAATATTTTTGTGGCTTTGCCCATAGAGTTTTATAAGCTTATTAATATTGCCTCCTGAGCCTATACATAATATTTTTCCATAATCATTTTCAAAACGTTTAAGCCATTTTTTCAATTTTTTCCATTCCTTGTCTTTTACTTTATCATTAAGCAGTCTTACGGTTCCTATTCTGAATGAATTTGAATCTATGAAAGCACGGTCTTTCAAGGCTGATATTTCGGTACTTCCACCTCCTACATCTATAAACATTGCAATGCTATGGCTTCCCCGGAAACGTATATCGTTAAATGCACTCACCATTTCTGCTTCCCGGATACCATCAATAAGCTCCACCTGTATCCCTGTTTCTGATTTGATATTGTTGATAATATCAATTTTATTTTCAGCTTCTCTCATGGCTGCCGTGGCAAAAGCTTTGTATGCAACCGGCTTGTAAACATCTATCAGCAGGCTGAATGCCCTCATGGTCTTTATGAGTTTCTTGCATTTTTCACCGGAAATTTTACCTGTTTGAAAAACGTCTTCTCCAAGCCTGACAGGTATTCGCAAAAGGGATGCTTTCTCTGCAATGATTATATCTTCTTTTTCATATACATTTGAAAAATAAAGCCGTACGGCATTGGTACCAATATCAATAGCAGCCAAAAGCATGTTTAATCTAATATTTTCGATTGATAATAATATTCTTTGAAATAGTTGTATATTTTTTCCTGTGCCCGTATTTTATCCTGGCTATTGTTTCTACGATACTCATTCAAACGGTCTTTATTGAGCCACCGGGCTTTTACATTATCATTCCATTGAATTTCAATCATATCCCGTATTTCTTTTTGAATTTCTTTATCATAAACAGGGCAGGTTACCTCAATACGATGGTCCATATTACGTTTCATAATGTCGGCTGATGAGATATAGTATTTTTCATTACCGCCGTTATGAAAAATAAATATTCTGCTATGTTCAAGAAATTTATCTACTATGCTGATGATTTGAATATTTTTTCCAAAATCTTTGGCTTTCGGCATGAGCGCACACTGTCCTCTTACTATCAGCCTGAATTTAACGCCTGCGGCGGCTGCATTATAAATCTTTCTTATTATTTCATTGTCGGAAAGCGAATTGGTCTTTAAAAACACTTCGGCACGTTTTCCTTTTTTAGCGTTTTCAACTTCTTTTTTTAACATCCCGGAAAAAAACTTACGAGTGCCAAACGGCGAAACGACAAGATGTTTAAAAACTACAGGAGTATAAAGAGTTTGTGAAAAAAGGCCGAATACTTTTTCAACTTCATCTGTGATATTCGGATTGCATGTCAGCAAAGTATCATCAGCATATAACCCGGCGGTTTCTTCGTTGAAGTTGCCTGTGCCTATGTTGGCATAACAAAGGTCTTCTCCGCCTCCTCTGCGGTATATAAGCAAAAGTTTAGCATGCACTTTAATGCCCGGCATGCCATGAATGATCTTCACGCCTCCTTCATGCAGTTTTTGCGACCAGAATATGTTCGCCTGTTCATCAAAACGTGCCTGTATCTCCATAAATACAGTAACCAACTTACCATTACGTGCCGCATTAATCAATGAATTTACAATTTTCGAGTTGGTTGCAACCCGGTAAATGGTCATCTTTATAGACCGTACATGCGGATCTATTGATGCCTCGCGTAACAGGTCAATAATATATTGAAACGACTGGTATGGATAATGCACCATGATGTCTTTTTTTCTTATTGCGGCCAACATGCTTTTACATCCCGCCAGATCCTTATGAGGTAATGGCAACGCTTCAAAATACTCCAAATAATCGCCCCCAACGTTGGGAAAGCCCATAAAGTCTTTAAAATTGTGATAACGACTACCGCTAAAAATATTTTCACTGCCGGAAATCTTCAGTTTATCGGTTAACAAATCCAATAAAGATGAAGGCATATCCCCGTCATACAAAAACCTCACAGGCTGAGCCGCTTTACGTTGTTTAAGGCTCTCGGCAACACGATCCATAAAACTCTTCGATACATCGTTGTCAATATCCAACTCGGCATCACGCGTTATCTTTATTGTATAAGCATTAAAAATATCATAATCGAAAATTGAAAAAATATATGATAAATTATACCTTATAACATCATCAAGTAAAATGATATAGTTCTTATCACCTTTTTTAGGTAATATTAAAAATCTAGACAAAACAAATGACGGCACCTTAATAAGTGCATAATTGTTTTTTAACCGGCCATCTTTACATTTCAGCTCTACTGCAAGATATATTGATTTGTCTTTCAGCGAAAATAAACGTTTAAAGTTCTTTACCATTATTGGAAAAAGGTTGGGCCGGACATGATCACGAAAATATTTGGTTACGTATGCTCCCTGATCGTCAGTAAGTTGTTTTTCGTTAATAATATAAATGTTTTCCTTTGCCAGGTCTTTCAGGATATTCGAATAGATCTGGTAAAACTCCTCATGATGCTTTTTGACTATGTCATTTATTTGTTCAAGGATCTTTTCAGGGTCAAAATCCAGTGTTGCAGGATTTTCTTTTTTCAAATTGACAAGTCGTTTTAAAGTAGCAACCCTAACCCTGTAAAACTCATCCAGGTTATTTGAAAAAATACCAAGGAACCGCAGCCTTTCTATCAGTGGCACCCGCAAATCAGCTGCTTCCTGTAAAACACGTTCGTTAAAATGGAGCCAGCTGATTTCACGGTTGATCATTATCGTATCTTCTTTCTTTATCATCTTTAACCTGTAGTATTTATTTAGCAAGCCTTCACCAAGCAAAAATTAAAATTGCTTATCCCTGACAACCGGTCAGTTAAGATAAGGGCGTTTTTATTATAAATAACCGGATTGCTTTTTTTTTATTATTTATCTTACAGCATTAACATATTCATTAACAAAAATAAGAAAGATGGTTGATTTTTCGAATATAAAATGTGTATCTTGGCAGCAAAGAAACGAATAAAAGATTACGTTTATGGAAGTTAATGGAAAGCATTACCGTACCATCTGGCTTGACAAAGAGCATCCGTTGGCTGTAAGCATCATTGATCAGAGCAGGTTACCTTTTGAATTTTCCATAAAAAAAATATTCACATGTGGTGAAATGATAAGATCAATAAAGGAAATGGAGGTCAGGGGTGCCGGATTGATAGGAGCTGCGGGTTCATACGGCATGTACCTGGCTGCGATGGAAGCACCTTTGAACAGGGGTTTCATGCCCTATGTTCATAAATCTGCGGCTAAGCTAAAGCGATCCCGTCCGACGGCAATAAACCTTGAGTGGGCGGTAAATCGTGTTTTAAGAGCAATAGAGAGTGCGGGCAGCTACACGGAGAAACAGCGGGCATCATTACAAGAGGCACAAAATATTGCTGATGAAGATGCCGAAGCCGGCAGGAAAATGGGTATCAATGGCCTGCCTTTAATAGAAAAAGCAAGTAATCATAAAAAAGGCAAAACGGTAAACATTCTCACGCATTGTAATGCTGGTTGGCTTGCCCTTGTGGATTATGGTTCGGCCCTGTCGCCTGTTTATGCGGCGCATAAGAAAGGTATTGATGTACATGTATGGGTTGACGAAACCAGGCCTCGCAACCAGGGCGCATTCCTTACGGCATGGGAGCTGTCTAAAGCAGGTATCCCGCATACCGTAATAACCGACAATGAAGGCGGCCTGCTTATGCAAAAAAAAATGGTTGATATGGTTATCGTAGGAAGCGACCGCACCACACATACCGGCGATGTAGCCAATAAAATCGGAACCTACCTTAAAGCCCTTGCCGCATACGACAACAACATACCGTTCTACGTAGCAGTTTATTCGTCATCTTTCGACTGGATCAGCAGCGATGGTTTAAAAAACATTCCAATAGAACAACGTTCCGGCGATGAAGTGCGTTTTATCACCGGCCTGGATAAAACCGGCAAAGAAACAAGGGTTTCAATTGTCCCCGGCGACAGCCCCGTTTCAAATTATGCCTTCGACGTTACGCCGGCAAAACTTGTTACGGCTATAATCACCGACCGCGGTGTTTGCAAAGCCGACAAAAAAAGTATCGTTTCTATGTTCCCCGATAAATTTAATACCAATGGCTAACGAAGGAGTGATTAAATTTGATTTTTATTGCGGGGATAAATCGGCGATCATCCCTGATGCTCTTTTTGACAAAATAAACCCCGTCAGAAACAAGCTTGCCGAAACAGGTCTCATAGGGCAATACCCTGGCGGGTTGAGTTATGGTAACATAAGCATCCGTAACGAGAACCCCGGCCATTTTTATATAACAGCCTCCGGTACCGGTAAGACAAAAAAAACCGGGAAAAAGCATTATGTGAAAATCATTTCGTGCGATATAGAAAAAAACTTTTGTAAATACGGGGGCCAAGGGCTGCCATCATCTGAAACTTTAACCCATTATATCATTTATAAGCTTTTCAGTGATGCCGAAGCCGTTATACATGTTCACAGCAATGAGTTATGGGGCTATTTAAAGGACAAGGTTCCTTCAACGTCAAAATCTGCCGGATATGGCACTGTTGAAATGGTAAAAGAAATAACTGAATTGTATGAAAAAGGAGAGTTGCAAAAAGATAAGCTATTGGTAATGGAGGGTCATGAGGGGGGGATCATAAGTTTTGGCAGCAATATTTTAGAGGCCCTGGAGAATTTGCCGAACATATAAAAGGATTAGGAAGGCTTAGAAGCGCGCTTTCCGGCGCGCCTCATATTGTCCAAACCATTATCCGCAATGCAGGAATTTTCTTACCAGTTTCATGGTTGCCTCATGGTTTCCTTCCAGTTTTTCGCGAAGATTTTCATCATTATAGTCTTCAAGCTCTTTGGCGATTCCTTCAATCAGCCTGTTGGTAAACACACCATGTTCTTTGAAAACGCCGGCTTGCTGCCGCAGACATGAAGCTGCTTTTTTGCATGAGTAAGGCAATTGTGCTAACTGTTGCTGGCGTTTTTTATGTTCTTCTGCAAAGATATTGACATCAATATATGTTTTTTCGGCTAATTCGAGTGCTTTGGGCATTTCAAGTCCATGTCGTGCGCCAACACACAATCCGGCAATCAGCAGGTAAATATCGGCGGACCCGTCGGGGCAACGAAATTCGAATGTCGGTTTATCGGCCAGGTTCAAACTTTGTTCTTTTTCAAGCGGGTTTTCCTTTTTGATCATGTCGGTTGCACCTACCCATCCAAGCGGTACACGTATTAGCGCAGAACGGTTGCGTTCGCCCCAGCATACGTTGGTTGGGGCTTCCTGGTTTGGCACTAATCTGAAGTAGCTGGTTGGGATGGTGTTCCCGAAAGCCGACAATGCCGGGGCTATGTCTAATATGCCTGCTATTATCTTACGGGAAGGTTCGCTGATCTGCCCGTTTTCAAGAGTTACGTTTTTACCCTCTTTCATCGGCCGCATATGTATGTGCATACCACTGCCGGCTTTACCTGCGGTTATTTTTGGTGCAAAACTGACTGTAACATCATATTGATAAGCTATTTCACGCAAGATCCATTTTGCCAGGATAAGCTGGTCGGCGGCTGCTTCAACACTGGTCGTTTGAAATTCAATCTCATTTTGTTCATATTCATACTCATCGTCTGAGAAATTACCGACTTCCGAGTGGCTGTACTTTATCTCACAACCAATTTGTGCCATAGCATGCATGGCATCAATACGCAATTGTTCCCATTTTACAAATGGAGCCGATTCATGATAGCCCCTTTGATCGGTAGCCCGGTATAAATCATCCCTTTCGCTGATAATATAATACTCTATTTCGCCCATGACATCAAGCCCATAACCGGTATTATCAACCAGCGCCTGATGTGCTTTACGCATAATATTTCCGGGTGAGCTGGCAAGCGGATTACCATCTTTATCATAATATGAACACAAAATATCAAGAGTTGGTATTTCTGCAAACGGATTTAAAAAGGCTGTTCTGAAACGAGGTATAACATACAGGTCGCTTGACCCTGCCTCAAGGAAACTGAATAAACTGCTGCCATCTACCCTTTCGCCCGTAGATAAAATGTTCTCAAGATGATCACGGCTCTCAATAACAAAATTCAGAACCTTAAGCCTTCCGTCACCTCCAACATAACGAAAATTAAGAGTCCTGATATCATTACTTTCAATGTAACTGATTATGTCATTTTTGGTAAAATCCGATGATGGCTTATTCAACCAGCTAACTAAAGGATTAACATTCTTAAGATCTTTCTTGTTACTCATATCTTTGTTTTTAAAATTTCAAAAAAAAGATTTTTTTCAAACATAATCAAAAATTTTGAAACTGATATCCCGGCTCTGCTAAAAAAGTTTTTGCGCTGTTTCAAAACGTCAAATGATTTTAAAAATGTTCTATTAATGTTTTGTACGGGTAATGCTTTTGCGAATATCAATTAACGATTTTTGATTTTATAATTCTGCAATACTTTATCAGCCAGGCGGAATTCGCACAGGTGATAAAGTATTGCAGTGGTTGATATCGCACCTCATGCGCTTTATAAATTGCAGAGGTTTAACATATCATTCAAATTAAGCGAAAACCACTCAATTTTGGTATTTTTTAAAATAAGACTAAGAATGTATTTTCATATTTTTTATAAATACAAATTATTTTTTTTACTTTTGTTGTAATACTTGAAAAAAATTATATGGCGGCAATTACAAATAACAATCTTACGAATAACGGCTTGAATAATAATTCGTTCATAGCCCGGAAGGTTGTTTTTTGGGGTTGACAGAAAATAATATAACTAAAATTTGTCAAAAAGACCTTCCGGAAAGAAACGGAAGGTCTTTTTTTGTTAATATCATGTTTATACAATTATCAAATAACAATAATAATAATAAATCGCCTCCGGCGCGGGCAGATTGTATTATCATTATTACGAAAAGGCTCGCGTGATTGCGGGTCTTTTTTTATTTACTAATATTTCAAAACAACTAAAACCCAATTAATTATGCAAACTAATGGATTCAAAAAGTTAAACAATGGCTTCTGTGACCTGTTGGAAGCAGAAAAGAAAATAGAAAAAGTAAAAAAGACTTTTACAGATCTTCTTTCAGGCAATCTCAACCTGTACAAGGTTGAGTCGCCTTTGATTTTGAGTAAGAATTCCGGTATCAACGATGAGCTTACCGGAGTGGAAAAGCCGGTTTCTTTCAACATTAAGAACATAAAAGGCAAAGGCGGGGTAGTAGTTCAATCCCTGGCAAAATGGAAAAGGCTGAGGTTGGCCTGTCTTTCAGTCAAGCCTGGCACCGGCATAATCACAAACATGAAAGCGATACGACCGGACGAAGAGCCCGGGCCGATGCATTCAATATATGTTGATCAATGGGACTGGGAACAGGTGATGCTTCCACATCAAAGAACCGTGGACTTTCTGAAAAAGAGTGTGATCAAGATTTATGATGCAATGATATTAACAGAACAAATCATTCATTTATATTATCCTAGTATTGGAAAGGTTTTACCACCGGAAATAACCTTTATTCATTCGGAAGACCTTCTAAGGGCATATCCTGATCTGTCGCCGGAAGAACGCGAAAATAAGGCTGCCGAAAAATACAAAGCGTTTTTTCTTATTGGTGTGGGTGCGCCGCTTAGCAACGGGTCTCCGCACGACGGAAGAGCTCCGGATTATGACGACTGGTGCACTGAAACCGGCAAAGGATATTTCGGATTGAATGGAGATATTATAGTCTGGAACCCGGTGCTGAAATGTGCATTTGAAATTTCATCAATGGGAATCAGAGTTGATGAAAAATCTTTATGGAAACAACTGGAATTGCTAAATTGCATTGAAAAAAAAGATCTGTATTATCACAAATTGTTGCTTAAAGGCAAGTTGCCTCAAACTATAGGTGGTGGTATAGGGCAATCAAGAATGTGTATGTTTATTTTGCGCAAAAAACATATAGGCGAAGTACAAGCATCAATATGGCCGGAAGATGTTTACCGGAAATGCAAAGCTGATGGAATAAATATTATTTAATATCGGTTTGAAAAGATTGATGGTCTTTGTGCATTGGTTTCAAGTTTGTTTTTACCTTTTTATGGCTGAAATGACTTATATCATTATCACATAAAGTTAATTGCACGGCTGTATTATGGTTTATTATCGGGTGATTTATTTTACAGATTTAGTAATTTTACCCGGTTTTATATAACCTGTATTGGTTATTTTAGTATATGATTTCGGGCGTTTTTATTGCAGCTTTATATTTCAATTATGGCTAACAACACTTTTTCACTCAAACTGTTTCATCTTTTCATGATCCATATATCATGTGCCTTTTTGTTGTTTTTCATTTTTTCTTGCCGGCATCACAGAGAGGTAGCGGAAGGTGATTTCGTTATTGAGCATGACGAAGTCTCAGCTGATGATAAAAAGGCAACAGAAGTGAGTCCTTTTGCTGATTTACCATTTTTAACTGAAAGCCTTGGTTTCAGGCCTTCGGCAGATTCTGATTTAATATTATTATGGGAGGTTTCGGGTTGGCTTGGCACTCCGTACAGATATGGAGGCAAGAGCAGAAAAGGTATTGACTGTTCGGGCCTGGTATTGATAATATATCGGGATGTTTATGACATAGAGCTTAAGCGGCGAACCATAGATATGGCACAACATTCGAGAAAGATAAGAAACCCTGAAAACCTGGACGAGGGTGATTTGGTGTTTTTTCGCATTGACGGACGAACCATTTCACATGTAGGCATATACCTTGGTGACGACAGGTTCGTCCATGCTTCTTCATCAAGGGGTGTTGTTATCAACAATCTGGACGAACCATATTATTCAGAAAGGTTTGCCTTTGGTGGCAGAATAACAAAGTAACCGTTTGCATTGCTGATATCAAAAAGAACCTCCCGATCAAAATAAAAAGCCTTAATAAATTCCGGAAAGGTGCCGGCAATCGCTCAAAAACGTATTACAAAAATTTCACTTATTTATTTTCGTCTGCCTGGTTTGCGGTTATAGCGACAAGGTTAACAATATCTTCGACGGAGCATCCTCTTGAGAGGTCGTTTATCGGCGATGCCATGCCTTGTAACACGGGGCCTACGGCATCAGCTCCTGCAAGCCGCTGAACCAGTTTATAGGCTATATTACCCGCTTCAAGGCTTGGAAAGATCAACACATTAGCATTTCCTGCAATAGTGCTACCCGGTGCTTTACTTTCAGCAACTTTTTCAACTATAGCGGTGTCAGCCTGTAATTCACCGTCAATTATTAAATCCGGTCTTTTTCTTTTAGCTATGGCGGCGGCTTCTATAACTTTATCACATAAAGGGTGTTTTGTACTGCCTTTTGTTGAAAAGCTAAGCATGGCAATACGTGGTTTCAGCCCTAATATTTTTTTTGCTGATCCGGCTGTTGAAACAGCAATTTCTGCAAGCTCTTCCGCCATGGGAGCAGGATTCACAGCACAATCAGCAAACATAAAAATCCCGTCTTCACCATATGACCTGTCCTTCATTATCATTATAAAAGCACCTGAAACAATACTTACGCCGGGCACGGTCTTTACAATCTGAAATGCAGGCCTTAAAACATCTCCGGTAGCATTAACTGAACCGGCAACCTCACCATCGGCATCTCCGTTCTTGATTATCAAGGTTGCAAGGTAAAGCGGGTCCTCTACCAACTTAAAAGCTTCATCACGGGTCATCTCTTTATGTTTTCTTATATCATACAAAAGCTCAGCGTAAAGCTCCTTCTTTTCATGCGACAAAGGATCCAATATAATAGCCTTGTCAATATTTTTTAGATTTAATCCTTTTGATAAATGTTCTATTTTTGATAATTCACCAAGTAAAATTAAACGAGCTATACCTTCCCCGAGAATCTTATCGGCAGCCAGAAGCATTCTCTCTTCAGTACCCTCCGGCAAAACAATACATTTGTTAAGGCTCTTTGCTTTTTCTTTTATTGTGTTTAATAATTCCATGTCTTTATATCTGTCTTGTTTTTATATGTATAAATTTTGTGCAAAATTATGATTTATTTTTTTGAAGGCAAAAGAAAACAAAACCAAAACATCTTTTTTATTTGTATATACCTGTCATATTTAAATATTTATCAATATCTGAAATGCAAAACATAATTAGATTAACTTTGCAAAATATCAGAAGTCATAAATGGTTAGCGGATATTTCAGCGTTATTTTCTGATAATCCTTGACATCACAATAAAGTTGCTATGGAAACTAAATTTACAGATAAACCGGGATTATTGCATAAGGATAATATTACCGGTATTTTTTCCATACCTTCACAGCCGGGAATTATTTCGGCAGATATTGATACGGGTTCTGTTATGCAGGTTGGCGTTAAAAATTCTATAATAGAGACAGACACTATACACAGATTTGATACTGTTAAGCCCCCTTTAATTGAGACAGAACCCCGCGTTGAGAAAAAAAATGATACAGTTCCGTCATTTTATGAACATACAGGGGAAAAGCCCATTGCAGTGGAAGATACGGTTTCAGAGAGCAAAATGATTCAAGCCGGAGCGGAGGATGATTTCTATCAAGGGCAAAAAGAAGAAAAAATCACACAAAAAGACATACACCCTGATTCTGTTTATACTGTAAAAGCAAACTCTGATTATTTTGAAATAACGGACAACGTTTTCCCAAAACATGAACCTGCCGTAAGTTATTTTGGAGAACATCATCTTGAGCCGCAAAACCCGGTTACAAAAGTTGATGAAACTGCCTCCAATGAATGGGCTTTCCCCCTGATAGTATTCAGCCTGTTAATGGTCGTATTTGCCAAATATTTTTTTTATGGCCGTTTAAAGCAGGTTTTTTCTGCTTCAATTGCTACACGGTTCTTTAATCAGATGAAACGCGATGGCAACATTCTCAAAGAATGGATATCAGTATTGTTGTTTACAAACTTCCTCCTGGTTTTTTCATTGCTTGCTTATCAGACTTTAGACTATTTATCCGTTTTGAAAAGTTTTTCTTTTTCAAGTCCATTAATAATAGTGTCAGTTTTTATTTTGATTGTAATTGCTTTCCTTGTAATTAAATATTATTTGATAAAATTTTTGGGCTGGTTATTTAAGGCTTTTTATGTATCGGATGCTTATTATAAAAATATTATAATTTTCAATATGTTAACAGGGGTATTCTTGCTTCCCTTTGTGATCATCAACATTTATGTTGCCTCCGATATTTTATTATATGCCACATGGGGGATTTTTGCCGCAACCAATTTGTTTAAAGCTATCAGGGGGCTACTTATAGGATACAATATAGCACAATTTTCAGGTTATTATTTAATTTTGTATCTTTGTGGCGTTGAATTAGCTCCTTTATTATTAATTATAAGGTTTTCAGTAAATTATTTAAACACAATATAGTGTTTGGCCATAATAAGCTGGTAACTCCCGGAGGGTTATTATTGCTAATAATTTTGCAACAGCTTCAGAACTTATTTTAACTACAATAAAAAATCAAAACGTCTGAAACCGTGAAAATAAAAAAAGTACTAGTTTCACAACCGGAGCCTGAGAATAGCGAAAAGTCCCCATTCAATGACCTTTCAGAACAATTCAATCTGGATATTTCTTTTCGCAAATTCATAAAAATTGAAAGAATCGGCGCAAAAGAGTTCCGTACCCAAAGAATTAATATACCGAATTATTCTGCAATTATTTTCACATCAAAAAATGCTGTAGATCATTTTTTCGGGCTTTGCGAAGAGTTGCGTACCACAATAAGCGATTCGATGAAATATTTTTGCACTTCGGAAGCAATAGCCCTCTATTTGCAAAAATATATCCAATACCGCAAACGCAAAATATTTTTTGGCAAGAACAATTTTGATGATTTGCTTGATATTATCAAAAAACAAAAAGAGGAGCAATTTATATTCCCTTGTGCCGAAAACCATAAAAAAGATATACCCAAACGATTATCACAAGAAAAGATAAAATTTGTTTCAGCACCTATTTACCGAACCGTTTCCGAAGACCTGTCCGATTTAAATATTGATGAATTTGATTTACTCGTTTTTTTCAGCCCTTTCGGGATCAAATCATTAATGGAAAACTTCCCCGGTTTTAAACAGGAAGATAAATTAATCGCAACTTTCGGACATATTACGGCAAATGCCGTTCAAGAAGCCGGGCTTAAAACAAGTATCCCGGCACCCACAAAAACAGCACCCTCAATGACTATGGCAATAGAAGAATACCTTAAGGATCAAAACAACAAATAATTGTCGTTCACCTTAATCAAGTGATACACATCTCCATTATCCCTGAAACGAATATTAAAATGGCTGCAATAAACCAATTTCGCAAAAGTGAACGATTAAATAACTACAAGCTGAAAAAAGATCTTTTTAAAAACGGTAACTATTTTAAAAAATATCCCTTAAAAATTTGTTGGCTTGTCATTGAAAAAGAAAAGTTTGTTTATAAAACATCACCTGTGTTAAAGGCTTCGATACCCCGGTGCAAAAAAAACAGGGAATTAAAAAAAACATATTACGATATAACCGGAAATACATTGCCACAAAGCGCGGTTTTTATTTTCCCGGCTAAAGTAATATTTTCATTATCAGGCAAAACATTTAAAAAAGCAACGGAAAGAAACTATATAAAACGATTGATCAAAGAAGCTTACCGTAAAAACAAAACTTTTTTTTATTCGTTTTTAAAGGAAAAGGGGCTATATTGTTTGATAGCTTTTAATTATATCGGCACTCACAAACCAGTGCAGAGTGAAATAGAAGAAGCATTATTTTTATCTTTACAATTTTTAATAAAAAAAATTGAGAGTAAAACAAGAGATAAAAATGATATTTGCCTGAGATGAGTCGTTTAAAAAAAATACCGGCATGGATTTTAATCGGGTTGATTAAATTTTATCAGGGCGCCATTTCTCCATATTTAATGCCGGCTTGCAGATATCAACCAACTTGTTCTCAATATGGTATTGATGCGATCAATAAATATGGTTTTTTAAAAGGAGGGTGGCTGACTATGCGCAGATTTTCCTCTTGTAATCCATGGGGAGGATCAGGGTTTGACCCTGTGCCATGAAGTTAAAGCTTTTAGCGTTCTTTTTTATGAATACATTTATAGCTGAAGAATTACAAGTAACTTTGCCATAACCGCAAAATTGTTCATTCAAACAACCGGAAAATATTAAGTTGATTATAAAATATTAATCAAATAAACAACTGAGAAATGAAAACATTTTTTGAATTAAAGAATACCATTAAAAAGGGTTTAGTATCTGTATCTCTTGTAGTAGTTTTGCTTTTATCCGGCAGTTTTGCCGGCAAGGATTTCGAGATAGCCAAAAATTTCGATATTTTCGCAACACTTTTCAGGGAACTTTATATAAATTATATTGAGGAGATAAATCCGTCTGAACTTATGCATAAAAGCATAAACGGGATGTTGAGTACTTTGGATCCTTATACCAATTTTATTTCCGAATCAGAGGTTGAAGATTACCGTTTTATGACCACGGGTCAGTATGGTGGTATAGGAGCACTTGTAGGAACACAGGATTCAAGGGTGTTCATAACAGAGGTTTACGAAGGGTTTCCTGCGCAAAAAGCCGGGTTAAAGGCGGGAGATGTTATTATTGAAGTAAACAATCAATCAGCCGAGAACCGTACTTCGGAAGAAATTGCCAGTATTATGAAGGGTCAGCCGGGCACCACCGTTGAGATGCTTATCAGCCGCGAAGATGAGCCTGAGCCTGTTAAGGTGGCTTTAGAACGTGAAATTATTAAAATAGATAATATCCCATATTATGGTGTGTTAAGAAATAATACCGGATATATCAAGTTAACCAAATTCACGCAAAATTCAGGCAGGGAAATTCGCGAAGCTTTTAATGACCTGCAGGAAAATTATGATATAGAACATATTATTCTTGACATACGCGATAATGGCGGAGGATTATTAAATGAAGCCGTAAACATCACCAACCTTTTTATTGAAAGGAATAAGAAGGTTGTCAGCACCGAGGGCCGTCTTGAAGAACGCAACACCACTCATCATACTCTTAATCATCCTATTGACACTGACATTCCGTTAGTTGTACTGGTAAACAGGCAAAGTGCTTCTGCTTCTGAAATCGTTGCCGGCGCAATACAGGATTATGACAGGGGTGTTGTAATAGGAGAAAGAACGTTTGGCAAAGGTTTAGTGCAAAATGTAGTTCCTCTGAGCTATAACACACAATTAAAAGTGACGGTAGCCGAATATCTTATACCAAGCGGCAGAAGTATCCAGGCTATTGACTATGCCGCCAGGCATGAAGACGGCAGTGTGTCAAGAATACCGGATTCGCTGAAAACACCTTTCAAAACTCAAAACGGGAGAGTAGTATATGACGGTGGCGGTATAGAACCTGATATAATTATTGAACCACCATCGTTGAGCAACATATCAAAAGCTTTGCTTAACAGATTCCTAATATTCGATTTCGCAACAAAATTCCACCGGAACAACCCCGAGATAGCTGATGCAAAAAATTTCGAAATAACAACTGATCTGTACAATGAATTCCTTGACTTCATTTCCGATAAAGATTACGAATATGAAACCGAAAGTGAAAAAAGGCTTGAAGAGCTCAGAAAAGCATTAAAGAAAGATGAGTATTACGAAGTCTTTAAGGAGCATGTTTCAAACTTTCAGATACTGATAAATGAAAAAAAAGCTGAAGACCTTGATACTTTCCAGGATGAAATAGAGCGCCTGCTGCTTTTGGAGATCGTACCGCGTTATTATTATCAACGCGGACGTGTGGAAGCATCGTTGTCTGAAGATAATGTTGTCGCCAGGGCAATTCAAGTGCTTAACGACAAAAACAAATACAACAATATCCTTTCTGCTGTTGGCAACAAAGAGATGCAAGAACATTAATGAACGTCTTAATAATAACGGGTAAGTAAATGACCGGTCGGATGGCAATTGTTTACCCCCGGAGAATGATAACAAAAGCTACATAGTGATTGGCCCGTACCGCGGAAAGTGATAACAGACTGTTGTGAGTGTTGATTTGCCTGTTTCTTACATAACTTAAATGATATTTTTACCTTTTGCCTTAATTACCGGTTGCTGAAATAACCTTTTACCAATAAACAAACATATGAAAAAACTTACAAAGATTGTTGCAACAATATCCGATATCAATTGTGAAGTTGATTTTCTGGAACGTTTATATAAGGCAGGCATGGATGTCGTAAGATTCAACACGGCTCACCAGACTCCGGAAAAGACTCTGAAAGCAATCCGTAATGTAAAAAAGGTAAGTAATAAAATTCCTTTTTTGCTTGATACAAAAGGGCCTGAGATAAGGACTTCTGCGGGTGAGGATATTCAGGTTAATAAAGATGACCATATAAGAGTGGCGGGCGATCCCGGCAAACATTCCCGGAACGGCTCGCTTTATGTAACATATAAAGACGTTGCCAAAGATATTGAGCAAGGGGGAAAAATATTAATTGACGATGGTAATATAGAAATGACTGTGATTGAAAAGCATTTTTCTCACCTGGTATGTAAGATCATAAACAAAGGCATAATAAAACCCCATAAAAGCGTAAACCTTCCGGGTATAGAGGTTAATCTTCCGGCTCTTTCGGATAAAGACCGGGAATATATTGATTTTGCCATCAAACACGATATTGATTTTATAGCACATTCATTTGTGCGTTCCAAAGAGGATGTATTGGAAATACAAAAAATCCTTGACCGTAAAAACAGCAAAATCAAGATAATTGCCAAAATAGAAAACCAGCAAGGCATAAACAATATTGATGAGATTTTGGAGCATGTTTATGGTATTATGGTAGCACGCGGTGATTTGGCAATAGAGATCCCTGCCGAGAAGATCCCCGTTATTCAGCGCAACCTTGTAAAAAAATGTATGCGTAATAAGAAAACCGTAATAATAGCAACACAGGTATTGCACAGTATGATAAAAAACCCTCGCCCCACCCGCGCCGAAGTTACCGATATTGCAAATGCCGTATTTACAGGCACGGATGCAATAATGTTAAGCGGCGAAACGGCTTATGGCAAATACCCGGTTGAAGCAATTATGATCATGAGCAAAACAATTATCGAAGCCGAAGCTAATATACCTTTTATCAGCAAATATGAGGTGTTACCACACCATAATGAAATTTCTGTATTCCTTTCAAAAACGGCAGTCAATACCTGCGATAAACTAAAAACCAAGGCTATAATTACAGATACTGATACCGGCAAAACCGCAAAATATCTGTCTGCTTTCAGAGGGCCGGTGCCTATATATGCACAATGTTATGAAAAACGCGTAATGCGTGAACTAGGTCTGAACTTTGGTGTTTTAGCCGATTATATGGACGTGGAAACATCAAAAAAAGAGTTTATTAGCGCCACTCTCAATAACCTGCTTAATAACGATGAAATAAAAAATAATGATCTGATTGCGGTTTTGGCAGGTAATTTTGGCAAAAAAGCCGGGCCCTCATTTGTGGAAATAAGCACGGTGCAAAATATGTTGTCATAATTATAAGTTGCACGTATAATTTTAAAATATTAATAAGACACTTAATTTTGGCATGAACGGAAAAACCCTTCGTGGAAAAATACAATAAGAAATTACAAATAACAAATAATATTCAAACTCCCAAAACCAATGACTGTAATTATTTGAAATTCTTAATTCAGAAGCAGGGATTTATTTGTTTTTTGTTGTAAAGTTTATTCATTAAGCACCTATTGCCAGTGGAGAGTTTTAATCATATGGTCAATATCTTCTTTCAAAAAAGTTATCACCGGGCCAAGGCTGTCATTATTGGGAGTAACATTGAAGTATAAAGCTCCCCTTAAAAAATGGTCAACGCTGTCGGTAACAAAAAACTGAACTGTTGATGCTACTTCGGTTCCTTCAATATAATAAACCATGCCATAAACAGAAGTTTCGGGAATCATAACAAGCTCTTCATTGATTGCCGTAGCTTTTGGTATTTGCTTATTTGTAAAGCTTCTTGCATCCTCGGTAAATTCATATAAATTGCCGGTTTTACCCGATAACTGTTTGTATGTGATGTGAACTGTTGCCTCAAAACGCGGAAAATTCAGATCAATCCAGTAAGGCTCGGCAATTTCACTTTCATCGGGAACCACCTCACCATATTCAGGATATTCAAAAAGATAAGGGTAGGCAGTATCAAAAAGACGATAATCCTTTTCTGGCAGATCAATCCTGAAATAACCACGACGCTTCGGACTGTAGTCAGAATCACACGAAATAAATATTACCGGCAAGCTTAAAAACAAATATAAAAATATTGTAAGTTGTTTTTGCATTATAATAAACCCTTTCTGGTAAAAGAAGTTTATAGTTGAATTATCAGTGCACCATTTTTATTCATCAAACGGCATATTATGCAACTTCATATAATTAAATAATCGTAACAGGATTATAATTATTGTTTGTAATTATTCGATTTTTATGACGGCCTTTTGATCTTCACTTTTATACGCTTAATTCTTCTCCGGTCAACAGCGTCAATTAAAAACTCCATATTTTTAAAATTTATTTTTTCGCCATGATAAGGAAGTTCTTTTTTTATTTCAAGAATTAATCCTGCCAAAGTATCAGCATCACCTTTTACGTCATCAAAGTTCTCATATTTAATTCCTGTGATCTTACAAAAATCATTGAGTAAAGTTTTTCCTTCAAAGACATAATTTGAATCATCAATTTTTGAAAAAATCGTTTCTTCAACATCAAATTCATCAGTAATTTCACCGACAATTTCTTCAATAATATCTTCAAGTGTAATAATTCCGGATGTGCCTCCATATTCATCAACAACAACGGCAAGGTGGATTTTTTTTTCCTGGAATTCCTTCAGCAGCTCGCTTATTTTTTTACTTTCCGGTACAAAGAAGCAGTTTCTAATAAGTTTTTGCCATTCAAAGTTTTTATTTTTTTTGTCTAAAAAAGGCAGCAGGTCTTTGATGTATAATATCCCTGTAACATTATCAAAATTATCCTTATAAACGGGTATTCTGCTATATCCGGCTGCTGCAATGGTTTTTAACAATTCATTAAAAGGAACAGACAATTCAACAGCGACAACATCAAGGCGGGGCCTCATAATTTCACGGGCGTAAATACTACTAAACTGTACTATTCCCTCCAGTATTTTTTTATCATCTTCCGAAGTTTTTTCATCGGATGCTATTTCCAAGGCATGGGATAATTCTTCCATGCTTATTTTTTGATTTTTTTTTGCCATCTTCTTATCAATGAAGCTTGTTGATTTTACAAGCAATGAGCTGAAAGGATAAAAAAGCTTTCTGCAAAAAACCAGTGGTGCTGTCATAAAGCCGGCAAAACGCATTGGATATTGTGCTGCATAAATCTTGGGTAACACTTCGGCAAACAAAAGAATAATAAAAGTTATTACAATAACCTGCAAAATGAATCCAAGCACCGGATGAAGCGAGACGTCAAACAAATCAAAGAGTTGGCGACTAACAAAAGCCGATAATATAATTATGGCAATATTTAAAAAATTATTTGCTATCAATATTGTTGCCAGCAAGCGTTTGGGGCGTTCCAACAACGCAATTAAACGTTTTGAGTTTAAAGTGCCTTTTTTTCTTAAAGCATCAACTTGCCTGGCTTTTAACGAAAAAAAAGCCACCTCCGAACCCGAAACCATTGCTGAAAACAGAAGCAATAACAATATTAATACGAAGCCTATAAAAATTCCCGGCGATAACCCGTGAATAAATGATATAAGACCTGGCAAACAAAATAAAAATAAATCAGACGAGCCTTCCAAGTTAATTAATGATTTTTTATGCAGGCAAATTTAATAATTTTTAATGCAATATAATAAAAGCTCAATTCTCTTTACCTGAAGATGGTGCTTTTTTCTTTTTTCCGGCAAAAAAAGAATAAATTAAACCGGCGAGATCAATATCCAGCGCAGGTGGAACAGATTTAGCAAAAACAAGTAAAATAAGCGGGAAAAAGGCCTGGTTAAAACCCTGTGGAACCCATGGCCACAAAACAATAAGCAATGCCGTTAATACCATTACAATTTTAAAATACCATCTTGAAAACCGGTTTATTTGTTTAAAATGATACCTGGAAAAAAAGTATATATGTGTAGGCAATGACCATAAAAGGTTCATATTATTATTAGTAGCGAGATGTTCGGAAGCAAACCAAAGAAACATAATGGTTAGTCCGTTCAGGCTTAAAACTGAAAAAAATATGGTATCAAAAATTTTGGCGCTGTTTCTGTTTAACATGCTCAAAACTCCTAATAGAAAGATCATCCAGCAAACTATTTTTGGATTAATTGGATGTGGTGGTTGAAGAGGCCGGCCTTTTTCAAGCAATACACGATGTTTGCTTACCAGGGAGGTTCCGTCAGCCATTTTTGCCGAAGCAAAAGCAATGAACATTTCATCGGGCAGAAACATATATTCATAAGGTGTGGCAACCTTGTCGGCCGGCAAGCCGAGAGCTATGTCAATTCCAAACTTGCTCCAAAGTTTGTTTGCCAGGTATGGAGCCAGTAATTGACGAAATGTTCTGCGTCTTATCTCATAAGGATCCTCATACCACTCTACAATCAAAAGATCATCAATTAAATCCCTGATCCGCGTCGCACAATTATCATAAAAAAAATCGTATTGGTAATACTTGTTTTCAGGTAACGCATTTTCCTGTAAAAACTCAAATATTCTTTGTTTTTCCTGTTTGCTAAGGTCGAGGACTTGCTCATAAATAGCCCTTCCTTCTAAGCGGTATGAAAATTCATACTGTTTGTAAGAACTAACTGATAGCATGTACATCAGCCGGCCACGGGCAAATTTCAAATAAAAATTGGGTGTTGAAAAATCAAATGTTCCGTAATTATAAACAAGATCAATATCATTGTCAGGGTCATTTACCCGTAATGCACTGTGCCCGAAAACAGAATATAACTCTTCTCCGGGAGTCGATGTAAGCAACGTAACATCCGTATTATCCGAAAGAATAATATTGCTCCTGCCAGTATTTGCAAAAAAAAATAAATTACAAAAAAACACCAGAATTAATGTAAATGCTTTTTTTGATAAGCCTGGACCAAATATACCTGACATTATTTTATTTGTTGTGGTTTTGCAAAAATATAATTTCCGTAAAACTAATATAAAATCAAGAAACATTAATCGAAAATAAAGTGAGCAAATTTCTTGATTTTTTTAAACAAATAGTTACCATGTCAGACAAAATTTTTTATTTTTGCACCCTAATTTTTTGCCGCAGCAGTGTTTCAGAGGATTTTCTTCAAACTTATAACATTTATTTGTTGAAAAATTTGTTGAAAACAAATAATAGTTTTACCTTTGCAGCCCCTATTTATTGAGGGGTTATTTTAATAATTTTTCACGATTCGGCAAATTAGATTTTATAAATAATGGACACATTGAGTTATAAAACGGTTTCTGCAAATAATAAAACGGTTCATAAGGAGTGGTTGCTTGTTGATGCGGAGAATGAGGTTCTCGGGCGATTAGCCTCAAAAGTTGCAAAGTTTTTGCGGGGTAAGCACAAACCCAATTTCACACCTCATGTTGATTGTGGTGATAACGTTATTATTATTAACTCAGACAAGGTTAATCTGACGGGCAATAAAAAGGACCAGAAAGAATATGTTCGCTATACTGGATATCCGGGCGGGCAAAGGTCTTATTCGGTAAAACAGATGATGAACAAAAAGCCCACATATATTGTTGAAAAAGCGATAAAAGGCATGTTGCCTAAGAACAAGCTTGGCAGGGATCTTTTTCGCAATCTTTATGTATATGCCGACAATAAACACCCTCATGAAGCCCAGAAGCCAAAAAATATCAATCTTAATTCAATAAAATAATTATGGAAGTTATAAACACGACAGGCAGAAGGAAAACTGCTGTTGCACGCATTTACATGCAGCCGGGTAAAGGAAATATTACAGTAAACAAAAAAGATTATAAAGAATATTTTTCCACAGCCCCACTAAGATATGTTGTTAAACAACCTTTAGGGCTTACAAATACCGAAAACAAGTTTGATATTAAAGCCAACCTCACAGGGGGCGGGGCTAAAGGGCAGGCTGAAGCTTTCAGGCTGGCTATAGCCAGGGCTTTAAACCAATCCAACAGCGAACTAAGACAGGTTCTTAAAGAAAATGGGCTGCTCAGAAGAGACCCCAGGATGATTGAAAGAAAAAAGCCTGGCCAAAAGAAAGCAAGGAAAAAATTCCAGTTCAGCAAACGCTAATTTATTTTGTATTTGGAAAACTTATAGAATTGACATGGCAAGAACAAACTACCAGGAATTACTGGATGCAGGAGTACATTTCGGTCACTTGAAAAGAAAGTGGAATCCCAATATGGCTCCTTACATTTTTATGGAGCGCAACGGTATACATATTATTGACTTGAACAAGACTATCGCTAAGGTAGATGAAGCCGCATCGGCGCTGAAACAAATCGCAAAATCGGGAAAAAAAGTCCTCTTTGTGGCTACGAAAAAACAGGCTAAAGAAGTTGTTGAAAAACTGGTTAAGCCTATTAACATGCCTTATGTTACAGAACGTTGGCCCGGGGGTATGCTGACCAATTTTGCAACAATCCGGAAAGCTGTCAAAAAGATGGCAGCTATTGACAAAATGCCTGCCGACGGCACTTTCGACAATATGAACAAAAAGGAAAGACTGCAAATTACACGCGAAAGAGCCAAGCTTGAAAAATTGCTGGGAAGCATAGCCGACCTCAACCGGCTACCCGCAGCACTCTTTTTAGTTGACATTACAAAAGAACATATCGCTGTTGCCGAAGCTAAAAAGCTCAATATCCCAACTTTTGCTATCGTCGACACAAACTCAAACCCCAACAGCGTGAACTTCCCGATACCAGCCAATGACGACGCCTCAAAAGCTATTTATGTCATAGTGAAAAAAATGGTAGAAGCAATCCGGGAAGGCCTGGAAGAAAGAAAATATGAACACGATAAGGCAAAAGAAGCAGAAGAATCTGAAACTGAAGAAGCCCTCAATAAAACAGAAAAACAAAAAGCTGATGAATACGACATCCCTGTCATTGCAGATGAAGATGACGAAGCAGAAGTGAAAAAAGCTAAAGCAGCCAAAAAAGCACTTAAGGAAGGTGAAAAAACTGATGAAAAGGACGAGCATAAGTCAAAAAAAAGTTTGAAAAATCCGCGGGGAGCAGCTAAAAAAGTTATACCAAAAAAATAATTTAAAAGATATTTTTTAACATTATTAATTAATCTGAAATCAGACAAGAAGATCATGACAAAAATAACTGCCGCAGAAGTTAACAAATTACGCCAATCAACCGGCGCAGGAATGATGGACTGCAAAAAGGCTTTGGTTGAATCGGAAGGCGATTTTGAAAAAGCTGTTGATATGCTTCGTAAAAAAGGTCAAAAAGTAGCCAGTAAAAGAGCTGACCGCGACACAAACGAAGGTGTAGTCCTGGCTAAAACAAATAAGGATGCCACTGCAGCCGCAGTAATAATGCTTAATAGTGAAACCGACTTTGTTGCCAAAAACAAGGAGGTTATATCCCTGGCTAAAAGCATTATTGATATAGCTGTTGAAAAAACCCCCACAACACTTGAAGAGCTCAAAAATATCAATATGAATGGACGTACCGTTGAGGAAAACATAACCGATATGATCGGGAAAACAGGTGAAAAACTCAAGCTTAGTTATTATGAAACAGTAAAAGGCAATAAAACATTTGCCTATACCCATTCAAACAACAAGGTGGCTTCAATAGCAGTTCTCAACAAAAAGGAAGCTAATCTTATTGATGGAGCAGGAAAAGATATAGTAATGCAAATTGCCGCTATGGCTCCTGTGGCAATTGATAAAAACGACGTGCCGCAGGATATCATAAATAAAGAAATAGAAATAGGTAAAGAACAAGCTCGCCAGGAAGGAAAACCCGAAGATCTGCTGGAAAAAATCGCTATGGGTAAATTGAATAAGTTTTACAAAGAAAGCACCTTGCTCAACCAGGATTTTATCAAAGACACCAAAAAGTCAGTAAGGCAAATGCTTGCCGAAGCCGATAAAGAGCTTACAGTTACAGACTTTAAAAGATTAACTCTTGGGCAATAAACACTGCTCAACAATAAATAATAAAACAGCGAAAAAGCTGTTACTTTGTTGTAACAGCTTTTTTTATATTCTTTTGTTAATATAGCCTGCCAGTATTAATCCGGCAAAATAAAGATAAAAATATTTTTTCTTCTATTTATGTACCACAAGTTTTTTGGTGCTCATTATTTTGCCATCAGCTACCAGGGAATAGAAAAACAAACCGTTCTTAAAAGAAGAGGTGTTGAGCTTTAAAAAGTCGCCGCTAAGATCAAGAGCTGTTTTTTTTACCGTCAAACCTGCCATATTAATGATGATCATGTACGCATCACGTGTGCCTGCAGGCAACTGATAGGAAATTTCAGTATAATTAACGGCAGGATTGGGTACGGGTTCGGATAACATCCCGGCAGGAGGTTTTGTGAATGCAACAAAGTTAGGTGCTTCGGTAGTATAAACCACTGTTACAACCACAGCTTTAAAGGAATCATCCTTGCTGAAAAATTCATAATCTATCACACTTTCCCCTTCTAGCCCGTTTGGAAAATATTGTGCATAAAAATCATCATCCGTGGAAGTTTCATCCGGACCAAGTAAAATAGGCTCCGGAGATTCATAAACATCCGGGGGATAACAGCTTCCATCCCAGCAAAAGATATTAGTTGTGCCATCCAGAATATCAACTTCTGTTTTCTTCATGTAAACCTCAACCTCCTCCTCCATGTCATTACGGAAAAAAACTTCGGCTTTAAGATAGTCATCATCCGGCAACCCGGCCAGATCAAGAGTATCGCCGGTTATATCGTTACCCTCAGAATCAAGCAAGACCAATCCCCCGCCGAAAGAAAAAGAAGAAATCAGCAAAATGGTAAAGATAAAAAGCACTATTTTTTTCATCATAATAAAGTTTATTTTATAAAAGTATGATAAAACCCCCATATCACAGACTTTTTCTGTCAATGTCAAGGTTATGTTTGTGTTTTAAAAACATGGGGGTTTTACAGGTTAAAAATATTATTGAATAAAATTATAAACTGATTGCGGATCGCTGTCTGCGGCCGGTTATCGTGCTATCTGAACACGTTTTGTTTTAACGCTTTCACCAGTATGGATTTCCATAAAGTAAATTCCTGCGCGCAGGCTGCCAACATTGATCTCCGAACGGAATGTTCCGGCAGCGATATCCATGATCACTTGCCCGCTGAGACTTATCAGCCTTATTTGTTTTATCATTTCACTTGACTCAACGGTGAACTTGTCGCGTGCGGGGTTTGGAAATACCAACAAACTGACATCCGCCGGTGTATCAACGAAAGTGCCGTCAATTTCCATCGTTACTTCTACAGTGATGTCCTCCTCCACGGTGACTTCATCTTCCTCCGGAAAATATCCTTCTTTTTCCACCTTGTAGTCATAAGTTCCCGGTGCTATATTTTCGAACAGATAATCACCCGGCTCATTTTCTACACCATCGAAAGTGACGACAGCATTTTCAATTTCATCACCGGTTTCCGCATCACTGATCTCAAAAGTAACGGTGTATGTGGGAACAGCTTCCATCTCTACCTCTTCAGTAATATCATCTTCAACGGTAATTTCGTCTTCGACGGTGGAATATCCTTCTTTTTCAACCTTGTATTCATAAGTTCCCTCTTCTATATTTTCGAACACATAATCACCCGGCTCATTTTCTACACCATCGAAAGTAACAACGGCATCTTCAATTTCATCGCCGGTTTCAGCATCACTAATTTCAAAAGTGACGGTGTATGTGGGAACAGCTTCCATCTCTACTTCCACTGTAACATCATTAATAACTAAGATTTCGCCTTCAACAGTGCTGTATCCCGCTTTTTTTGCCATGTAATCATATTCTCCGGCCAAAACACCTTCAAAGACATAGTCTCCCGGCTCATTTTCTTCACCACCGAAAGTAACGACAGCATCGGTGATCTCATTACCCTCTTCATCCTTAATATCAAAAGTGACGACTGCTTCGGTGGTTTGCAGTTCAATGATCTCAGCCTGGAAAATTTCCTTTGACGGCACATCCTGTACAAATGCAACAACGCTCATGTTGTCTTGCACCCAGTTTGCCTGAAGAATAAAACTCAAATCAATAAGCTGCTGATCGCTGGTTGAAAAATCGAGCGAGGTGCCAAACTGATCGGGCACCATGGCTCGCAACGCATCCTTTACATGCGTCTGGTTGAACCAGACATGAGGAATATCCGTTTCGGTAACCGCAAAGTGCAAAACCAGGTTGCTCGCACTGTATTCATCACAAACCTCTGTAACCAGCACTTTTGCATCGTAATCAATATCTCCTGTTTTTTCCAGGCCAATGGCTACAGTGAACGGAGAGGGAACATCCTTTCTCAAGTTGTAGTAGTACAAATATTGCGGGTAAAGACTTTGATTCTGACTCCCGCCCGCATGCGTATGGATGCCGTCAATCTTGGTTGTCGGAAAACTGCTAATTCCATAATAGGCAATACGGTAACTGGAATATGGATTAGCATAAATATCGCCACTATGATATTTAATAATAGCCACATCATGTCCGTTTTCTATCAGGTCGCTTGCTCCCATGGCAGCTCCCGGACAAAATGGACACCAGGTGCCTGTGCCTATCTCAAACACCACTCTCTGGCGTTCCACAGGCTGACAAAAAACAGCCGTTGTCGTTAACAGAACAATTAAAGTAAGTATTGTTTTTTTCATAAGCGTGATTTTTAGTTATTTATCAGATTTATTAATATAAAAATATGTGCAAATATACATCAAAAAATTATTTATCGTTAACAATAACAGTTGTGCCCCGACTTTTTCTATCTTCAGTAAACGAAGCAAATTAACATGCCATGCTATGAATTCAGTCGGGGTACGACTTCGTGTTCAAATGACCGGTTCATTTTTTACTTATCGCGTTATCTTAACGCGTTCGGTTATGATGGTTGCGGCAGTATGTATTTGTAAAAAATAAACTCCCGGATGCAAGTTGCTTACGTTAATATCTGTGCTTAAATCATTCACAGCTACATCTTTGATCACCTGCCCGCTAATGTTTACCAGCCTGATCTGTTTTATCATCTCGTTTGACCTGACTGTAAAATTGTTGCGCGCCGGGTTAGGAAAAACAATAATGTTAACGCGGGAGATTTCTTTCACTGTATTTATACAGAATGAAGCAGTAAGGTAAATATCTTTAGCCGGCATAGTTACTGTTGCCGTTGTTGAATAAATATCATCAACATGCTCTGTATCCCCGTACCAGCAGCAAAAATGCCAACATTCGCATGTTGATTCAACAGAAATTGTTACTTCATCGCCTAATTTATACTCACCTTCACCGTAAACAATACCGGCTTCTTTGGGATAAGCTGAAAGCGTGAGGGTAAAAAGTTCGGCGAGCAATGTTACATCTATAACAACATTCTCATCCCACACCTCAGCTATACCTTCTTCGGGTAAATACCCCGGTTTGGTTACAATATACTCATAAGTGCCGATAAGAACATCTTCTATTATCACCTGGCCATTGACTCCGGTTGTGTACTCGTTTTCATCGAAGGTAACCACGGCGCCTTCAATTGCACCCCCATCCTTAACCATAATGTTGAAAACAACATCGTATTCAGGATCTTCGCCCAAAACAAGTTCAACCACAACGGTAACATCTTTATCATCAACCGCAACTTGTCCATGTTCGGTAATATACTCCTCTTTGGCAACGGAATAGTAATATTCGCCGGGATAAACATCTTCTATCAACACTATACCATTTTCATCCGTAAAGTATTCTTCGTCATCGAATGTAACAAGGGCATCTTCGAGCGGGTCACCATAGAGCTGGCATAAAACCTCAAAAGTAACTGTGAATACCGGGATAGCCTCCATCACTACCTCAACCGTAAGATCTTCATCAACAGTAATATCATCTTCAACGGTATAATAGCCCTCTTTTTCCACCTTATATTCATAATCACCCTCTTCCACATCTTCAAACACATAATCACCCGGAGGATTTTCAACATCACCAAGTGTAACAACAGCATTTTCGATATCGATGCCATTCTCGTCTTTAATGTCGAAAGTAACCGTGTAAGTTGGAATAGCTTCCATTTCTATCTCTATTGTAATATCACCATCAACAGTAACTTCGTCTTCAACGGTGTAGTATCCTTCTTTTTCAACCTTGTATTCGTAATCACCAACCGGTATGCCTTCAAATACATAATCCCCGGGCTCATTTTCAACACCACCGAATGTCACTACAGCATCAGTGATCTCATTACCATCATTATCCTTAATATCAAAAGTGACGGTACGTAAGATTGTTTCAAGATGAAAAATATCAGCCTGAAAAATTTCTTTGGATTGCACATCCTGCACAAAAGCCACCACACTTATATTTTTTTGCACCCATCCTTCCTGAAGCGTAAAACTCAAATCAACCAACTGTTCGTCGTTTGTTGAAAAATCGAGTGGTGTGCCTGACGGCCCGGGCACCATTGTTCGCAGCACATCTTTTACATGTGTTTGGTTGTACCAGTTATGAGGAATATCCGTTTCGGTAACCGCAAAGTGCAAGACCAGTTCGCTCGCTTCATAGTCTTGAGAAACCTGTGTTACCAGCACACTTGCATTGTAATTCAATGTACTTGTGTATTCCAGATCGATGGCAACAGTAAATGGAGAAGGAACATCAATCCTTTGATTGTATAATTCCAGGTATTGCGGGTACATGCTTTGGGTTGAGCTTCCGCCAGCATATTCAAGTACTCCGTCAAATATAGCTCTCGGAATAGAGGTAACTCCATAATAACTAAGCCGCGTATTAGAATGTTGATTGGTAAAGGGACAGCCACTACTATGGTATTTAATAACAGCTACATCATGCCCGTTGGCTATCAGGTCTTCGGCTCCCATAGCAGCCCCCTGGCATGGCGAACACCAGGTGGCGGTACCAATTTCAACCACTACCTTCTGGCGTGAAACAAGCTCGCCATTAGTTGTTATTGATACGAAGAGAACAATTAAAGTAAATAGCGTTTTTTTCATACACACGAATATTTTATTTGCAAATTAAAAGCACATGCAAATATATATTAAAAAATTTTTCACAGCAATCCTTGACAAATAAAAAGTATTAAGGTATTAAATTGATGCTATCTTATTTGTATCTGCAAAACCTAACCATATCAAAACCCTTTGCGTCCTCGTGTTTTCCTTTATGTTCATTCTTGTTAAAAAATTTAGATTTTCAACATGTTGATCCGCAATTAAGAAAGTTTTTTTCACAAAACAAAAAATTATATCATAAATTTGCAGCTTACTAATTAATTAAATTCCAGAAAGAAGCGTTTTGAAACATATTTTGTTAAATTTTTAAATATAAACCGATAACCGTTTATTTATGATAAAACAGGCCTTTACATTATTTTTCCCGGCACTTTTTTTTGTTTTTTCATCTTCAGCGCAGCGCACTGCTACTTTACCCGAATTAACCATATCAACTCTTGACGGAAGGGAAGTAAACACAAACACTTTGGATAATGAGGGCAAGCCTTTTGCTATAAGTTTTTGGGCTACATGGTGCCGTCCCTGCCTTAAAGAACTCAATGCCATTGATGAAATTTATTATGAATGGCAGGATTACGGCTTCAAGCTTATTGCCGTGAGCATTGATGATGCGCGCACCCGTGCCAACGTTTTGCCGATGGTAAAAGGGCGGGGATGGGATTATGAATTTTACCTTGACGAAAACGGGGATTTTCGGCGTGCAATGGGAGTAGGTAATGTTCCTCATACCTTTATTTTGAACGGTAAAGGAGAGGTGGTTTACCAACACACCTCTTTTTCCGACGGCATGGAATGGGAGATGTTTGATATTTTAACAGAACTGCTGGAAGAAGATGATTAAGAACGGAAGCAATATTTTAACAAATACCATTGTTCTTGTGCTGGGATTCCTTTTTGCCATCAGCATCAACCTAAGGTCACAGGAGTTGCTTCCCGGGGCACGCATATGGGGTAATTTTGAGTTGAACGCCCAGTATTACTTTTCCGACACATTGATAGGCGCCCCGGAGGTACCCGAAAAGATACTGATGAACGGATTTGGCAATATTAACTTCTCTTACAAGGACTTTACGATAGGCATGCGCTACGAGAGTTACCAGAACGCTCTTCTGGGTTACGACCCTCGCTACAAGGGAAATGGCATTCCATACCGCTTTGCTTCATACACTCGTGAGAACCTGGAGGTAACCTTGGGCAATTTTTATGAGCAGTTTGGCAGCGGCTTGATCTTGCGCACTTATGAAGAAAGGGACCTTGGTGTGGATAACGCCATGGATGGCTTAAAGCTCGTTTACCGACCGCTTGACGGAATCACGCTCAGGGGTGTGATCGGACAGCAAAGGTTGTTTTTTGATACCGGGCCCGGCATTGTAAGGGGTTTCGATACACGCATCAACCTTAATTCGGTCTTTTCATCACTGGCGGAAAATAAAAGTCAATGGACGGTTGGCGGCAGCGCGGTGAGCAAATACCAGGCCGACCGGAATCCTCTTTACAATCTGCCCGAAAACGTAGCAGCTTTTGCGGGGCGGCTGAACTTTGTTCGAGGCCCGGTAAACATCACCGGTGAATATGCCCATAAGATCAACGACCCTTCAGCCGGGAACAACTTTATTTACAAGGACGGCCAGGCACTGCATCTCACAGGCAGTTATGCAGTCAGGGGTATCGGTCTTTTACTTGCTGCCAAACGCATTGACAACATGGGATTCAGAAGTGACCGCAATGCTACGGGCAACGACCTAAACATCAATTACCTGCCTCCAACTACACGGCAGCATGTTTACAGTCTAAGCAGCATGTATCCGTATGCTACCCAACCTACCGGTGAAATAGGATTTATGGGCGAACTGACATTCAGCCTGCCACGAGAAACAACCCTGGGCGGGCAATATGGCACAAACGTTACCATCAACTACAGCCGCGCAAACTCAATACATAAAGAAAGAATCCACGACACAATACCTGTAGGCCAAGCAGGTACAGACGGATATCACTCCGATTTTTTCCGCATTGGTGATGAAAAATATTTTCAGGACTTCAATATCGAAATAAACAGGAGGTTCTCACCAACCCTGCGAGGATTATTATCATACGCATACATCAATTATAACCAAAACGTTATTGAAGGGTATGTTGATAAAGAAATAGTATATGCTCACGTGGTCATAGCTGATGTAACGCACCGCCTGCCGCAAAGAAGGAGCATCAGGTGGGAATTGCAACATCTTTATACCAGGCAGGATAATCAAAGCTGGGCTATGGCTATGATCGAATACACTATCGCTCCCAACTGGTTTTTCGCTATCAGCGATCAGTATAATTATGGAAATGAGGTTGAAGACCTGCGTATTCACTATTACACTTTGAGCGCCGGATATACCAAAGGCGGGAACCGCTTCAGCCTTTCATACGGCAAGCAACGCGAGGGAGTCATATGTGTGGGAGGGGTATGCCGGAAAGTGCCCGCATCAAACGGATTTACATTAAACGTGACAAGCAGCTTTTAAAATTTTAGAAAATCAGAAAAAAATTAATAAAACATAATATTGTAAATTTAATAAACCTTCGCGCCCTTGTCCTTCGTGGTTAAATTTTTTAACAAAAAGGAGCAAAAAGACAAACACAAGTTCACAAAGAAAAATACAAATTTTTGTTATATGTATATTATAAAAAAAATATCACCGGCTGTAATACTGGGTTTTTTCTTTTTTTTATTTTTCGCGGGATGCGATATAATTGATCCTCCATATATAACCGATCATGAGGGTAATAACGGCAACGGCGAGGATATACGCAAAGTGCTGCTGGAAGAGTTTACCGGTCATCAGTGTCCTAACTGTCCTGAGGGCAGCCGGGTTGCAAAAGAGTTAAGCGATTTTTACGGAGACAGGCTTGTTATTATGTCAATCCATGCCGGGTTTTTTGCAGAACCCTCTGCAAGCCCGTTTGGCTACGATTTCAGGACGGAGGAAGGCGAAGACCTCCACGATTTTTTCGGAGTTTCTTCATATCCCACAGGTATGATAAACCGCAAATCATTTGACGGCAGCCGGTTGATATCTCCCTCAGCCTGGGGTGAAGCTATCAGCCAGATTATTGACCTGGAAACGGATCTGCGTATCGATATATCACTGCATCACGATTCAAACACGAAACAGTTGGAAGTGAATTTAAATGTACATGCACTGAAAGGCCTTGAAAATCAATATTATATCTCTGCTTTTATAACAGAGAACAAGATAATTAAACCGCAACGTACCAACAATCCCGATTACCCCGATGGTGTAATTGAAGAATACGAACATAACCACGTGCTACGCAAAAGCATTAACACCACCTGGGGCGAACAACTCAACGAAGAGCCAATATTATCCGGTGACCTCTTTTCAAAAAGCTATTCCGTTTCTTTGGATGACGAATGGGTAGCCGAAAATTGTGCCGTGATAGCCTTCGTCTATGATGAAGACTCCCTGGAAATATTACAGGTGGAAGAAATGCCGCTAACCCGGTAATCATAAAATTATATTTTGATTAACACTCCCCGTATATATAGTATATTATCCTGTTCTTTTTATAACTTAGCAAATTGAAGCAAGATATAAAACCGACAAATTTCAACAGGGCAAAAAAGTTCATTAATTGCATGAAAATCTTTAATTCGATAAATATTTTGCTTTTTTGTCAAAAGACTTATTAATGATCCGTTTTTAATGGTTGACATAAAAAACATAAGAAAGGCTTATTCGTTGATCGAGCCACGAAGTCGCAAACGTATCCTCAGGCTTTCGCTTATGTCCATACCGGGCTCAATGTTTGAGATCATCGGATTGGGTTCAATACCCGCATTTTTGTATTTCCTGTTTTCACCGGGTTTTTTGGAAGAAAGCAGGTTTTTCCCGGAGTTTCTTGTTATTTTTTCGAAAAAATCTCCCGAATTATTCCTGGCAGCTTTTTCTGTATTCATAATAATTGTCTTTATAACCAAAAACATGTTTGTCGTATGGATACAAAATGCCAGGTTAAACACTTTCTACAAAGAACAGACAAGAGCAGGCAAGATCCTTTTTGAAAAATACCTTTCGGCACCTTACCTTGTTACTTTAAGCCGTAGCACTTCGGAATATCTGCGAAATTTGAACAGTGAGATTTTTGTCATTTTCAACCAGTTTCTGATACCACTGAGCAATCTTTTCTCCGATTTAATATTTCTGACATTGATTTTTGGTTTTCTGCTTTGTGTTAATTTTTGGATGACACTTCTGGCAACATTTTTTTTGTTTTTGGGCGGCTATCTGTTCTATATCGCCTATCATAAAAAACTCAAATACTTCGGGCGCCAGGAATTTCACCACAGAAAGAAAAGGCATAAAATTGTTACGGAAGCTTTTGATGGATTAAAAGAGATAATCTTTTATGACAAACTGGGCCGTTTTACCGAAGCATTTCATTCAAGTTCCGAAAGCACAGCCCGGGCAATGCATCACAGGCTTATGACATCTTTTAAGATACGGCCTTTTATAGAGATAATTTCCGTTTTCGGAATTTTATTTATTACCCTGCTTTTGATTTTCCAGGATAAAGAGCTTTCCGGGATCATCCCTTTGATTGCCCTGTTTGCCGCAACAGCCATACGTTTGTTGCCCGTATTCAAACAATCCGTTTTGAATATTAGCATGTTAAAATACAACCAGCCTTCTGTGGAAATAGTTTTTAATGACCTGAACGAACAGGATTTCGTTGATAAAAAACAAATATATGCAACCGAAAACATCCCCAGCGTAATCATGCCGGAGATTTTTCCAATAACATTAGATGGAATAGAATTCACCTATTCCGGCAGGAAAGAAAAAACGTTATCAGATATTTCGTTTAAAATACAAAAAGGCACTATTGTTGGCATTACCGGCCGTACAGGATCGGGGAAAAGTACCCTGGTTGATATAATTGCAGGAATATTTTCACCCGGCAAAGGAAGAATCATGGCAGGGAAATACGATTTATTAAAGCAAAAAAAACTTTTAGCCGGCAAAATAGCTTACATTCCCCAAAATCCGTTCATTATGGATGATACAATAGAGCAAAATATAGTTTTTTCATCCGGTAACAAAAATATTGATCAAGACAGGCTGATCTATTCGGTTGAAAAATCACAGTTAAAAGACTTTATCGGACGCTTGCCGGAAGGCTTGTCAACGGTGGTAGGTGAAAGAGGTTTTCAGCTATCAGCAGGTCAAATTCAAAGAATAAGCATAGCAAGAGCAATATACCTTAATCCCGATCTCTATATTTTCGATGAAGCCACATCAGCTTTAGACGTCGAAACCGAAGAAAAATTTATGAATTATGTCATTAATGAGGCAAAAGATAAAACATTCCTGTTTGTTACCCACCATATACAAATCATGAAAAAATGCACTTTCCTGGTGTTTATTGAAGACGGGAAGATTTCAGGTGTGAATAACTATAACTTTATGAAAGAAAAATTCGTAAAATTTAACAGGTTCCTGTCTGAAGTGAATTGATTTTAAAAACGCAAAAATATTAATATTTAGCTGATTGGTTCATAAGCTATAGTTGAGGGTGACGGGTGACGAGAGGTAATCGGTATGACTTCCGTCGGCAGCTGGCAGCCGGAAAGAATGAAATATTCGTAATTCGATATATTAATAAATTTGAATTTACGATAAAAAAAGTTAAATTTGTAGTATGAAACAATACTGTTTCACTCCGTTAAATAAAAAAATATTCCTGCATTTGCGGGATTTAAAACTAAAACAATTAATGTCATGAAACCCTCATGTTTCAAAAAACACAAACACAACATAATAAAATAAGCAACATGAGGGTTGCATCGTACAAATTAAAACAAATTTTATTATGATGAAATATTTAATAAGCTGTTTTTTAGGTTTTACAATCTTTTTGTTTCCGGTAATTATCAAAGGAAACAGCATTGAAATCGACAATGTCCGGTTACACAATCATGACGACACGCCTGGTTCGGAATACATTGAAATAGTTTTTGACATATCGTGGGAAAATTCGTGGCGTACTTCAACTAATCACGATGCTGCATGGGTATTTGCAAAATTTCAAAGTGAGGATGAGCCCTGGGAGCATATAAACATATACACTTCGGGTTATACAGCACCAAGCGGATCGGAAATTATAGTATCCTCCGATCAGAAAGGGCTTTTTATACAACGTGCCAGTGCGGGCTGGGGCGATATAACGCTGGAAGATGTCCGTGTCAGGTGGCGCTATAAAGAAGATAACGGCCTTGAAGATTTGGATGAGATCATTGTAAACGTTTATGCAATAGAGATGGTTTATATTCCTGAAGGGAGTTTTTATGTGGGGGATGGGAATACCGACGATATTCTCGGCATGTTTCATATAATCGGTTCTTCTGACCCATATCATATAACAAGTGAAGGTGAAATAGTTTTGGGAGGCACCACCGCCGGGAATCTCGGCAATAATCATGACGGCTCCGGGCAGCAACCCGGATATGCAGATGATTTTAACATTGATGACCCTGCAAGTGAAAAATTACTGCCTGAACACTACCCCAAAGGGTTTCAGAGTTTTTATGTTATGAAATACAATATTACACAAAAGCAATATGTTGATTTTTTAAATGCTTTAACCCGTGAGCAACAAAACTATAGATTTCAAACGAATATCACACCAAGCCAAACTTCCGTTTCAAACAGATATGTTATGTCCGACAGGGATTATCCCCGTTCACGAAACGGGGTTCGTACAGATTATACTTTTGCGGCTAACGAGCCTTTGGTTTTATATAATGATCTGAATGACGACGGTGTTCCTAACCAGTCTGATGACGGGCAACATCTTCCGTGCAATTATCTGACTTTTGCCGATGGCGTTGCTTATGCTGATTGGGCGGGATTACGGCCTGTCACGGAGCTGGAGTATGAAAAATTAGCAAGGGGCCCGGGAGTACCTGTACTTGACGAAATGCCGTGGGGCGAACCTTACGATCTGGGTGGTACCACTATTGTTATAGAGGGTATAACAAACGACGGAGAAGAGAGTGAGCTCCCTGTCAACAGTGATGCCAATTGCCATCTTGATCTTAACGATGATAATGTTGACGGGCCCGTCAGGGCAGGGATATTTGCAACGCCAACCAGCGACAGGGTAAAAGCAGGCGCTTCATATTACGGAGTTATGGACTTGGGCGGGAATCTTACCGAACAGATAATTTCCGTCGGATCACCGGAAGGAAGAAGCTTCGACGGGCAGCATGGC